>NZ_BAAARW010000001.1:0-427959 GCF_039532545.1 Actinomadura vinacea | reverse complement strand
ACCAGGAACGGCCAAGCCAACATCGTCCCCATCCAACAGGCGAGTTACGTGACAGCCTTTAGCGCAGCCCGTTCCACGCTGACCGATATCGGTTCTCGGAAACCACGACCGAAGGTCAGCGACGAATCTGGGACAGTCGGCACCATGCAACCCCCCACTCTCAACTGCGCAGAGTATTACACGATGAACTGGCGGTAGGCATTGCACTGTGCCGAAGTTAGTGCGAACTAACGCGCATGTCAGCAACCCCAGCACCGCCCTGAATTACCACATCCAGCCGGGAATCCGATCAGCCACACAAATCCAGAGGACGACGACGATCCGCAGATCTCGAAGTATCACGCAAATCCCGCCGCATCTGCCGCCCACCACAGGCATCGCGACGATTATTCACTTCAACTAGTTTTCGCCACAGAGAGCATCTGATTGCATGCCGACCCACATGGTCCGGCGATCATTTTGACCACCCACCAGGGAAGGCCATGGGGCTAATCGGACACCCGCTGCGTGGATCAAGATCAACTATTGCTGTCGGCGGATAGGAAATAGTACGACTAGCTAGACATCGATACTGATGCACATCTAACATTCGACTGCGTTCTTGTGTGCCACAGTCCGAGGAAGCCATGACCGGTTTAGACACCCCGGCCGCCGTCGCCGCGCTCGACCCCGACATCACCGTCAGCCAGATCGGCACTATGTGCGCCCAAGACCCGGCGCGCTTCAGCCTTGTAGCGGTCGCCGAGGCGACACTCAACCGGGTGCCCGCCGCCGTCACACACTGGCTCTGGTCCTCACAGGTCTGCCGAAGGTGGGAACGCACCCTAGTGATCCAGGAGGGAGCACATCAGCTTTCCTGGTGGAACAAGATCGCCTCCTCGGGGATTGATCATCCAGACGCCTTGTCCGCTGATCGCCGCCTGGCTGCGATTCGGCAGCGACGACTGGAAGCCCACCAGATCGTGACCGGCCGGCGAGCCGATTCGCTGCCAGCCCATGACAGGCCGCTCACCCCAACCTCCCAACGGCTCATCGATCTCAGCGACCTCCAGTTCCAGAACCTGGTCGCCCGCGACATCCAGCAAGGCGGACACTCTGACGATCTGGCCCACCCCGCCCTCGCAGCACGCTGGCGAGAAGCCCTGATCGACCTGGGACGGGCGACCTTCACCCGACTCGGCATCAAGCTCGGCCCCCACCACCTGGACACCGCCTTCGCTGTCCCCGACCGGCACCTGATCCGCGTCCGCCATGACGTTTCCGCCGACGAGTGGGCATCCAAGCTGACCTTTCTCACCCACCTGCGCGCCCGACTGATCGAGTGCGACCACATCCGGCTTCCCGGCACCTCCCCCGAGCCGATCGACACGCGTCCCGCCAGCCCCGAGGCTCTAGACTCCGATGCGCGCCTGCTGAGGCTGTACGGATGGGACGTCCGATGGATCTCCAACGGGCGGCGGGTCTGGCTGGACGCCTGGCATGGACCAAACTGGCGCACCACCGGCCGACTCATCGTCACCGTCTCGCGCCGCAGGGCCGCAGGGCCCGGGAAATGGGGACGCCCCGCGTATGTGTTCCACGGACGTGGCCAGCGCGGATACATCTACCTCACGGGACGCGAGGGACTTGAGTACCTAGCACGTACCAACCCGCGCTCAGCACCGGCCCGTTACTTCAAGAGCAAAGTGCCCGAGACGCGCGACCACTTGAGCGAACTCGTCCCCCCGGACGGCTATCGATGGCGACACCCCTATCCACCAGAATTGCACACAGCACCCGCTTGAACCCAAACACCACACCAAGCCCGGCTGACTTAGATCCCAGGTCGCAGTAAGAGGCCGCCAGAAACGCCCCACAACCGCACCGGTAACCCAGCGAGCGTCGTCGGGAAACCAGGGACACGACAGTGACGGCGACCGGCCCGCCCGACCGGCCCTCGTGCGGCCCGCCGCTGCTGGTGCTGAACTCCTGTAACTCCGCCGCACAGATCGATGACCTCGTCAAGCGGGCTATGAGCCTCCTCAGAAGACCTATGAGCGGCGCCAGGGATCATATGCGCCCCTTCAGAGCCAACATTGGCGTCCGCATCGTCACGCCCGGTATTTTCCACAGCGGTGCGCCGGATCTGCCGCATCAACAGCTCGTAGGAGCCGATCAGGGCACAGCTGGGCCAGGCGGCGATGAGTCGGCCGACCGCTGATGGTTCGGCGACGGCGACGTTGGCGGCAAGGCTGGCTGCACTGCCCAGCACCAGCAGCGTCCATGGAAGCAGCCCCCCGCCGCGACCTTGACGGGAATCGACCAGCAGCGACATCGAGGCCACCACGATCATCCCGTCCACACTCACCGGCAGCAGCGCCGCCGTCCACGAACTCTCCCCGTACCGCACCACCAACTCGTACATGTGCTTATAGGAGATCACCGCAGCGATACCGGCCAGCACAATCACGCTGACAGTGGACGCCGATCGAATCACCCGGCCCGCAGGAGAATACTGTGCGTTCCCCATAGCCGATCAGCCCTCCGCCTCGTCGACCAGGGCCTCGGCGTTTAGCGGAACATCGCCAAGGGGAAGGACAATATAGGCAGAAGGTTCAAGTCCCCCCTCGGACACACACTGACCGCACATGTGGAGGTCCCGGGATCACCTGGGCCTCCACTTCGCGTTTCAGCGGACAGTGCGGACGTAGGCCGCGAGCACCTCGATGATCGTACGCCGTTCACGCGAGGAGTCCGCCATCAGGCGTTCCAGGGCGTAGATACCGCCCATCCGTACTTCCGGCTTGTCCGAACCAAGCTGCTCGACGGCCTTGGCGTAGCGGTCGGTGACTTGCTTCTCCCTGGTTGTGCGAAGCTCGTCCTGGCCGACGCGCCAGGTGATGGCGGTGGTCACCAGGCCGGCGACGGCGGCCAGGACGCCGATCAGGATGCCGACACTGTTGAACCACTGGTGCTTGCTTTGCCGCCGCCGGTCGCGTTCAGCGTCTTGGCGCTGGCGTCGCAGTTCCAGCAGTTCCAGACGCCGACCGACGGGGATGTCCTTCAGCTCGTCGGGGGTGGGCTCGGGAATCTGCGGCACCGCCGACCGAGCGGACCGGGAAAGCTCGACCCGTTCGGCTGGCGGAACCGGGAACCAGAGGACGAGGACGACCTGGGAACGTCGTGGGGTTCGCTCACATCAGCTCAGACGCTTGCGCCGCCCTCACGGACTATGGCCATAGCGGGCCACGCTCCGCGCACTCGCGGCTGGTGGCGCATCGGTAACGCCACCCCTGCTGGCGCGGTGGCGAAGTACCCGTTCAAGGCCGCCACCGCCGCCCTCGACCGCACCGGCGAGGCTGGACGCTCCACCAGCTGCGCCACTCCGCCTATGTCCGCCTTGGCGAACAGACCTTTGCCAAGGTCACTGCCCGACGACGCGCACGCTTGGACACCTCCGGACCCGCTAACCGACCCCTACCGCTAATTCTGCGTTCATCCTCCTCGCGGGCCAACCCGTCGATCACCGTGCTCGGATCCCCAACACCGTGACGACGTGGTCGAACAGGCGGTCGGGGTCGTGAGCGGCCTGACGGACGGTTTCAGTGGAAGCGTGTGCTAGCCAGTCGACGGGGTGCATGCCCGTGCCCGTACAGAGCGTGGCCATGGCGCGGGGCGCGGATCCGTGGTGGACGGTCGAGGCGTCCTCGCCGAAGACGCGGTCCCTGATGTGAGGACTCGAATTCTCGATGATCCAGTGTCCTCGCAGGTAGTCGGCCAGTTCTGCGGGGCTCGCCTGGTGAGCGTCGAGGCTGGTGACCGCGTAGACCGTCTCCCGCGTCTCGGCCTTCCCGTCCTCCTTGCGACGGCGGTGGACCCGGATGGAGAGTTCGGCCTCGGGGAAGGTCAGACCACCGAGGTTGGCGGCGATGCCCATGGTTTTGATCGAGCGTGCCTCTCTCCTGCCGTGCCCCGTCTCGGATCGGGTGTCTTGAACGCGGATCGCGTTCCGTGGTGGGGCGCTGACCTGGGCGTGTGCATTCGGCTGAGTCGTCTTGATCATCGCGACGTAGTGCGCGTTCTTGGTCTGGACCAGCCATTTGACGTGGTCTTGGACGGTGTGGAGGGCGTCGAAGGTGATCACGTTCCCGGCCAGGTCGAGTGGTGCGCGTAGGGGCTTGAAGTGCCGAGAGCAGGTGTCGGCGCCGCTGGTCGAGCCGGGCCGAGCCTTTCAGCGCATTGCCTTCGACGGCGATGATCCGGCGCCGCCATCTGCTGTCAGCCGCGTCGGTGGCGGTCTCGGCGCGGTGGCGGTCGGCCAGGTAGGCGTCGAGCGAGCCGCGCCGTCGGCGAGCTCGTCGATGGTCTTCGCGCCCGAGACGGCCGCGCACGCGCACACGGCCAGGATCGCGACCAGGGAGTACCAGCGCCCAGCCGCGACCCGGGGTCGGGCACCGACTCCAGGTAGGGGCGCAGGTCGGCGACGCGATCGGGGTCGAGCTTCGCCAGGATTGCGGGAATCGGGGAGGATGGGGCACAGGGCACGGGATACCTTCGAGGCCATAGGGTTTGGGCACCACCATGATCACGAAGTCCGTGCCCGTTCCGCTATGCGCCCCATGCAGTCGCAACTACACAGCCCACACGACCTGGAAATCTAAAGGCGACCTGCATCGAAGGCGACCCGAATCCAGGAGTCCAAGTGCGATAAGTTTCGTCATGGTTCCTCGTCTGTATCCACAACACGCCATCAACCGCACTCGAGGAGAGCACCATGACCGCTATCTACACCTGGGACGTCTTTTCCACCCTCGACGGCTACGGCTCCTACGGCCCCGACGGCGACTGGGGCGGCTACTGGGGAAAACAGGGCCCTGAGTTCCTTGAAAACCGCCTTGCCGCGATCAGCGAAGAGCAGCGGATGGTTCTCGGGAGCAACACCTTTCGGCAGTTCGTGGAGCTGCTGGGCCCGATCCCAGAGGCCGACCTCGACCCGGTGAACTCCCGGATGCGGAGCATGCCGACAACGGTGGTGTCGACGACGCTCGCTGGACCCTTCGCATGGCCGGACGTGACCGTCGTGGCCGGCGACGCCGTCGACGTCGTCGCCCAACTCAAGGAGGAGTCCGAGGTGCCGTTGCTCTCGAACGGCAGCCTGTCGTTGAACCGGGCGCTGATGGCCGCAGGGCTCGTCGACCGCGTCCAGGTGACGATCTTCCCTGTGATCAGCGGTCAGACCGGGACCGACCCGATCTTCGAGGGCGCGGCCGACTTCGACCTCGAGCTGATCGAGAGCCGGACGTTCGACGGCCACACCCAAGAGCTCATCTACCGGCCCACCCTGCACCGCTAAGCACAGCCGTGCACTGCACTGGTTCCAGCAGCCGAACCTGACCCGGACGCTCTCCCGCGGGCCGACATGCCGCACCTATCAGGAACTTGAACACGCCCTGCTACACGATGGCGTTGGGTTCCTTCCTGCGGCTGTAGCCGGTTCCGGCCGCCATGGTCAGGAAGGTGACCCGGAAGTCCAGGCGCTGCCCCCAGTCCGGTACGAGAAGCGCGAGACCTCGCCCTCCGTCTACGGAACATCGGTCGCTGATGCCGTCCGGCCAGGAACCGGACAATTTCGGGCTCGAGCACTTTCTGTGGCCGTGGGATCATCTAGCCCGTCGGCTCTTGATCAGCCCTTGATCTTTATGCATCTGGCGACTACATAACCCGTCACCCTCAACTTGGGAACCTTCACGTGGTACCAGACGGTGCTGGAACCACCGCATGCTGTATAGCCCCCGCCGTTAGGCACAAAACTAATCAAGCATCCGAACTCGCCCTTCTTGAGGCTATCCTTGATCTTGGAACCGGTTGAAGCCGCTGAGCGTATGTTGAGCGCTTCCTTGGCTATAGCGGCTGTGCATGCCTGCGATTCAGCCGCTGAAAGCCCCGTTCCTGCCGGCTCGGCCGCCACCGGTCCCGCGAGACCGATTGAACCCCCGCTCATGGCAATGGTCGCCACTGCAAGGGCGATGAAATTCTTTCTCCACATCAGGTGTTGTCTCCCCTTCCTGAGTGTCTTGAGTGGCTACGCGCCACTGGACAGGCGTCGGACGCGAACGATGCATATTCTGGGTAGCTAGAAGCACCACACTCTGATGCTTCCAGCCATCCTGGGCTGCGCATGCACCGTGCCAGCCCCTTTTCCAACCGCGAATTGAGGCCGTGGGACGCTCGGACCTCGCTGCAGATCCTTGGGACGCTCCTGCTGAGCGAGTTGTCCTTAACACTGAGCACAGATGCTCGACGATCCCTCTACTCCCGTGATCCTTTCTCGCTCCCTGACACCGACTGTCACCCGGCGTTCGCCCGCTCCCCTTCTGTCATACATCGGCCCTACGTTTCCTCAACGTTTCTACGGGGAGGCTCCGCTTCACAGCTCAAGCCGCCTTGCGACTGCCGAGCAAAAAGCCGCCGCTGGCAACTGCGGCGGTCTTGAAGCAGGGATCGGTTCCTACCTCGAGGCGCTCAAGCGCGAGCGTGACCGCACTGCAGTGCAACACAAGGAGATCATCAGGTTCTCCGACACATGCTCCGCAGACGAGTGACTGTTTACGACCAGCACGGGCATGTGCGGGCTCGACCAGCACCAAGTCCTTGCCTAGAGGTCCTGGTATTGGTCGGCCACCTTGGGCATGCTCGCGCACGTCTTCCTTACCACGAGGACCACGCGGTCATCTCTGTCATTCCTCTCGCCAAGCCACCTCCGGACAGAGAGGACGCCCTCCACCAGCGCTCTCGGCCGCACAAGGCCGAACTCGGTTGCCGAAGTCCTAACCGAGAAACCCCGGCGATGAACGTGGGCCAGATCAGGGACGGATCTGGACACTGACGCCTGCTTTGCCGTTCTGCCAGGCAGGCATCGCCGGAGCAACATCTCCGCAGGTCACAGCGATTCTGAGCAGATTTTGGGCACGGGTGCAGCCGCCTGTACACTGCCCAGGAAGTGCTCAGGCCGTGGCCGATACCTGGCGGCACCAACGTCTCGACATTCGGAGGCCGCCATGACGCACGACGACAGCAGCACCAACGGCGCAGCAGAGGCATGCCTGGGCGACCGGCCAGCGCCCTGGCCGTGGCCGAGCGCACCTTCCAGCTCCTGATCGCCGGCCCGCTGGCGCTCGACGGCCGCAAGGTCGGGCACGGACTGCCCGCGCGAGCAGTGGGCCTCGGCGAGCTGCGCGAAGCACTCCTGAAACCCGCCGCGACCGAAGCCCTCAAAGACGCCGTCTGGGCTGAGCTGGTCAGTCGGGCGCGTACCAAAGATCCGGCATGGGTCATCGGGTGCGTGGGGGTCGCGATGCCGGGGCTGAAGAACGTCGCGGCCCGCGTGCTCCGCTCGAGCCCCGAACGGCTCGCCGACGACATCGGCTCCGAACTGCTCACCGAGTTCGTCGCACAACTGGACGGCATCGACATCACTCGCCCGCACATCGCGGCGCGGCTGATGCTACGGGCGCGCAAGGGAGCACTGCGCGCCCGTGGGCGGGAAAGCCGTCACCTCCCTTGCGCATCTGAGGAGATGCCCTCGCGCGACGATCCGCCCCCAGCCTGCCCCGGCCCGTCCGCCCCGCCCAGCACCTGGCCCGCGACCTGGTCGCCATGACCGCGCTCATCTTCACCACGAGCACCGCACTCGCCCACCCGATGACCAGCACCCCAGCACATGCAACAAGCGCCGCACCTGAGACCAAAGGCCCTGCGGCCCCGGCATCCGTCGCCACCAAACAAGCACCACTCCACGAGACCCGACCAGCCACCAGCCGCCAAGAGCAATCAAAGCAACCGCGCTTCCGTACCCGCATCGTCAAACGGGGCGACACCCTGTGGGCCATCGCCCGCCGCGAATACGGCTCCGGAACCCGCTACCCCAAAATCTTCAAAGCCAGCCGACGCCTCACCCAACCCGAAGACCTGCCCCCGCTCACCGACCCCGACCGCATCTACCCAGGGCAGAAACTCCGCCTACCTCCGACCACCACAAACAACGACAAGCCCTCGTCGCCCAACCCTTCGAAACCGGTAGCGCCAAAGAACGCCTCCGGCCCATCAGGCCCGTCCACACAGGCACCCGACCGATCGGAGGAGACCCCCTCCCCAAGGGCCACGCACTCTCCGGCGAGTAGGCCAATCTCGGCCCCACCCCCTCCGGTTGATCCGCGTCCGCTGAGTCAACCCTCCAGACCGCATTCGCCTCCCGCACGGCAGAAAGCCGAGCACACCGAACGATTGGCCATCACCCTGCCCAGCGGCGCCTGCCTCGGCCTCGCCTCGGCCTCGCCTCGGCCCTCAGCGTTGCGCTGGCGGCCACCCGCCTTCACCGGCGCCGCCGCCGAGCGCTCGACACCCGCCTCACCCGAGCCAACACCGCCGGCTGCGGTCGCCCAAGCACACCGGGCCCACCTGGACAGCTACGCCGACCGCGACGAGCCCATCCCCAACCAGATCACCCTCGGCACCGGCCCCGACGGCGCCATCACCCTCCCGCTCCCCGGGCTCGGACTCGGTCTCGAGGGAGACGGGGCTGTCGGCACGCTGCGGGCGATCGCCACCGAGCTCCTGGCCAGAGCACGCGCCGACCGCGTCGAACTCCTCATCGCCTCACCCGACGCCCAAACCCTGTTCCCCGACACCGACATCCCCGAACTGGCCATCGCTCTACCCGGGCTTGTCGTCCCGCCCACCCTCAACGCGGCCATCACCCACCTGGAAGCCGAATCATCCGCCGCACCCGCCTCCTGGAGGACACCGAGGAACCCGACCTGCCCAGCCTCCGCACTGCCGACCCCGCCGAACCGCTCCCCGCCGTCCTGCTCGTCGCCTCCGTGCCCGAACACGCCACCCACACGCTGGACGCCAGCGTCCAACTCGGAGCCCGCTATGGCATCGGCGCGTTCCTTCTCGGCCGCTGGCCACACGGCACCACCGCCCATGTCGGCAACAACGGCTCGCTCACCCACGCCGAAGGGCACCACGCCGACGCTCTGCACGGCGCACGCCTGTCCACCTCACGGCCACCGACGCCCGCGGCATGCTCCACACCATCCGCATCGCCACCGGCGCACCCGAGCCCGCCACCACTCAGCCCGCCCCAGGAGCTGATCTCGGTCCGAGGCGTTACATCGGATTATCCCCACGTGCGCGGGGAGCAGGTTTCGGCGAGGTATTTGGTCTTGATCCCGGAGGGACCATCCCCGCGTACGCGGGGAGCAGCCCTTCTCGGCCCGGCTGCGCGTGACCCGACCGCCGTACGTCCACAGCCAAGATGAGCATCAAGCCCACCCGAAGCCCGCGGCTTGGCGCCATCAAGAGGCCATAGGACTCGAGACGCCTGGATCGTGAGTACCGAGGTCATGACCGTCGGCTCTCGTGCCGGCCGCCGGCGGTGAGGAGGGCGGCGATCTCGCACCGAGGACGGCGTCGCCCCATTGCCAGATCTACTACTTCAGCGATCATCATCTTGCCAACCTTGCCCTCTGCCCGGACACCATCACCGCGGCCCACCGCATATCAGTCCGTTACCTGCACAATCTCTTCCAGGACGAATAGGTGACCGTGGTCATCTAGATCCGGCAACAGCGGGTGCAACGCTGCCGCCGCGAACTGGCCGACCCTGGCCTGGCCGGGCGCCCGTGCACGCAATCGCCGCCCGCTGGGGATTCACCCACCGCGCCCGCGTGTCCTGAGTTGGCCTCGGGCCGACGAGGAAGGACGTGTCTCGTGCCGCCACCTCATCCGCCGGAGTTCCGGCGCCGCGCTGTGGAGCTGGCCCGGCCGGTGACAAATCGGTCTCAGCGCTGGCCAAGAGCCTGGGAATCAGCCAGTCCTGTTTGAGTGACCGGGTCCGCCAGGCCGACGCCGGTGACGGCCGCTCGGACGGGCTGACCAGCCAGGAGAAGAAAGAACTGGTCGAGCTGCGCCGCAAGACCCGGCAGCTGGAGTTGGAGAACCAGATCCTCAAGCAGGCGGCCGCCTACTTCGCGCGTGAGAACGTGGTCCCAAAATAAAGTACTCGCTGGTCCACGAGTTGGCCGCGCAGGGTGTTCCTGTCGCGGTGGCCTGCCGAGTCCTGGGTGTTTCCCGTTCGGGCTATAAGGACTGGGCAGGCCGCGGCCCGTGTCGCTGCGTGAGCAGCGCAACGCCGAGCTGGTGAAGATGATTCATGAAGAATCGAGGTTCAGTTACGGGGTCGCCGCGAGTGCATGCCGAGTTGACGCTGGGGTTGGGTGAGTCGGTCCACCGCAAGCGGGTCGAGCTGCTCACCGGCGCCGGGGCCGGCACGACCCGGTGAACGAGGCCACCGAGGAGGACCTGGTCAGCCGCGACTTCGCCGTCGACGCGCCAGACCTGCTGTGGGTCACCGACATCGCCGAGCACGCCACCAGACAGGGAGATCAGGGTCGCATCATGCCGTGACGGCCACCACGCCATGGCTGTACCAGGCCGACGAAGCACGGACCTGGGGTCGCCGGGATTCACGTCTCTCACCTGCACGGATGCAGTTCTGGGGCGATCCGATGCAGCCGATGAGCAGTGTGCGCACTACGGTCGCCGCGGTTAGTGCGGCATCGACGCCCGCACGGTCCCTCAGTGGGCGGGCGGCTGTGTTCCCCAGAGATTCAAATGCGGGCGCGGTACCCGGGCATGGAGCCCTACAAGAGTCGCTCGGCCAATGCCTTGGGCAGCATGTACCCGCCTCCGGTGATGCGCTGCAGGCGGCCGGTACGCAGGACATCAGCGGCCCGGCCCTGGCGAAGGCGCGGTCAGGTTGGAGGGCGGGTGTCCACGGGGAGGTCGAAGGCCAGGCCGCTGGAGCCTTCCCCGCGGCCTGTGCCGCGGCGTGCGCTGAGCCAGACCGCGACCTGGCCGTCGGCCCAGCGGGTGCGGTTGTAGGCGACGGTGACCTTGGTCCCGGTCTGCGGCACTTCCTCTTCGTTGACGAAGTAAGAGCGGGGCTGGGTGGCGTCGAGGCCTTCGCGTAGCAGGGCAGTGCGGGGGCGTACCGGCCGCTGGTCGATTTCGCTGGGCATGGCTGCGCGCTGGAGCTGGATGCGACGGCTGTCGCCGGGAACGCGGACGGGGATGAACGGAATCCAGTGGCCTGGGACGGATGTCATGGCCTGGTAGGCGATAGGGGCGACGGGCGTGCTGGGGGCAGTGGGCGGGAACAGGCGGCGGCGGTGTGCGAGGATCTCGGCGGCGGCCTCACTGCCGCTGCGTCCTTCGCCGGTGGGGAGCCGGACGGTCTGCTCGATGCCCCAGACCATGTTGGCATTCTCGTCGCGGATGAGGGAGACCTCCTCCAGGGCGGGGCCGTCGGCGACCTTGGGGATGGTGGGCGGCAGGAACAGTCCGGTGTCGGCGGGGACGGCGTCGGTGCCGATGGTGTCGAGGGTGAACATGGACCAGCGCTGCCAGTCGTTGTCGGCTCCGGCGCCGGCCGGGGTGATCCACTGTCGCCGGCCGAAGACGTCGGTGACCGCGAGGCCGCGCAGCTCGGCGAGGGTCCCGGCGGGCAGGTCGCACGGCAGATGGAACCAGTCGTTGCTGTAGACCAGCGCGAACTCCAGGACGACCAGCCGGGCCAGGTCGGTGCTGTCGGGCCGTACGGCGGCGAAGTTGGTGCGGCCGTCCTCCACGGCCCACCAGCGGGGCAGCGGCATGCCGGAGTAGCGGACCGGTGCCGGGAACACGGTTCTGTTGATCGGGGCGGGCGGTGCGGTGGTGCCGCCCATCTGGACGTTCCTGTCGATCGAGAAGGCATGCCAGTCGAGTTCGCCGCCGGGGTACTCCTGGGCGGTGAGGACCTTCTCGGTGCCGCCCTGCTGGCCGGCGGCGATGGAGAAGCGGTGCTCCAGGCGGCGCGGATCCCAGGTGACATCCCCGGCGGGCTGGTCGATGAGGTCGTCGAACCACTTGACCAGGCGGGTGCCGAGGTTGTTGAGGAGGGTGCGGTGGGGCGGTGCCACAAGGGGGATGCCTTCGGCGGCCTCGTGGCCGAGCTTGATACGGCGGTAGAGCTCGTAGCCGTCCATGCGGCGTCCGGAGGCGGCTTGCAGGGTGGACCAGACCGAGGGGTGGGCCACGCGCGGGGTGTCGGCGTCGGCGGCCGGGTTCGGCAGGTCGATCGGGTAGCGGTCGACGTAAGCCCGGCGGTGGTGCCGGATGGGCAGGTTCCGGCTCATCATCTTCAGCCAGCGGCGTCCGATGGCCAGGCGCAGGTCGTACGAGATGCGGTCAGGTCCGAACGCGAACGGCAGCGGCCTGCGTTCGGCGATGTCCTCCAACGGGCGGCCGGCGGGCAGGTTCTGCACCGTACCGCCCGAGGTGGGACGGAATCGGCTGGGCGTTGCCGTTGCGACCGAGTAGGTGGCGGTGACCGGAGAGCCCGCGTCGGAGCCGCGGAACTCGCCGAGCTGCCACTGGCGGGTGAGCATCCAGAGCGCGTCGCGGACCTCCACCCGTAGGGCGCGATCGAAGTCGACCGTTCGCGGGCGGCCCTCCAGCCGGTTCCACAGCCCGACGGTGGGGTGGTCCCGCTTGGCGAAGGCGTCCGGCAGGTTCTCGATGCGGAGCGGCGCGGTCATGGGGCCTTCCATCGCAGGTTGTTGGTCGCGTAGTCGGTGCTGATGGTGATGGGTTTCTGGGTGGCCGACACCAGCGTCGCGGGCAGCAGGTGCGCGTAGGCGGTGTCGTCCAGGTGCGCGGGTTCGACGGCGCGGGCCTTCATCAGCTCGTACGTCTCATGCAGTGCGGCGAGCAGGTCGTCGGGATTCCAGGCGCCCGTCCGCACCGGCGGGGCGACCAGGAGCAGGGCCTGCGGGGGCTCGGAGTCGGGCCCGTCGAAATGCACCGCGATCCCCGTGGTCTCCTTGAGGGCGGGGATCGCCTCGGTCCATTCGTCGAGCAGGAGACCGCAGGCGTTGCCGGCGGTCGGTAGAGGCTTGGACGCGTAGTGGGCCGTGAACAGCAGCCGGTCGGTGTCGAGTGCGGTGTCCGGGGCGAATTCCATGCCCAACCAGTGGTCGTTCGTCCGGTAGGGCAGCTGGATCGGCTCCAGCTGGGGCTCCTCGAGACCCAGCACGTCCCCGAGCAGTCCGCCGCTGCCGCGCAGCGCGTCGCTGAGGATGACGACCTGCTCCCACATCCGCGGCTTTTCCCGGACGCGGGCGATGCCGTGCAGCCAGTCGTCCACCGGGAAGTCCCGCCCGGCGTCTTCCAGATGCTTGATCAGCTTGCCGCTGTCGTCGCGGGCCTTCTTCCAGTCCGTGGCGAGCTGGGTGGACGGCGTGAACTCCGGGACGGCCAGCACGTCCTCTCCGAGCAGCGCCTTGAGCGTGTCGAGCGCGGCCCGCAACCGGTCTGGGCCGGTCACCGCCTGGTCGTGCTCGGCCAGCCCGGCTTCGGCGGCGGTCAGCCGGTCGACGATCTCGGTCTGCAATGCCCGGGCCCGGTCCAGCAGGTCCCTGCCGTAGTCGACGATCTTGTCCTCGAACGGGGTGAGCGTCAGCCCGGCGGGGTCGAGATGGGTGAGCGGCAGCAGCGCGGCGACCTGGGCCATGAGCCCGCTCAGGGCCGGTTGCGTGGTGCGGGCCACCTCGCGCAGGTCCTGGAGCCGGTTGTCGAACGTCTGGCGGCGGGTGGCGATGGTCGTCCGCAGCCTCTCCGGGGTGCTCGGGCGCGGGGTGGTCGGCTTGGTGGTGAGCAGCCGCTCGATCCGCTCCAGCAGCCGGAACCGCTCGGGCACCGGGGTGTTCGACGGCAGCGCGTCGTAGGCGGCGATGAGCGCGTCGGCGTCGGCGAGCGCCCGGCCCATCCGGTCGGCGACCTCGTCGACGGCGGCGAGCACCGCGGCGTAACTGTCGCGCCGCCAGGCGGTGGCCTCGCCCCAGCCGCTGCGCACCATGCCGAACCCGCCCGCCGTCACGATCAGGTCGGCGTAGCGGTGCAGGAAGGTGTCGATGTTGCCGATCACCTCGGTCCGGTGAACCGGTGCGGGCGGGGCGGGGAACAGCGGCGCCAGGTCGGCGAGGTAGCCGGTCACCGTCGCGCGCAACGCCGCCAGGCTGTCCCGGACGGCCACGAGCCGTTCCCTGGGCAGTGTCAGGGCCTCGTCGGCGGCCCTGTCGATGGGGGCGTCGCCCGCGGCGGGGATCAGGTCCGTGGGCCGCACCGGCCGGGACGTGGTCAGCAGCGACCGCAGCGCCGCGATCAGCGGGGCCAGCTCGAAGAAGGTCACCTTGCCGGGGACGCGCCGGGTGTGCTGGATGATCAGTTGGGCGTCGGGGCGGGGACGGTCCCGGGTGGCGACCACGCCGATGATCCGGTCGTCCAGGTCGGTCATCGCCGCCTCGCTGACCGGCCGTACCGCCCACAGCAGATCGATCGGCCGCAGGTTCAGATCCCGTTGGGTGACCTTGCTGCTGCGGGCCACCCCGTTGCCGGGGTCGACCCAGGTGACCAGCGCGGTCACGTCCTGCTGGCCGGGCAGTACGGTGGGCAGCCAGTCGTCGACGGCGGGTTCGGCCTTGGCGCGCGGCCCGTCGCCCTGGAAGGAGGGGGCGCTGTGGCCGGGGCGGATGCCCGGGGTGAGCTGCAGTGCCAGCCGGTGGGTGAGGGTGGTGCCGCTGCGGGGTGAGCGGACCACTTCGGGCTCGGGTGCGACACCTTCCTTGGCGTACGCGTCGAGCGTCGACGCGGCACGTTCTGGGTTGCCGGCGACCGTTTGGTGGGTGCTCTCGGCGACGGCGAGGTCGGTCAGTGCGTCGTGGGTGTCGAGCAGCCTTCGCACCTCGTCATTGATGGCCTTGCGCTGGGCGTCGCTCGGCTTCGGCAGACCTTGCACGCCGAACGGGTAGACGTCCGCGCCGGGCACCCTGGTCGCGCGGAGCACCAGTTCGAGTCCGTCGATGACGTTGCGGGCTTCGATCAGGTCGACGGCGACGCCGGGCTCGGGCTTGGTGTCGGCGATCCGCCCGGCCCGGAGCGGGAACGCCCCGCGCAGGGCCGTGATGAACGAGTCCAGCTCGGCGTCGGCGTACCGGTCGTGCAAGGCCCGTTCGAACCGGTACCCGAGCAGCGCCCCGAGCGACTGGCCTTGGCGCAGCCCGTCGAGCAGGGTCAGCGCCACCCGGACCCGCTCCGAGCTCAGATTGACCGCGAACGTTTCGCGGTTGGCGGGGGAGGCGTTGGCGATGTATCCGGCGCGCAGTACGGCGGCGGTCGTCGCCTGGCCGGGGGACGGCGCGTGGATGTAGCCGCCGTTCGCGGGGTCGTGCATCAGCGGGCTGGATCCCGGCGGTGTGAACAGCTCGGCGAGGTCACCCGACAGTTCCACCTGCTTCTCCCCGGGACGCGACCGGGGCCTGACCTCCTCCAGCCAGCCGTACGCGCCGAGATGGATCCCGCGCCGGGCCGGGCTGCCACCGGAGACACCGTCCGGACCGTACCGCAGCTCGGCCAGCCGCTCGTTGACCAGGCCGAGCCTCCAGGCGTCGAGCCGGTACGAGGCGCAGTCCAGATGCTCGGCCAGCACCCGCTCCAGCCGCGCCGTGGACAGCCCGGCGAGATGCTCCAGCGCCCGTATCTGCTCGACGAGCTGCGCGGTGGCCGGGCGCTGCGCCGCGATGGCGTCCGGGATGAAGTCGACCACCAGCTTATCCGCGGTTCCGGTGATGTTCCGGTCAGGCTCGTACAGCTGGCGGAACCTGCTCTCGCTCGGCAGGGGCTGCTGTCCCGGCCGGTTGGGCCGCACGTGAATGAACAGCTGGTCGCGGCCGGACGGAACCGGGCCGGGTGTGGCGGCGGCCAGCCGGCGCGCGCAGTCCTCCCAGCCCAGCAGGACCGCGTGCCGGGCCAGCAGGTACAGCAGCGCGGCCGGAGGCCGGTCGTCGATGAAGCCCCTTTCGAGGCGAATCGTCTCCAGATCCCGCGCAGCATGCCGGACGAGCCAGTGCAGGTAGTTTCCCCGGTCGGGGACGTAGGGGCGGATGGTGTCGGTCTCCGACGGCGGACGGTCATCGACCAGCGGGCCGAGCAGCGGGTACTGGTCTCCGACGAACAGCCGCCGGATCACGTCGGGGTCGGGGCCGGGCGGGTCGGCGTAGCCGAGCCGGGTGAGCAGGGCGCGGATCGGTTGCGGCATGTTCAGCTGGTCGAGGGCCGGGAGTACCCGAGGGCCGCCGCTGTTGAGGTTCTCCCTGTTGAAGATGTCCTCGACGCTCTGTGCATAGCGCTGATAGAACTCCGCCGATGTCGGGTGCAGCGCCAGGATGTCCAGCAGCAGCCGGTGCGGATCGCCGTTCTTGCCCAGGTGGCTGACTGTGTCGGCAGCAGTCTGCCAGTCCTGCGCGGCGACGCCGAGCAGCTTGTGCAACGCACGGCGGTGCTTGGCGCCCTCTGGAAACTCCATCCGGGAGAACGCGGTGGTGGGCAGGATCCCGTACGGCTGACGTCCTATCTTGACCGCCGGGATGGGCCCGCGCCCCGACACGTGCCGGACGAAGAAGTCCCGGGTCTCGTCCACCGCCTGGTCGGACAGGATCGGGTGCATCATGCCGCGCAGGTACGCACCCCAGGTGGCGGGCCACAACGCGGTGTTGGCGGCGCGGGCGTCCCGCTGGTCGGTACCGTCGGCGTTCGGCATCCCCTCCAGCACGGACGGGTCGATGCCGAGCAGGTCGGCGAACCACTCGCCGTCGGTCTTCGTTCGCCAGTCGTCGGTGGCCGTGACCCCGGCGGCGGCGCGAAGACCGGCCTCGGCCTCCGCCCGGGCGTCCTGACCCGCCGGTGCCGCCTCGGTGTTGTTGGTCGGGGTGCCCTGGGGCAACAGCACGTACCCGGCGGGGCCGCGCGACTGGCGGTTGATCAGCTCGGCCAGCTGGGTGGCCGACTGCTCGGGGCCGGAGCGTTCGCGCAGCCCGAGCACGATCAGCCGGTCGAGCCCGCGCCCGATCGACGGGGTGAGCGGGATGCGCAGCCCCATGCCGACCGCGACCGCCCGGTTGAAGTCGGTCAGCCAGCGCAGCTCGTCGGGCACGCGCAGCGCTCCGGTCTGCTCGTTCACCTTGAGCTGGCGGTCGGTGCCGACGCCCGGGTCGGGGCTCACCGCGAGCGTGTCGGGCACTGTCACCCCGGTCGCCGTCAAAACCCGCTCGCCGTTGACATAGCCGAACACGGTGAACCGGTCGGGCAGCAGCCGGGCCCGTGCCGCCTGGGTCCACGAATGCTCGGCGACATCGGCGGCGGCGGGCGGCGGCAGCACCAGGAAGGCCACGGCCACGGCGTCGCCGGCGGTGGTGGGCGCCGCGTCGATGCCCGCCGGACGGCGGGCACGGATGGCCTGCGCCCGTGTCTGGCCGACGGCGCTGCGCAGTGCCGTGTCGGCGGCCCGCTGCTTGGCCCGGTCACCGTGCGCCCGCCAGATCGCGGTCCAGTACGTGATCGTCGGCTGCCGGTCGTCGGCCGGGAGCGGCCAGCCGCTCACGACCACCAGGACGGTCGTCCCGCCGGGCAGGCCGGTCGGCCGTTCCCCTGGATTGGCGGGCCGGTGCGTGCGCAGCAGCCAGCTCGCCCGCCCGCCCGGCACTCGCGCCACAAGCTCCTGCCAGGCGGCCTGTTCGCCCACCGGGTTGCCGCCGGACCGCCACAGCGCCGTCCAGTACGCGTCGAGCGCGCCGATCTCGGCCCGTGTCGGCCGCGGCTCGAACTTGTCGGTGCACCACTCGTCCGGAAAGATCCGCACCAGCAGTTCGGTGGCGGTGAAGCGGGTCTCCACCCGGACCGGGCCGAGCAGCACCGGGAAGTCGTCGCTGAGCGAGGCGAGCGCGCCCGTCACATTGTCGGCTGTCACGGCAGCATCTCCTGGGCGTGTACGGCCATCAGCACCGGTGCCTGGAAGAGCATGTAGGCGACGTCCGCCGAGCTCAGCCCACCGTGCCAGACCGGTAGAGACTTGTCTTCCAGCTGCTGGTCGTTCTTCTCCTGGTCCTCGGCGGGGACGTCGAACTCCCGCAGCGGGACCTGCACGGTGTTCTCGTCCAGCCTGACGAATCCGAGCCCGCCGGGATCCACGTCAGGCCAGGACAGGTCGTTCCACACCTCGACCTTCGGGGCCTTGTTCACGTCCAGGCCGAACCGGGGGTCACCGGGCCGCTCCTGGATGACGAAGAACCAGCCCGCCTCGCCGGTCGCGATGTCGCCCTTGGCCTCTTTCTCCGTCAGGTCGAACCCGAGCAGGTACAGGTCCGGGTCCACCTTCGCCTCGTACAGCGGCAGCATGATCTCTTCCAGCGTCGGATGCGCCGGGTCGCGCGGCTTGATCGGGACCCGTTCCTGGGCAGGGTCCGGCGGCCCCCCTTCGGGCTGCCAGCGGGCACGGTGGGCATAGATCGCCGCGTTCGGATACTTCTTCAGCAGTTCGCCCCGGATGACCAGGACGAGCTCCTCTTCCTGCGCGCCGGTCTCCCGGTTGTCGTTGTGACCAAGCTCGGAGCCTTGCGGCCAATCATGGATCGGCCGGATGTCGTACAGCCGCTCGCGCCGCTGCTCCGCGTCCTCCTCCGGGGGTGACGCGACCGTGCGCACATCCCAGAATTGCCGGAAGGGCGAGCCGCGCTGGTCGGTCGGGTACTCCCGCCACAACAGCTCGCGGGCCATCTCATGGTTGAGCCCGACCATGTAGGACTCGATGAAGGCCTGGTTGGTCTTCAGGAGCGTCACAGTGTTCTGTGGCACCAACCCCAGGTTGGGCACGAAGAAGTCCACCGAAAGGTCCAGCAACGCCCGGTACATCGGCAGGTCGATAACGGGGTAGGCCATCGCCTCGACGAACCGCTTCGCCAACGGCTGCAACCGCTCGGGCAACGTGACCGTGCTCAGGAGGCTCTTCGGAACCGCCTGGTCAGATCGCAGCCCGGTCAGCATCGCCTTGGTGGCGGCAGGCACGTTCAGCGGATCGCGCCGGTCCTCCTGCCCGCCGACGGCCGCCGCGTTCCATCCCCGGTAGATGTCACGGAGCCCGTCCTTGAAACGCTTGGCCTCCTTGCTGTCCTCGGTCCCCTGGGTGGGGACGAACGTGTCGCCGGGCAGGGTGAGCACGAAGTCCGGGCTGAGCGGCAACCGGTCCACCGGATCTCCACTCGTCGGGGAGACGGGCGGCGGAGTCGGATGCAGCTTTTTGTCCAGTTCGGCAGGCGTGACCACAGCCTCGGGCGTCGTTTTGGCGGGCGCCGCCGTGACCGCCTCGGCCGGGTCGCTCATGCGCGGTACCAGCACCTCCGGCGGTTTGGCCTCGGTGAACGGCAGGGTCCGGATCAGCCGCGAGCCCGGCCGGGTCATCCGCCGCATCGGGGCCGACGACGGGGCCGCCCTCACCCGGCTGCGCGCCATCTGGAACCCCAGCGTGACCCTCTCCCCCGCGGCCTCCGCCGCCGCTCCCACGGCGCCCGGTGCGCTGCTGATCACAGTCGTCACCCGGGAACTGGCGGGCGCGGTCAGAACCAGGGCCCGTCCGGACGGGACCGGAGCAGCGTCGCCGGACGCGGCCGGCGTCGTGGCGGCGGGCTCCAGGTGTTTGGCATGAATCACATTTCCGACCTCGCGGGCGAGCTGGGCGGCGCGGATCCTGGCGTTGGCGGCCAGCACGTCGCCCATCTGGGCCCAGGCGGCGGCCATGAACTCCTCCTGCCGCTCCTGGACGACGCGAGTGCCCAGATGGGCGGCGACGCGGAAGCGCGGGTCGAGGTTGAGGCGGTGCACCCAGTTCCGGTTGGGCGTGATCGGCTGACCGTTGCGCTTGGTCAGCAGCCGGCCGGCGGGCGCGTGCCAGCGCCCGTACAGCGGCGGTGTGATGATGGGATCGACCTCCCCGGCCACCTCCTGGACCCCGTACTCCCGGACCTCGTCGCTGAGCGCCGCATGCGCGGCCGCCGGGGTCTGGACGAGATAGTCGTCGGCCAGGTTGATCAGACCGGCGAGGGCCCGCTGGAAGGGATGCGGATACGGCTGATCCCATTTGTCGTGGACGTCCTCCGAGAGCCGAGGGGCCTGGAGGGCACCGCCCAGCTTGAGGACGCCGTGCAGCTCGGGCGGCGTGGTGATGGGGGGCAGGCCGGGCCCGGCCGGGTTGTGCACGTCGATGTCCCGGCGGCCGATGCGCGGATCGGCGAAACGCGGCTCCAGCAGGCGGACCAGGAACTCGAAGTCGCCCGCGCTCCCGGTGCTGAAGGACCAGCGGTGGTAATACGGCAAGGTCCCTGGTTCGGGACGGCCCGGGTAGCCGGGCCCCCAGCTGGAATGGAGCGCGCCGGGCGAGAGGGCCGGGTCCAGCCCGAGACCGGCCAGCCGCCCGGTCTCGAAAGCGGGCACCAGGAACGCGTGGTAGCCGGTGCCGGGGCCGAGCCGCCGAGGACACATCAGCCGGGAGCACGCCAGGTCCGCGTTCCTGCTCAGCACCCCCCGCAGGGAGGCCAGCGCCGCCGTGGGGTCGTCGCTGGCGATCACGCGGTCCAGCTCACCGTTGACGTGAACGTGAGCCCACGCGCCGAGCTGGGCCGGCGGTGGCAGGGAGGCGGCAGGATCCTTCACCGTGATGGACGGCAGGGGCCTGCCCGCGACCGTGCCTTCGGTGAACTCCGCGTTCGGATCGCCGGCGGGCTCGGCCGTCCCGGCCAGTACGATCACCGCGAGCCAGGGCAGCAGCCGCCTGGTCGCCGGATCGGGCGGTGCCGGGCTGTAGCGCCACGGCAGATCCTCGTCGTAGAACTCGATGTGCGCCAGGTAGTTGGGTTCGACGTTGGTCATCCACGGGCGCGGCTCGGTGCGTGAAATCACCCGAGGGTCGAGCCCGACGACATCGCCCGGCCCGTACAGCTGCAGGGTCTTCTCGACATCCTGCTTGATGGTGCCGCCGCCTTCCAGCGCGTCCCCCGTCACCCGCAGCTTGACCGGGATCGTGGCGCGGTCGGCGGTCCCGGGGTCGGTAGTGATCCGCGTGGAGAGGCCCGTGCGCAGCCAGGGCAGGAACGAGTAGGCGTTCGGCGTCATGAGGGTCACCCGCCGGTGCTGAAGATCTCGGTGGCGGCGGTGAGTTCGGCGGTGCCGGGATCGGCGGCGGCCAGCCCGGTCCGCGTGATCCCGCCGGTGACCAGCACCTTGCCGTCCGTCAGCGCGACGGCCGCGAACCCCCACCGGCCCACGGCCAGCCCGCCCGCCGGACTCCACCCTCTTGTGGCGGTGTCGAAGATGAGCGCGCTGGCATAGCCGACGCCGTCGTGCGGGCTGTCGGTGCCGCCTGCCACCAGCACCTTGCCCGAGCCGAGCGCGACGGCCCGGTGCAGGGCCCGGCCGGCGGGCATGTTCGCCACCGCGCTCCAACCCCCCGACGTCGCGTTGTAAAGCTCGGCCGTGGCCCGGCTGAACGGGTCGAACGTGCCGTCGCCCGGACCGCCCGGTGCGCTGCCGCCGCTCGCCAGTACCGTGCCGTCCGACAGCAGCGTGGTCTGATGCCCGGCGCGGGCCACGAGCAGGCTCCCGGTCGGCGTCCAGGCTCCCGCCGTGCCCGTTCCCGGGTCATAGACCTCGCAGAAGGCCAGTGCGGCGTTGGTGTCCCGGGCGACCGGCGCGCTGCCCCCGGCCACGAGTACCTTGCCGTTGCTCAGCACGAGCGCGGAGTGTCCGCAGCGGGCGTCGGTCATCGGCGGGGCCTCGGACCAGGCCCCGGTCCCCGGGTCGTAGAGCTCGGCCGAACGCAGTGCCTTGACCGACTGCCCGTCCCGGGTCGTGCAGCCGCCGGCGACGAGCACCTTCTTGTTCGGCAGCAGCACCGCGCTGTGCCCCCACCGGCCCGTGCCCAGGCTTCCGACCGCGGTCCAGGTGCTGCCCATCGGATTGAACAGCTCGGCCGAGGCCAGCCCCGCGGCCGGGAACGTCGCCGTCCCCGTGATGCCGCCGGTCACCAGCACCTTGCCGTTTTCGAGCAGCGTGACGGTGTGCAGCCGCCGTGCCGTGTGCAGTGCGGTGGTGGCGGCCCAGGTCCTGGCCATCGGGTCGTACAAGGCCGCCTGCGCGAGCGCGGTGTCCGCGCCGTCGGCACCTCCCGCCACCAGGACGTTGCCGCTGGCCAGCACGACGGGCCTGTCATGCTGACCGGACCAGGCGCGGGCAGACGGCAACGCACCGGTGCTCGTCCATTGCCCCGTGGCCGCCAGGGTGGGACTTTTCATGGCTGAAGCCTCCATATCAGGGCGTGAAGATCTCCGCCGTGGCGGTCACGACGTCGGTACCGGGGTGCGGAGCGGCGGTCGCCGAGCGGGTTCGGCCGCCCGCCGCCAGCACCCGGCCGTCGGCGAGGTCGATCGCCGCGAACGCCCACCGCCCGGTGGCCAGCGCACCCGCGCC
The DNA here is from genome assembly GCF_039532545.1 of Actinomadura vinacea. Classification (NCBI taxonomy): domain Bacteria; kingdom Bacillati; phylum Actinomycetota; class Actinomycetes; order Streptosporangiales; family Thermomonosporaceae; genus Actinomadura; species Actinomadura vinacea. The sequence goes on along the minus strand of NZ_BAAARW010000001.1, from coordinate 405,528 downwards.
GGTCCAGCCGTCTGCGGCGGGGTCGTAGAGCAGCGCGCTGCGGAACCCGCCGTCGGGAACGGGCGCCCGGGTGCCGCCTGTGACGAGCACCTGGCCGGAGCGCAAGAGCAGCGCACGGTGACGGGTGCGGCCACCGGGCATGGGCCGTACGGGCCGCCAGGTTCCGCTCGCCGTGTCATAGCGCTCGGCGCCGGCCAGGGCGGCCGGGCTGAACGGGCCTCTCCCCAGGCCGGTGGGCGCGTCGCCGCCGGAGACCAGGACCGTGCCGTCGTTGAGGAGGGTCGCCTGGTGGCCGGAACGAGGCGTGTTGAGGGATCCGGTGGGCGTCCAGGCACGGGCGGCGGCGGGGTCGTAGATCTCGCAGTAGGCGAGGGCGGCGTCGGTGCGGCCGGTCTTGAGGACCCCGCCGATCATCAGCACCCGCCCGCCCGTCAGCGGTACGGCCTGGTGACCGGAGCGAGCGTCGGTCATCGGGGCGATCTCGGTCCACTCGCGTTCGGCGGGGTCGTACACCTCGGCCGAGGCGAGTGAGCCGCCGCGGGTGCCGGTGCCGCCCGCGACGAGGATCCTGCCGTCGGGGAGCGCCGTCGCGGTGTGGTCGTACCTGGGGACGTGCATGGGCGGCACGTCGGCGGACCAGGTGGCGGTGAGGGGATCGTAGATCTCGACCGTGGTGACGCCGGTGGCGGCGTCCGGCGTGCGGCCGCCGGCGACGAGGACGCGGCCGTCCTGGAGTTTGGTGAGGGTGTGCTGGTCGCGGGCGGTACGCAAGGGTGCTGTGGCAGCCCAAGTGCCGGCGATCGGGTCGAAGAGGGTCGCGCCGGTGACCGGCTTGCCGGTGGCGTCCTGACCGCCCGCGCTGAGGACCTTGTTGTTGTTCAGCCGTACGACCGCCGGCATGGCCACGGGAGCCGGCAGCGGGCCGATCGTGGCCCAGGCCTGGGCGGGCGCCGGCGGAGCCGCCGCCTCGGATTCGGGGATGACCTGGAGTTGCCCCGCCAGGGTCGGGTCCGCGATCACCCACTCGGCCAGGGCGTCTTCGGCCGCGGCATGGCTGCGGAAGCTCGCAGTGGCCGAGCCGTGCGAGGCGGGAGGGAACGCCTGCAGGTTGTTGCGGACGTAGGCGATGACGTACCGCCGGCCGTTGACCTTGATGGTCTCGGCGGCCGGGAAGGGCTGACGCTGGTCTGCCTCGCGCTGTGACAGCGGGGAGCGGCTGGTGCTGCTGCCTTCGAGAAGCCGGCTGAAGACGGCGGGGCTGACGCTGGTGAGCCGCTTGGTCGGGACGGCCGTCGCGGCGACCTGTCGGACCACGCCGTCGGCCTGCCTGACCATACGGATGGCGGGGCGAACCGCCCCGGGCGGGCGGCGCAGCCTGCTGTCGATGACGATCTGCTCGTACCGGGCGCTGCGCTTGACGACCCGGGCCGAGGCCATGGCACCTTGGGCGGCTACCAGTTCCAGGCCCGCGTCCTGGTTCTCATACGCCGGTCGCGACAATTTGGCCGCGTCGTCCATGTCCTGGAACTGGGCCATCGCGAACTTGTCGGCGGTGACGGAGGCCCGGATCAGGCCACCCTCCGCGAGGGGCTCGACGCTGAATCGCTTGCCGTCGCGGGGACGCTGGGCACCGATCCGGTCCAGCCTGACCGACAGCGGCACGGCGCGTTGCCGTATGAAGAGGGAGCCGAGCGGATGCAGCACCAGGTCTCCGCCCGGAGGCAGGGCGCGCAGGGTGACCAGCGGGTTGCCGCCACCGGTGGGCAGCCGGGTCTCCCAGCCTTCCGGTTTGGCCAGCTCTCCCGCGAGCAGCGGCAGGACGTCGACCGGCGGGAGCGTGGTGTCGCGGTCCTCGCCCCAGGTGATGTCGAAGTCGGCGGAGATCTCGAAGAAGAGCAGGGAGATCGAGCCCCGGCCGCGCGCCCGCCAGGGGGCCGGCCCTTCGAGCTGGAACGCCAGGTCGATGCCGAACAGGCCGACGCCGAACGCCTTGAGCGAGACGCCCGCGGAGATGGCGATGACGAACCGGAACGGGGAGAACTGGAAGAGCGCGTCGAAGCTGAGATGGCCGGAGATGCCGAAGTCGTCGAAGCCCAGCACCAGTTCTGCGCGCGCGCCGAACTGCACGGTGTTGCTGGTGATCGCGAAGTAGCCGGAGACGGTGATGCGGGCGCCCGGCCGGTTGATGATGTCGACCCGGATCCGGGCCGGCACCGGGAAGGGCAGCGGCGGCGGTTTGTAGGAGGGATGGAACCCGCCGACCGAGACGACCAGATCGGGATTGTCGCCCCAGCCGACGAGCAGCCCCATGCCGCCCTCGATCGTCATGAACAGCACGCGCGACTCGAACAGCTGGGCGAAGAACCATAGCCGCTGCTTGTCGAACTCGATCGCGCCGACGAACTGAACCTGCAGGACCAGGAGCGGAAGCTCGGCGGTGGGCAGCACGCAGCGCAGCACGCCGAGGACGGCGATGTTGCCGGGGATCTCGATGACCACACCCAGCGACACGGTGATCAGTGTGGGGGTACCCCAGCCGATCTTGGCCATCGGGCCGACGAGGAAGGTGCCCTGCTGCGGCGGGAAGTACGTGCGCAGGTCCGACAGGATGCGCGGAGCGTTGGCCACCACGTCCCGCGGGAACATCACCGACTCCAGCGAGCCGGTGCGGACGCCCTCGACCAGGGCCCGCAGGTCCATCCGGCGGTTGAGCCCGATCAGGCCGCCCACCGCCAGCAGGGTGAAGCCGTACCCGAGCTGGATGCCGGTGCCGAAGTCGGCGGTCAGCACCAGCAGCAGGGAGAAGCCCCGCGAGCCGTCCGGCATGCGGGTGCTGATCAGCCCGATGGCCTTGACGTCGAACAGCCCGGCGAACTCCAGCTCCAGCGCCCCCGCGTACTCCCCCTTTCCGGGGTCGAAGAGCAGGTAGCCGCCGCCGCTGACCACCCCGGCGTCCACGGACAGGCCCGCCCCCTTGGGCGGCTTGAAACCCAGCGAGGCGTCCAGCGGCCCGAGGTTGCCGTCGTTGCCGGGCTTGAAGGAGAAGGTCGCCGACAGGCCGAGCTGCTCGACCACCGCCTTGATGGGCCCCAGGTCGGCCTTGAACGTGGCGCCGAGGCCGATGGGCAGGCCGTCCCCGGAGGGCGCCGCCGAGATCGTCAGCGACTGGACGTCGATCGGGCCGAGGTTGAGGTGGACGGGGAGCTGGATCTCCAGGTTGGAGGTGCCGCGGAAGTAGAACCCGGTGCGGTGCGATACGCCCAGAGCCAGGTCGGCTCCGAAGGAGAAACCGCCGTCCGGGACGAGCTTGGCGATGAACCCGTCGGCACCGGAGGGGTCGAAGACGAACTCCAGGCCTTCCAGCTCGAACTCGGCGAAGGCGTCCACGGCTCCGTCGGCGGGCCGGACGCCGCCCGTCCCGGCGAGCTTGCGGAACTGCAGCCGGGTCCGCCCCGGGGAACCGAGGATGACCTTGGGTTCGGCGGCGGCGTCGCCGCGTTCGGTCTTGATCGCCAAAGAGCCGCGGGCGTGCGTGGGAGAGCCGCCCCCCTCGAAGCCGGCGAGGAGCTCGATCGGACGGCCCGGCCTGACCTGGAGGGCCAACCCGCCCTGCAGGTCCAGGTCGGTGCGGATGGTGAGGGCGATGTCGTCGCCCAACTGCAGCTTGAAGTCCAGCACGCCGTTGTAGGCGGGCAGCAGCACCAGGCCGGGCGAGTTCCCGTCACTGGCGGGCAGGGCGAGCATCCGTATCTCGGCGGCCATGCGGTTGGCCGGCATGGGTGGCTTGGGCGGCTTGAACCGTTCGAAGAAAACCGCCTTGAACGCCTTGGGCGAGGACACCGTCAGGTCCGGTGGCGCCCCCTGCACCGCTGTCGCCACGTCCACCGGCAGTTCACCAACGGTGATGCCCACGCCCAGCGCCATCATCAGGTCATCGACCTGGGAGGCGAACTCACCGAAATCGAAACCCACCCCGCCCCAGCCGAACGCGTTCTTCAGCACCAGCGACGGGTCGCCCAGCGCCCGGGGCAGGTCGCCCAGATCGAGCGCGAGGTGGACATAGGGCGGGCGATTGCCCGCGGGCGGCGCGTACGGCGTCTTGACGACCCCCAGCGAGTGCAGCCCGAACGCGATGGACGGGTGGAAACGCCGCAGGTACTTGACGATCAGGTACTGGATCAGCTGACCGGGGAACTTGGCGCGGAAGCCGTCCGCGAGCAGCGGCGCGGGGAAGGCCGAGTCGGGCGCGTTGGTGATCGCCCGGATGCCGCTGATGACGTCCTGGGCCGCACGCAGCGCCCGGGCGACATCGTCGGGCGAGACATCGACGCTCGCCTCGCCCTCTCCCACGGAGCCGGACAGGTTGATACCGCCGTCGCCGAGCATTCTGCGCAGACTGTCGTACAGGGTCTCCACCGCTGGACCGAGATCGCGCAGCGGCTGCGGGATGTCGTCGGCCTGCCAGCCGAGTTCTTGCAGCAGACCGATGAACGCCTCCGTCGAGGCGAGTGGCGCACGCAGCGGCAGCAGCGCCTGGCCGAGCTCGGCGATCAGCTTCTCGAACGTGCCCGTCTCAGCCACGCTACTTCGCCTTCGGATAGAAGATCTTGCTGAGGATGCCGTGGCGTCCTGGATTCACCCGGTTGACGATCAACCACTTGCAGACGAAGCAGAACCCCGCGTCTCCCTGGTTGCGCATCTTGCAGTCACCGGCCGGGCGGTACATGCCGCCGGCGAAACGCGCGGCCCCTTCGAAGATTCCGATCAGCTCGGAGCCGATACAGGGCGCCTTGAAGCCGGGGATGGACACCGAGCCGTCGGGTTCTTCGTTGGCCGCGCTCGTGTCGGGGTCGCTGTTGAGGGGAAGGCGAGTGCGGTTGAGGTGTTCGAGCACCTTCGCCTCGACCGCAAGAAGCGGGTGGTCGGGACCGTCCTTGAGCGGCACGAAGATTGTGGACCCTTGCTCGAACACCACGGGCGGCAAGTTCGGGCCGGCCAGCACCATGGTGCCCGCGGCCTCGTTGATCGAGGCGATGCTGAGTGCCTCGTGCACCTGGTGTGCGCCAGATGTAAGAGGCAACTGCTGACCGTCGGGCGTGATGTTGCGCCTACGCAGGTGCACCTGCGCGTTTTCAGCCTTCATCTTGGCCCATTTGGCCAGCTGCCCCTTGTCGATGGTGACTTCGACTCCTCCGGGCACGAGCCTGAGTGGGGCGATCAGGCGGTCGGAGAGCCGCATCCGGGGTAGCGCGAGCCATTTGACCTTGCTCGGGTCGATCTTTCGCTCTCGGTTTGTGCCGAACTGGATGAACCCGAACACGGCCACGTTGTCTTTCGTACTGTCCTCGAGGTCTCCGGCATCATCGGAGAGCCCGCCGGCCGACTCGTACTCGTCATCCAGGTTGAAGCCGTGGCCTAGTTCGTGGGCGACCGTGTTCGCGACCTCGATGAAGTCAGTGACGACATCCGCCTTCGGGGGGCGGCGCATTCCCGGTTTGACGTTCGGGTCGCCGTACACAAATTCCAGCACCTTTGCCTTGTTGCAGGTGGCCGCCGTAATCGTGCTATCTTTGATGGCGGTCCCGCCGTTCATGGTTTCGTTGACGATCACGATGACCATACCCCGACTGGGTTTGAAGTTTTCGTCATCGGGCGCCCAGAGCGGCCCGATCAGCGGGAACGGTGAGACCGCGTATTCCAGCCCTGAGAGATAACTCATGACCAGGTTTCCCGGATCGGTATTGTTCGCGGGATCGGTACACACCTCGGGCGCGTGACGACGGGGATCAAGCCCGAATATATGGGGATCGACGCCGCTGTAGAACTCATAGAGGCGGGCCACGAAACGGCTCAGGGCGGGCCCTGGGGTGTCCCCGTCGGGGGGTGGGCGCACCGGTTCCGCGTCAGGGAAGGCTGAGGACCTGTCGGCCCATCGGCAGCCCAGTTGCAGACCGAAGAACGTGTCGCGGGCATGGAGGATCCCAACGGACTGTTGCGCCTTCCAGGCGTTCACAAGTTCGGGATTGACCCTCTCGGCATGGAAGTCGTCCAGGCTCTGGCCGCGCCAAATATCCGGCAGGTTATTCCTCTTCTCATCACGCATCGGCAGCCCCACCTTCGAGACGAGCTGCTCCATCGTGTAGAACTTGTCATCAGTGGCGCTGACCTGATCATCGAACGGGATCGGGCGCCCTTTCGGCACCTCCGGTACGGACGTGTCGGTGACCTTGAACGCACAAGTGACCATGTTCTCCTGCGACGGCGCGAAGGCCTTGAACACGTTGAAGGAATGTTCGAGGAGCCCGTACGGCTCATGCCGATCCTTGGTGAACATCGCCTTCCGGGTCCGGGCGACGATCCGGTCGAATCGCTCCCGGTCTTCCTCCCGAAAACCCTCGGAAATGAAGACGATGTTATGCATTTCCGGGGCGCGTGGCACATCCTGGGTCTGTACCGGGAGAAGGTCACGGCGCTTCTTTGCGTAATTCACCACACGTACCGGCAACATCTTGGCCCGCCCGTTCTGGAAGGTGCCTGATATGTTCACCGGCTGTTCCGTCTCAGCCACTCCGCGCAGCCGCCCTTCCGGTGTGGGAACCACCTTGCCCGGAGCCGTGGAAGTCAATGCGATATACCGGTGACCCGTGATGTCACCCACCAGATCGGTACCCTTGTCATCGGGTTTGAATCTGGCGTAGATCGACGGCAGTGCGTGCGCGCGAGGCGGGTCGAGCGCCGTGGTGATGGAGTCGTTTCCGAACCACCAGTCCTCGAGTTCACTGTGCACCTGCAGTCGGCCGACGATGTACTGGCGAACGAGGCGGACTTGAAACAGATACACCCCGAGGGTCGTGGCCGTGACCACCCGAGTGTCCGGGTCGAACGAGGGAAGAAATTTAAACCGCTGCCCAGTCTTGTTGTGCGGTGCGAAGAAGTCGACCTCGAAGGTCGGCACCTCCGTGAGTTTGTAAAGCAGCGGATCCGTCGGGGAATTCACTCGCTTGAACAGACGTAGCGTGAGCGGTTCCGTAACATTCATTGCCATGTGGAGATCGCAGTGAGGGACCAAGACCAGGTCGGAAACCACGAGCGCCCCCTGAGATCAGCACACCCTCTGCTCACGGCCCGATCAGAGCCATCCACACCGCCGCCACACAAGGTGATACTACGATCACTCTGGGTTCAGAATCGATCAAGCCCGGGTCGAGGGCGCGCAAGTTACCGCTGCGAGCGGCAGCTCCGCCGCGCCCAACTCCAGGATCACCTGGCCGCCACCTGCCAACCCGCCTGACAGACCACAGGGACAGGGAACTGTGCCACCAGGTTCGAGCTACACGCGAGGCCTGCAGGGCCGGTTCGCCTCCGGCGACGGACCGTACGCCGCAGGCGCGGCCATGCGTCTGTCAGTGGTACGTGCGGCGTTCGGGCTGACGTCCACGCGGCACCTCACCGTCACCACCGCAACCGTGGCGTCCTGCCCACCTCAACGGCGCCGGCCTCGCCACGCTGCCCGACGTTATGCCGCCGCAGGAGAGTGTCGGGGTCTTAGGGCCCGTCGGCGTCACGGTCGTCACATGCTGCCCACGGCGTGAGAGCGCGCTCGCCTCATTCCCGGAATTGCCGGGTGAGTTCGTGGTGGCTCAGCACGCGTACGCCGGTCCTGGCCAGGTCTGTCGGTGTACCAGCCACCGCGCGCGGCGCCGGCGCTGTTGTCTGCGATGGCGTCGGCGAGGACCTGCGGCAGGCCCACGCTCGCGAGCGTCTTGGAATACTCGGCCGGCGGCATGTCGGTGTAGGTGACCATGGTGCCGGTCTGGGCGGTGGTCTCGGCGGCCAGGTCGTCACGAACGCCGCGCGAACGTCGCCCCAGACCTCCTGATGATCCACCCAGAAGCCCGCACCGAGAACACCGCGTTCCACTCATGACCGACGGCACGGGTGTGCACCTGACGTTCCGCCAGAGCCTGATGCGTCGGCGAGATCAGCGACGTTCGACGAGCTTGACCGCGTCCGCTGCTGCTTACGGGGGGAGTGCATCATGCTTTTCTCCTTTGGAGACTGGAGTCGCTGTGTGACGCCCTTCAAGCCACACGTCCTTGATCGTCCCGGTGGCCTGGTGACGATCGAGGGCCGACCGGACGCGAAGCGGATGGAAACGCCAGCACGGTCATCATCATGACGACGGCGGTGGTTCCGCCGAGCATCATGACGGTCGACAAGGACGTGCGGTCCACGACGAGGCCGCCGACCAGGGCGCCCGTCGACAACGTCGCCTGGAACGACGCCGTGAACAGCACGGAGGCGGCCTCCGGCGCGTGCGGAGCCGACCTGGCGAACCACGTCTGCGAGCAGACCGGAACGGCGCCGTAGCCGACGCCCCACACGATCAGCAGCGCGATGGCACCGGCATCCCATCGCCCGAGAACGGGAAACGCCAGCGTGGCGAAGGCGATGAGCCCTCCGGCGACGCCGAACGCGGCGTGCGGGTGGCGCGCGACGGCGGCGCCCGACAGGAAATTGCCGACGATGCCCGCGGCGCCGTACGTCAGCAGAAATACCGTGATCGACCCCGAGGACACATGCGTGACGCGTTCCAGGAATGGCGTCACATACGTGTAGGTGCTGAAATGCGCCATGACGATCAGGAAGGTCGCCAGCAGCGCGAACCGGCTGCCGACGTTCCGGATCATGCCGCGCAGCACGTCGAGCCGGGTGACCTGCTCGGCGGGCAGCGGCGGCACCAGCACGGCGAGCGCGACGAGCACCGCCGCGGACAGCACGCCCATCACCGCGAAGCCGACCCGCCACCCTGCCAGGCCCCCGATCAACGTCCCCAGCGGCACGCCGAGAACCGAGCCCAACGGGACGGCCGAGAAGATGACCGCGGTCGCCCGGCGCGTCGATTCTGCGGGCACCAGCCGGCCCGCCAGCCCCGCGCCGATCGACCAGAAGCCGCCGATGACGATCCCGACCAGAACCCGCGAGACGAGCATCGCCCAGTAGCCCGGGGCCGCGGCCGCGATGAAGTTCGCCGACGCCAGCAGGAACATGCAGGCGCACAGCATCAGCCGCCGGTCGATCCGAGCCGTGGCGACGGTGACCGTGGGAGCCGCGACCGCCGCCAGGTAGCCGGGCATGGTCATCATCAGCCCGGCCGTCCCGTCGGAGACGGTGAAGCCGGAACCGATGGACGTCAGCAGCCCGATCGGCAGGATTTCGGTGGTGACGATCGAGAAGATTCCCATCGTCACCGAGAGCACCGCCGCCCAGCCCGTCGTGGACGAGCGGGACGACGTCGCGGTACCGACTGTTGACATCGATTCCGTCCTGTGGGTGGGAGAACGCCAGTGGAAGCGCATCCCACCCAACAGGCGTCACTTGCGGATCTCTGGCGGGTTCCCGCCGTCATCCTGCGCGCCGAAGGATGCTGTCGCGTTCTCGCGAACCGGACGTCCGGCCACTGCCCCGCGACGAGTCCAGCGAGTCCCGATCGGGCCCAACCCCGACGCGCCGTCCCTTAGCGTCACGGCCGACCGTCAACAACGGCTCATCACCGCGGCGGCCCTGCCGGCGACGACGAACCAGATGTGACCGCCCCGCGCTCCTCCACGCCTGCGCCGAGCACGCCGCCTCCGAGCGCATCGCCTTCCGGTACCGCCCGTCGGCGGCCCGAGTCCAAGTCCGTCCGCGCTGAAGGCGGCAGACGGGACACAGTTGAGGGCCTGCGCGGGGCTTCGGTGAGGTGAAGAAGGTAAGCCAGAAAGTACGACCTGACGTCCAGCGCCGCTGCGCCGATTCCTCTTCCGGCCGGGCGAAGGAGTCGGCACGAGGCCGGAACCATCGGCACCGCCATCGATCAACGGCTCCGGCTCGCCTTCACTGCCAGTGTTCGCGACGACCGCCCTCGGCGATGCCGCTGACATCGCGGGCGACCAGTCCGCCTTGGCGGTTCTCAGCGAGGTCGGCCACTGGCTCGGAGCCCTCGTCGCTGAGCTGCGGCTGGACGGTCGCGGTCGGCCGCTGCTGCGCGGTGACGACGTTGAGGCCGAACTGGCGCGGATGCTGTCCGGGCTTGCAAAGGCGCGATGGGGACGGACGGTTCTCGCTGCAAGGCCGCACAAGGCAGCAAGGCCAAAACGCCTCAAAACTAGAGAAAAGGGAGATCTGGCATGGGTGAGATGCCCTCAGACAGGCTCCGACACGTGTTGCCGGAGCCAGTTGTACTGGACACCAATCGAAAGACCGCGGGTTGGGGTCTCTTCACTCCCACCCCGGAACCCGTACTGACCGTGAAGTCCGGCGCGTGCGTCACGATCAACACCGTCAGCTGGGTCGGGGCCCTCGCCCCCGAGGGGCCGGTCGCCTACTTCAAAGCGCTGGGTGTGCCCGCCGACCAGGTGCTGCCCGAGCTGATGGAAGTGGCGAAGATACCTCGCCCGGAGGGAGCCAGTGGCCACATCCTCACCGGGCCGATCGGCGTCGAGGGTGCCGAACCGGGCGACGTACTGGAGATCCGCATCCTGGACGTCTCGCCGCGTGTTCCGTACGGCGTGAACAGCACTGGCCCGGGCTGCGGGATCCTCGACGATCTGCTGGACAGGCGGTCCGACCGTCTGTTCCAGCTCGATCCCGATCAGCGCTACTACCCCTTCGCGGGCGGCATCAAGATTCCGTTCAAGCCGTTCGCGGGGATCATGGCGGTCGCGCCGCCCACCTCGGCCGGCACCGTGTCCGCCAACCCACCCGACAGGTGGGGCGGCAACATGGACTTTCGCGACCTCGTCGCGGGTTCGACGCTGTACCTGCCGGTCTTCCAGCCCGGCGGGATGTTCTACACGGGCGACACCCACGGCGCGCAAGGTCACGGCGAGGTCGACCAGACCGCCATCGAGCACTCGATGTCGCTGACCGTGCAGTTCATCGTGCGCAAGGGTGGCGTCCTGAAGGAGTTTCCGCGCGCGGAAAATGACGATCACGTCTGGTGCATGGGCATCCATGCGGATTACTCCAAGGCCATCAGGATCGCCGGCCAAGAGGTCGTTCACTACCTCGCCAACGTCCTGGGGATGGAGGATGTCGATGCCTACACGCTCTCCAGCCTCGTGGGGGACTTCAAGATCGCTGAGGCGGTGAACGGCAACAAGGTCATCGTCGTCGAGATCGACAAGGACCTGCTGCATCCTCTGGTGAACGGGGCCGACGTTCCCGTTGTGGGGGGCGGACCCCAACCACCCGCCGGCCGGCCCGTCTCCTGACGGTCCCGCAGGCTGGCCCAAAAGGCCTGGAGCGTCGCTTCCAACGGCGACGCTCCAGGCCCTCTCGCGCTCACCACGCCCCATTCCGCGCCCGCGGCCGCCACCGTACTGGCCCGGACCCGCGGCCACCGGGCGAATCATTCCCAGGATCCGGCCGCGGTGGAGGTCCTTCTCGACGCGGCGCCGTCCGAGGCCCCGGCCTGACCGCCGAAGGCACGCCAGCCGATCCGGGCTCTCGTGTGGTCCATGCCGATGAGGCCGGCGAGCTGATGGTGCCGGCGCGGACCGTCGGCCCCGAAACCCCGTCCAGGCCGCGCCTTGGATGCTGGGGACCCTCGATGCGGTCGCTGCCGCCTCCAGTCTGCGACGGCCACCACCTTCCTGCTGGAACGCGTCGCCACGCCGATTGCCTGCTCGGCTGGCCCCTCGGCGACAGCGGTGAAGGACGGAGGAGCGCCCAAAGGGCGTCACCTTCGCTGAGAGAGTCGGACCCGTCCGTGTCGAGCCCATGATCGCCCGACCTTGCCTGCACCTCGCGCTCCTGCGGCGCTGACGCGTGCGCTCCGGCCAGACGCAGATGCCGCCACACTCAGTGGCGCTTCGGCCGCCATGCTGCCGCACCCGAATCCCCTGTGTGGAGGGCCGCCTCCACGTACTCGCGGCCGGCGGCCCAACGACCATCATCGGCCCTGGCCGGCGCCGGATCGCTCAACTGAAGGTGACCCGGCGGGCGTTCGAGCTGGTGAAGCAGGCAGTGCGGGCCAAGCCGTCAGGGTGTCCAGAGCGACAGCAGGCTCGTGCTGAGCGCACTGGTACCGGCCTGCACCAAGATGGTGCGGAGCGACGTCCCGAGTGCGGCCAGGCGTCCCCGCTCCGCCGTGGCATCCTCGACGTCCTGCAGGATCTGTACCGCCAGGCGCGCCTACGTCACCCGAACCGCCTGTGTACGAGCCGCGGTACGGGTCGTCCAGGCCAGAGGCGAGCAATCGGCCCACGTCGAACAGCCGCCGGACCGCACGCGCACGCTCGCCGAGTTCCTACGCACCGAGGCCGCTTCGCTTATCCGCCGCAAAAGTTTCCGGTGCGACCGTAGAGATTTGGGCGGTGCCGGACATCTCGGGATGACGCAGACCTGAGAGAAGGGAGTCGGCGTGCCGGATCCTGATAACGGATTCGCCGAGTTGTGGGACGCGCACAACGACGACGTGCTGGGTTATGCGGCCCGGCGAGTCGACCACGAGACGGCGCGGGACGTGGCCGCGGAGACGTTCCTGATCGCCTGGCGGCGCCGGAACGACATCCCGGCGGCAAGGACATGGCATCGTCGAACCGCAGCCGTTCCGGCAGGCTGCCGTACACCGCCCAGTTCATCCGTCTTTGCTCCCCGTCGAAATCAGGGATCAGGTAGAACATCCCGTGGCCGCCAGGGAAGCCCACCGTCAATACCGCGTGCTCGAACTCGCGCGGCAGCCGGCCCGGCAGCCTGCTCTCGGGATAGCTGCCGCGCCAGAGCACATAACCGGCGTAGTCGGGCCTGGTCCCGCGATCTATGAGGCGGCGGGCACCGGACCGGTAGCCGTCGGCGCCCACCACCAGGTCGTAACTGTGGCGACGCCCGGAGTCGGTGACGACCGTGGCCCCGTCGGCGTCGGCCTCGATGTCCGTGACCGTGACCGATTCCCGATACGTCCCGTCGGCCACGCCCGCACGCAGGGTGCGCCACAGGAGGCCCCAGTTGACGAGCGCGGCCACGAACGGCTGGCGCCCTGCGATCCGTCCGGTCTCGGAGGCACCGGACGAGCCACCGTCACCTACGATCCACAGGCGTTCCCAGGTCTGGTTCGCGGGCAGCGCGGCATCAAGGTACCCGGCCGCCACGAACTCATCGCGCAGCGACACGGGCAGGCCGATGCCGAAGCCGCGGTCCTGCAGCCCGCCGGGGCTGCGCTCGAAGACCGTGACCTCGCAGCCCGCCCGCCGGAGGGCGATGGCCGCCGCGCAACCGGCGATGCTGCCCCCGACGACACCGACGCGACTTCCCTCAATACCCATTTCCGCCTCCTTTGGTCACGCAGTGCTGAACACCGGCCGCCTGCGGCTCACCGGACTTCTTCACCGGTCAGTTTCGTCCAGCAAAGGACGAATCAGAAGTGAACTCGGCCCTGCCCGAATCAAGGAAGGCGGCGACAGCCGGACGGGTCACAGTCCGGCATACGTGGACCACGGCATTCGGTTCAGGAACGCGGGGAATACGACTCCGGCCGGACTCCGACGCGCGCTCCCTCCGCTGCTCGAACGGCTGGACCTGCCCAGGACAGGAGGGGTCCTGAGGGCCCGGCACCCGGACGGAGAACGGGCGCCGGGCCCTTGGGGGCGGACGTGGAGGACGACCGCGGGACGCTCGTCCGGCACCCGCGGGCACGCCCGCCCCAGCACGGTGACGACGGTTGGCATGTGAAGCCGGCCAGACATTGGGCGCGGCTCACCATCCTGCAGTGTCCAGCCATGGCGTTGATTACCTGTACGTCACTTGCAGCATCAAGTGGTGAAGCCATTCCAGGACAGCGCGACCGCGGCGGGCGATCACCAGCCCAAAAGGTTATGGTCCAATCCCCGAAGTTGCTTTCAATGTCGGCCCGTGGGGCTCACCTGCCGTCATCGCCCCGGCCCGCTCGCCCGATGCCGACACCGCTCTCCTTACCCTGGCCGTCGCGCGGGCGTCGTCGGGGTTGCCCCTAGAGGTGGCGGCCCAGCAAGCCCGGACGTGTCCTGCCGAGTTCGCCCCTCCGGCGGATCACACTGCGGAGCTTGTCTTCCTGATCGCGCCATCCCGATGGTGCTCAACGCCTATGACGTGCCGCTGCCGGGTGCGGGGTTCTCCGCCAGGAGCGGCACGGACCGCACCGATCTTCCCTCCGCGTCCAGGACGCGGCCGAGCAGCTTGACCGTGCGCAGGACCACCGACCGGTCCTGGATCCTCCGCGCGGGCAGTGCCCGGCTCAGCTTCCGTTCGAGGTCGTGGACTTCCGCCGTCGACCGCAGCCACGCGTCGACGATGACGTTGTAGGGCCCGGCCACGAGGCTGCAGGCCCGCACCCCCGGCAGGGCGCGGATCCGGCCCTCGGCCTCTTCAAAGGTCGCGGACGTCGAGCGAGCCGAAGTAGACGGCGGCGACGGCATGCCCTGACAGGTGCCGCGAGGTGTCGCAGCGGAGTGTGATGAGCCCGGCCGCCTCCAGGCGCGCCAACCGGCGCCGCACGGCGGCCGGGCCGACGCCGGCGTGTTCGGCGAGCCGCTGGAAGGACATCCGCCCGTCGATGTTCAGTGCGCGGGCGATGCGGTGGTCCGGGGCCTCCAGGGCGCCACCGCGGTGCGGACGGGTTTTCGTCTGGCTGTGCAGGCGACGCCGCTGCTCCGGGTCCAGGGCGCCTTCGCGCCGCCGGCTGGGCTCCAGGGTCGACCGAGTCGCGACGTGGCTGCGCACGTTCGTGACCCCGGGGACGTGTTCCACGCGGTCGAGGAGGTAGCGGGAAAGTGCGTCGAGACCCGGTGCCTGTGCCAGCACGAGCACGTCCCGCGCACCGGCCGTCAACTTGACGGTGGCCGCCTCCACGTCGTCCGCGAGGACGTTCGCCACCTCGCGCGACCGCCCCGGGATGCAGTTGATCTCCACCAGAGCACAGGAGGGGGTCGCGCCGCCCGACAGGTGGGCGGTGACCCAGGCGTCCCCCGCGGACTGCATGCGCGACCAGCGCCGGCTGACGGTCGCCGGGTCGACTCCCAGGACGGGCGCGAGGTCCCGCCAGCTCGCGCGCGGAGCGGATCTCACGGCGTCCACGATGGCGATGTCGAGTTCGTCGAAGGCTGAGTCCCGCATGCTCGGCGATCGCCCCTACATGCAGCGAGGACTTCCTCATGGACGAGAACATGCGATTTCGGAGCCCATTTGCAAGATCACCGTAGCGTGCCGACGGTCGGAGCGAAACGGGCGGAACGGGGCTCTTCATGGAGATCGAGAGCAAGGCGGCTCTGCGGGTGCACAACGCCCGGCTCGTCGACGGGGTCGGTCCGGCGGCCGTGGCCGATGCCTTGCTCGAAGCGGGCGCCGACGCGCCGGATCAGCTACGCGGACGCGTTCGAGACGGCAGGCAGCCCAGTCGCGACAGCCGAGCCGACATCGTGCCGCGGATCACGGTCCGCGGCCAGAGAGCGGACGGCGCAGCCCGCCGACGCGGCGATGAACAGGCCGAAAGGGCTTGCGCATCCGGGCGGTGACCGCACTGTCTTATGCAGCGTGGCAGGAGGTGAGCGATGCCCGAACAGTCGCCTACGCACCCTGCGAGGGTGCTCGCCGGGCGTTCCGACCGCCCGGACGGTCACGGCCGACTTGGCCGGGCACCCGTCGCGCTCTTCATCGGCCCTGATCAGATGCCGCGGCCTCGCAGCGCCGTCTGGCGGCTCAGACTGACGCAGCCGGCGAACCCGCATTTTGTATTGCCGACAGGCGGGAGAGCGCTGATCAATGACGAATGCAGAAGACAGCCGCGCACAGCGGGCTGCCTTCATTTGACGACGCTCATCCGTTTTCCGCGCAGCCGGGTATCGCTGCGAAAGTTTGAACAACCGGTGGACCGGGGGCGAAGTGCCGTGATCCCACTCGGTGGCATTTCGACATCAAGGAGGGGGCCAGGGTGCGCAGGAGGCCCATGATATGGATGTTCGCCATTTTTGGGGGCAGCGGCATAGCCTTTGTGGCGACCTTCCTGGTACTCGTCATGCTTGCGGTGATGACGTCCACCAGCGGTTCCGGGATTCTACAGGCATGCGCCCCGAACAACCCGACGGGCGGGTCGGGGGTGGTGCAGGCCAAGGCGACCAAGGCGGCAGATTCCATACCCGAGAACTACCTAAAATTGTATAAAGAGATCGGAGAAAAGCGGAACATCCCATGGAATGTGCTCGCCGGCATCGGATACATAGAGACCCACCACGGGACGCTTGATGCGCAGGGCGTTACCTCCGGAGAAAACTATGCGGGGGCAGGGGGGCCGATGCAGTTCCTCAAGTCATCGTGGGATATCTATGGGGCTGATGGAGATGGAGACGGGAAAGAGGACCGTTATAATCCGGCGGACGCCATCGCCGGGGCGGCCAACCATCTCAGGGGCAGCATAGGCAAGATGAGTTCATCGATACCACTCAGTCAGAGTGACATAAGAAGAGCCGTCCATCGCTATAACCCTGGGAATTATACTCCCCAGAACAATCCCTATGCAAACGACGTGCTGGCGGCTGCGAATCGATATGCCAAGGGCTACAAAGTGGCGACGGCCAATTACGCAAGTGCCACCTGCGCGGGGCCGGCATCACTAGGGTCCGGATCCTTCGGCCAAAAGATCGCCTATGCTGCCGCATATTGGGCGAGGGCGGACCCGGGTACGCCGCGGCCACCGACCCAGAAGGACGCCAAGAAGGGTGGTGCGCCCACCCCCTATTCATGGGGTGGTGGAACCCCCAATGGCCCCGACACGGGCATATGCTGCTCACCGAACGGCGCCAGCGGCACCAACGTCGTCGGGTTCGACTGTTCGAGTCTCGCACTATACGCCGTCTACCAGGCATCTGGGAAAAAGATTACGATACCCCGAACGACCTGGGCGATATGGCGCAGCAACAAGGGACTAACCAAAGTTCCTCGCAACCAGTTGGCCCCCGGGGATCTGGTCTTCTTCAGCAATCTGTCTCATATGGGGATCTATTATGGTGAGGTCAACGGTGTGCGCTGGATGGTCGAGGCCCCGAAGCCCGGCGACTACGTTAAATTCAGCAAGTTCGACGGAAGAGGGAGCTATGTGGGGGCCCTTCGGGTCACACCGCCGTCCGGCTCGGGAAAACCGGATGTGATCCAGGCAATGGCTCCATCCGGAGCGGGCACCGGTGGAGGTGCGGCGTGACCGGTGGGTTGGCCGCCGGACTCCGTGCCGCTTGCTGTGTCGTTACGGTAGCCATCCTTGTGGCCGGGTGCAGCGGCGGCGAGCGGTCGCAGTCGGGCGGGCGGCCGTCATCCGCACCGGGCGATGCGACCGTCATCCCGACGGTCAGCGGCGGTACGCCTTCTCCGTCGCGGAGTCCTCGGATTCCCGGTGGTCTGCCGGATCCGGGGCGGGTCGACCAGAAGGATGCGACGGCGGTGTCGCGGGCGGCGCTGACGGTCATGTATTCGGTCGACAGCACCGTGGATGCGGGGTTGCTGAACGCGAAATTGCGTGCGGCGGTCTACCTGGCCCCGGCCTACGCCGCCGAAGTCAGGGCGGAGCCCGTGCAGTACGTCCCCAAGGAATGGCGGCAGCACCGGGCCTACCTCGCGGTGCGGCTTGAACCACTTCGGAGAGAGGCGGGAGCCCCATCCGACAGATCGACCGCCGCCTATCGGCAGTGGGAGATGACCACGACTGCCACTGGCCGAGATGATTGGCGCGACACTCCCCGCAAATCCGTGATCTTCGTGGCACTGGCCAGGTCGTCTGAACGTGCCCCCTGGCGGGTCTCGGATGTTCGTGCCATCGACGAGAGCTAGCGCCTGAAATTGATATGAGGAGCGTTCGTGAGCAGTTCGGATGATGACGAAGTCTACGGTTTCTTGTTCGGTGTTGCCTTTTTGGTGATCCTGTCGGGTGGCGCGTTCAGTTTCTTGGTCTGGCTGGCGGGCCAACTGTCCGGCCTGCTCACGGGGGGCGGCTGGCCCGACTCGAGTCCGCAGGATTTTCTGGGCGTCGCCATCAATTTCGTGCGGGATCCCGGTGATCCGCACGGTGCGTGGCCGCCCGCGGCGGCGGCCGCGCTGGGACCGGCCTCGGTGTTCTTCGTGTTCCTGATCCTGCTCCTCGCTGCGGCGACGGTGGGGACGTATTTCCTGGTGCGCGTGTTCCTGAACCTACGGCGGATGCGGCAGTTCCGACGGTTGCGCCTGGGCTTCGCCTCCGGCTGGGAGGTCCGCAAGCTGCTGAGCGCGCAGACCGTCCTCAGCAAGGCAGGGCAGGTCCGGCCGTCCACCGCGACCGGGCCCGCGGGCGAGGTGAAGCCCGAGGACGTGGGTTTCTACATCGGGCGGGACATCAGGTCGCGGCGGAAGCTGTACGCCTCGATCGAGGACACCGCGATCATCGTGTCGGCACCGCGGCAGGGCAAGGACGTGCACTTCGTCACGCCTTTCACCATCGATGCGCCCGGTCCGTGCATCGTGACCTCGACCCGGCGGGAGACGTTCGTCAACACCGCGAAAGTCCGGGCGCAGTTCGGTGAGGTGTATGTGTTCGATCCCTTCAACTGGACCGGGTGGCCGAACCGGATGCGCTGGTCGCCGTTGCAGGGATGCGAGGACCCCAACGTGTGCGCGGTCCGCTCGGCGACGCTCGTCCAGTCCAGCCATCTGGAGATCAAGCGCGAGGGGGCCCACCTCACCGGGGTTTTGACCATCATCCGCTGCCTGCTGCACGCCGGCGCGATCGGCAAGGTCAACTTCCGGGAGGTGATGGGCTGGATCTACGAGGCCAACGCCGACGAGGCATTGGCCATCCTGCGTGAGAACGCGGAGAGGGCGGCCCCGGGGTATGCGGCGCAGCTGGAGTTCCAGAGGAGGGACGAGAACGTCTGGTCGACGGTGATCCAGGTGATGCACTGCTTCTCGCACCCGAACGTGCTGGAGGACTGCTCGCCGCCGCCCGGTGAGGAGTTCGACTTCATCAACTTCCTCAAGGGACGCAACACCCTCTACTTCGTCGGCAAGCAGCAGCCCGACTGGGGCGGGATCGCGCCGGTGGTCACCACGATCATCGAGCAGTACTTCCGATCCGCCCGCGGCACGGCGATGAAGAACCCGACCGGACGCCTCGACCCGCCCCTGACCTTCGAGTTGAACCAGGCGACCGACCTTTGCCCGCTGGGCGGTCTTCCGGTGTACATGGGAGAGTCGGGCGGCTACTCCATCGCGGTCCACGTCTACATCACCTCCCTGGCCGACGCACGTGCCAGATGGGGCAGCGACGGCGCCGCACGCCTGTGGGAGAACTCCTCGATCAAGATCGTCTCGGGCGGCAGCGGAAGCGCCAAGGACCTGGACGAACTCTCCAGCCTCGTGGGCAAGGAGAACGGGAAGCAGATCCTGAGTCCCGAAGAGCTCAGGACCATGCCCTTCGGCCGCGCGGCCGTTGTCGCGGGCACGGCCCGTCCCGTCGAGATGTGGCTCACCCCTTGGTGGAAACGCAAGGACCAGGACGCCATCGCCCAAGGCAAGGAGGCGGTCGAACAGATGATTCAAAAGGCCGTCGAGGAGCAGGCAGCCGGCGTGAATGCCGCTCCCGACCCGACCACGCCGGACGAATAGGAGTCCCGGCCGCAAGGTTCCTGGCCCCCGAAGGAGTGGGCATGGCGACACGGGACGCGTCATCGAGCATGGGGCTTGGACGTGGCCAGGACGTGAGGTGAGGTGCCGGCAAGAAGACCAGGACGCGGGAGCGCGGGGCATCCCCCGCGCTCCCGCTGATCTCGAGGATCTTGATCGTTCGGCCCTCAGGCCTTGTGATCGTTCGGTGTTCTGTCCTGGCAGGTCGGTGACACCGCCGGCGGGCGGAAGACGCGACCGGGAAGATCGAGAACCGCCAGGTGAGGCGATGCTCACTCGCGCCGCGAAGCGTGGCACACCTCCTCGGCGGGCGCCTGTGTCCTCCCGAATCTTCGACCACCGCTCGGCGGCATGCGCCGCTGTGGCGTCGCGGAGACGGCACCTTCACCGCCAAGCCGCATCAGGTGATCGAGGCGTTGGAGGAGGAGATGCCGCCCGCGCCCTGTTCTCCCCCTCACCGCGGCTTCGACCGATGGCCGTGACCAGGCATCGCCGGCCTGCTACCACCGGCGCCGGGGCGGCGGTTCGGTCGGCCACCCCCGTCAGGGCGACGGGCCACCCGGCTCGATCACCTGGTGGCCGACCGATCACCGCCGCCTTCGAACGCCGCTCCTGCGGGCCCGGTGCCAAAGGCGGGCGCCGCCACTACCGGACCGGTCAGGTGGTGTTGGCGGAAGGTCTCGTGGTCGAGTTGGTCCAGCGCTTGTTGGTGTCGTTGACGTTCGCTTCGACGGAGGTGAGCTCCACCTTGAACGGGATGCCGGGGCGGCCGCCGACCTTGACGAGGAACCTGCCGCGTCCCGGGGGTTCGCTGTCCCGGTTGAGGTCGGGATTCCAGGAGGGCGGGGTCGCCCAATCGGTGATCATGTGTTCTTCGATGGACGACATCCGTACCACTTCGTTCACCATGGGCATCTCCGACTGCGGCAGCCCGCCGCAGATCACCATGCCGGCGCGTTCGGCGAAGCCCTTGGCCTTGAGGCGGTCGGCGTGGTCGTTCAGCGACAGCAGGTCGGCCATGGTGTGCGTGATCATCACCTGGCCCGCGCCGCGCTGCCGGTTGAGGCGGGTGAGGGCGTCGACCCGGTCCACCAGGCCGCGCCCGGACCGCAGCACCCGCCACAGCTCGTCCAGGACGACGAAGAAGTGCCGCCGCGGCGCCAGCCCCTCGTCGGCCAGGGCGTGCGCGGCCTCCACCGCGCCGAACCCGTCCGACCAGCACGCCAGCAGGACGGCGGCCTGGAGCTCGGCGTCGGCGTCGTCGATCCCGCTGATGTCGATGCAGACCCCGCCCGGATTGTCCAGCTGGATCGCGGTGGTGGTGTGATGCGCGAACGTCTGCCCCATCGGGCCGTCCAGCACCCCTAGCAGCGAGGCGTGCAGCGGGTCGACGGCCATGCGGTACCGTGCCTCGTCCCCGCGGGCCAGGGTCACCGAGCGGAGCCGCTCCGGCCCCTCATCGATCACCCTGATGAGGTCGGGCAGGACGGGCACGCCGCGGTGGCGCTCGTCCAGCACCCGCAGGGCCGCGTTGAGGACGGTGCGCTCGGTGTCGGCGATCGGGTGCCCGCGCAGCACCGTGATCAACGCGGCGACCATGTTCAGCCGGCGGCCGTGCGCGTCGGCGACCAGCTTGGTCCGCGCCTCCTCCGGGAGCCTGGCGGCCGCGGCGGCGGTCGCGCCGGGGTCGAGCACGTTCAGCGAGCCCAGCCCGCGGCCGAGCTTGATGATCTGCCCGCCCATCGCCCGGATCAGATCGACGTAGTCGGGTTTGAGGTCGCCGAGCACCATGGGGAACACCCCCTGCCCGACCAGGCCCAGGACCATCCGGCGGATCAGCGTCGACTTGCCCAGGCCGGGCTTGCCCAGCACCAGGGCCGACGGGTTGTGGATCAGGTTGGCGCGCTGGAACCAGGAGATCGGATCGCAGCACAGCGCGGCGCCGGTGGTCAGCTCCCGGCCGAGCGGCACGCCCATCATCGGCGTCCCCGACCCGGCCCCGAACGGCCACAGCCCGCACACCTGGACCGTGGTCCCGCGCCACTCCGAAGGCATCTCCACAAAGGAGGCCCTGCCGCCGCCGCGGTGACTGAAACCCCTGAGTCCGGGCTTGTGCACGATCCGGCGGGTCTTCTTCTTGTTCTTGCCCTTCTTCCCAGCCTTTTCGCCGGCTTGTTCGGCGAGCGGCTCCCCGTCCGCGAGGCCCAGGAATGGTTCCGATGATTTGCTCACAGAGACTCCCTCACCAGGGCGGGGACCTGGAGGTGATCAGGAAGGACGATGCCCAGTGGAAGCGCGGCCGCGAACGCCGTCGCCTGCGACCCGTACATCCGCCGCAACCGCAGACGTGCGGGGGCCGCGAGCGTGTCGACGGCGGCCGCCGCGACCGGAAGCTCCTCGGCCGAGTGGACGGTGGCGGTGACGAGAATGGTGAAGCGGGTCACCCCCGCGCCCCGGGCCTCCTCGATGGCCGACTGATCGCTCTTGATGACGTCGATCTCGTTCCGGGCGGCGGAAGCGTTCCCGTCGAGACGGAAACGCGTGTCCTTGCGATCCCGTTCCACGATCCGAGCCGCGGAGGCCGGATCGTGCGGCCGGTAGAGGAAAGTGACGCGCTTACGGGCGATATCGTGATGCGGGGACACCAGACCGCTCATCACGCTGGACAGCACCTCGCCGCGCGGCGCCTCGGACATGCCCCAGGTGATGGAATGGCCGCTGTCGTGAACGTAGTGATCCCACAGTTCCTGCGCCGCGACCGGCCCGGCATCCTCCCAACGCGGTTCCTCGCCCTCGCCGCCTTCCATGCCCGCCTGCGCGTTCGGGTCGTAGGCGGTCCGCACGGCGCGGGCGAGCTTGTCGGCGGTCATCGGGCGAGCGGATCCGGCACCGGTCATCTCCAACCCGGAGATCAACCCGGGGATGCGCATTCCGATCTCCCGCACCATCGTCTCCTGGTCACGGCGCTTGCCTCCGGGATGCGGCAGGGCCTCATAGGTGAGCGCGATACGGGTGGAGACACGTGCGCTGCCCACCGGGTAGTTCCAGACGATCTCTTCCAAGGCCGCCCGAGCCAGTTCCGGAGCGTTCGGATCGGTATTGGCGTGGATCTCCTCACGGAGGCGATGCCCGAGGTCGGGGGCCGTCTCGATGGTCACGCTCGCGCCGACCAGGCCCGGCTCATAGCCCAGTGAGGCCAGCCAATGCCCCCAGTGGGCGACCCAGGTGTCGACCTGCCTCTGGTCGACCAGCGCCGCCCCGTCGGCGTTGCAGTCGAACACCACGGTGTAGTGCCGGGTGGCCGGGATCACGATCAGGGCGAACGGGCGCCCGTAGGCGTCCCGGCCTTCCACCAGCCGAGACGCGGCGAGCAGCCCCGGAAGCCGGCACGATCCGTACGCGATGACGCTCAGCGGTCCCGACCGGTAGAGATGCCACCCCTGGGAACGCCCCCACCACCAGTTGAACCGGGCCGTGAGCGACTGAAGCGCGGTCCGCCCGTGCTGGTCCTGGATGACCAGCGGCAGCATGACCAACCCCAGCACCGCGATGCCGATCAGGCTGGCAACCGGCGACACCATCGCGATCATGGTGATCACGATCAGCCCGACCATGAGGATCAGGGTGCCGGCCAGTCCCAGCCGCCCGACCCCCGGAGACACCGGTTTACGCCAGTTTCCATACGTCGGTTCACGATAGTCGGATGCCACTTCGGCTCACCTCATTCCTTAAGTCCGGCCAGCGCCGCTCGGGCCTTCATATCGGCTGCCAATGGAACTGCCGGTCCCGCTATTGCCGCGTGGGACGTTATTCCGGTTCTCCGCTATGGCCGCTCTAAGGTCTGGAGGCGTGTACCCAGGCCTGGAGTCGCTACCAGGGCTAACGGAAGAAGGAGGGACCACGTAATCAGGGACCTGGTAATCAGGGACCTGGTAACTAGGAACCTGATAGGCGGGAACCGGGCCGCGAGAGGCGTTATCCGCGCCTGAGGCGCCAGCCATCGGATAGCTGCTCGTGCCACCGGAGGAACCCACCGCAGAGCGTCCCACGTAGCCACCGCCACCCGGTGTACCACCACCTGGAGGACTGCCGGAAGCGCCCGGAGCGCCACTACTACCCGGGGCGCCACCGGGAGCGCTACCACTCCAACTAGTAGAGGGCCAACCACTACGCGGAGCCCCACTACCGGGGGAACCGGGGCCGGGACCACCAATACCCCCAGCACCAGTACCTGGGGAACCATTAGGTCCACCACTACCGGGACCACCATTGAGCCCAGCACTACCGGGGCCACCATTGAGCCCAGCACTACCGGCGCCACCAACAGGACCACCGCTACCCGGCCGACCATTGGGGCCACCGCCACCTGGACCGCCATTGGGGCCACCATGGGGGCCTCCATGGGCGCCACCACGCGGATTATTGTGCGGGGCATTGCCGCCATTCGGCCCATTACCCGGTTGATTTCCGCCGCCACCACCACCGAATATCCAGCGCCCCACTCGGCCCCCCGTACGCGCCGAGCCCGTCACGACGTTGTCCCCCCGGACGGCGTTCATAGAGCTACTTCCGAAGAAGAAGTGGCCGGCCTGGCGTACGCCGAAGGAGCTGTGATCCTCCGCGATCGGAGCCGCCACGGCACGGAAGATTGCAGGCACGCAGAAGATCGCCCCGCCAAGGAGGGCCAGACCAAAAAGACGGTCCGCCTCAGAGCCGGACGCCATCAATTTCTGGGCTAGAGCGTAAACCGACGCAAAAACCGGCTCGATGACTATATACGAGACTGTCCAGCTGACAGCCCTCTTATAGGCATACTCTCCATATGAGGTGAACCTCGACGCGGCCAATAGAGGCAGGATGCCGACCAGAAATATCAGAATGCCGCTTCGAAAAAGCATGATCAGGAACTGTATTGCCGAAGAGATCGCCGCAAAGAACGCAAAAAAGACGAGGAGGAACATGGTAGCGGTTTCGGACCCCCCCAGCTGGTCAAGTCCTTTTTGCCAGTTCGCAATCCAGTTATCGTCTTTCGGCGCCAGGCCTTTCAGAACCCAAGTGGAGTACTCATCGCTGGCGATGACCGCCAGATTCACCGCTGTAGCAAGGGTGAGCACGATCACGGCCAACTCGAAGAATTGCGAAAGCGCTGCTTTAAAAGGCTCGCCCTTGCGCTGGACGGCAACCCGGAAGGCCGCGATCATGAATCCGGCGAACGCCGCAATGGCAGTCAGCCAGTTAGTGTGGTCACGCAGACTGTAAAGTGCACCATTCTTCGCTCCACTCAAGTGCACAGTGAAAGCACTATCGCTCACCCACCAGGTCATCAGCGTCTGGAAACTTCCCAGTGCCCACGCAATGATCAGCTGGCAGAACTCGCGCCATATGGTGCCGAGAATCGGCAGCTCAGTATCCATCAGGCGACATCCGAATAGTGTGGAACACGCATCACAGAACCGCTCGACTCAGACAAGGTGGACCCCCACTTCACAGTGGATCGATCAGCAGGGAAATGAACGCGACGGCAGCACCAGAGGCTGCTACGACGCTCGCGAGCATCACCCAGCCCAGGCCGGCGGCATGCGCACCGGCCTCGCTCCTCTTATGCTTGATCGCCATATTGCCACCGACGAGCATGAATCCCAGCACACACGCCCCCAAAACAGTCCAGACCAACCAGCGAAGCAATGGCGCCAATGGACCGGCGACCGCGGAGACTCCCTCCGCATGGCCACGCGGCAGGGTGACGTAGGGATCCTTATCTCCAGGAGACCCATTAGGAGGCGCGGGTACGTCCGGTTTTTCCGTGCTGTAAAGACCCCCCGAACCACTCCCCCCACCAACCCTATTACGGGAGTCCCCCAGGCATACCTCCTTGGCCTTCCCGCTCAGGAGCGCACAGTTTCCATCTCCTGAATCACTCCCCCCACCCGATCCTCCGCCTCCGCCGCAGCCGGCCGGCTGCAGGAACGGGGGTAGAAGTTCACATCCCTCAGGCTCCTTGATCTCCCCGCCGTTCTTGATGCACCTCTTCTTTTCTCCCGGGTTCGTTGTCAAATTTCCACAAGCCTGATCCACCCCTCCTACGCATTCTATGTACTTCTTCCCGTCCAACTTCTCACAGTCATCCTCGCTTCTTTCCGCCTTCGGCCACGTGCCACTGGTACTGTTATTGCAGTACCCTTCTCCATTCTCCGTGGCCAGACAGACGACGAGGTCGTATCTCGCCCCCTCGCCGGACTTATAACCGGTAGAGGCCTCGTCGCACTTACCTTTTTCGCCCGCGCGTACGCGGGCCACCGCAACACCCTTTTTATAAGCGTAGCCGCGCACGTAGTGGCCGTCGTCCTCGACGTCGCACACTCTCACCCGACCGGTTTCGGGGTCCCATTGGAGTTGGCCACCAGGGTCTCCGTCGATGGTCCGGATGTTCTTCGTCTTGTCCCAGTCGACGGGAGCTTTCAACGCCGCGAGACCAACGGTGGTCACACGGCCCGGTGCCTGAACGGCCGGCACGACGTCAACCGTGTTCTGTGCCTGGCCAACGGGGACCCGACTGGCCGTCAGGAGCTGATCCACCGGGGCGGGCCCACCCGAAACGGGAGCGTTGAAGAAGCCGAGGGTGCCCAGGACGAGCCCCAGCGCGAGGGATACAAGAGACAGACCGAGTACGCGCTGACGTACCCGCACTGGGCTCTGACAGCGCTCTGCGCATGCTGCACGGGTCTGCCCAGACATCATCGGCCTTTGGCGAGCTGCTCGACGATGGTGAACGCGGTCTCGGTGATATCCATCAGGCCACATCCGAATCGCGTTGAACAAACATCACGGAATCGCTCGACTCAGACAAGGTGGACCCCCACTTCACAGTGGATCGATCAGCAGGGAAATGAACGCGACGGCCGCCCCAGAGGCTGCTACGACGCTCGCGAGCATCACCCAGCCCAGGCCAGCGGCATGCGCACCGGCCTCGCTCCTCTTATGCTTGATCGCCATATTGCCACCAACGATCATGAACCCCAGCACACACGCCCCCAAAACAGTCCAAACCAACCAGCGAAGCAATGGCGCCAATGGTCCGGCGACCGCGGAGACTCCCTCCGCGTGGCCACGTGGCAGGGTGACGTAGGGATCCTTATCTCTAGGAGACCCATCAGGAGGCGCGGGTACGTCCGGTTTTTCCGTGCTGTAAAGATCCCCCGAGCCGCTTCCTCCGCCGCCCGTGTTTCCCCCGCCGTTTCCGCCGCCGCCTCCCCCGCTGTTTCCCTCGCATAGCTTCTTGAGCGGGCCGTCTAGCAGACTACAGCCGTCACCCTCCTCATAACCGTCACCACGGGCACCTTCCATGCAATGCTCCTTGGCCGGCCCTTTGATGCCCGAACAGGCTTCCTCTACTCCGCCTATGCAGGTGATCTTCTTGTCCCCGCTCAGCGTGTCACAGTAATCCTGTTCTCTGTCCGGCTTGGGCCACTTGCCACTGTCGCTGCCGTTGCAGTACCCGATTCCATTTTTCGTGCCCAGGCAGATCTTGAGTTCGACCTTGTCGCCGGGCTTGTAACCGCGGATCGCAACCTCGTCGCACTTGCCGGCTTCGCCGGCGCGCAGCTGGCCCACCAAAGCACCCTTGGCATAAACCTCGCCGCGCACGTAGTGGCCGTCAGGCTCGATGTCGTACACCCTCACCCGGCCGGTTTTGCTGTCCCACTGAAGCGTGCCGCCAGGGTCGCCGTCGACGGTCCAGATGGCCTCCGTCGGCTTCCAGTCGGCGGGGGATTTCGGCTGTCCGGGACAATTGGTGTCCCAAGGAGGTGCCTGAACAGCCGAGACAAGGTTGACCGTGGGCTGCGCCCGGCCAATGGAATTCCGATCGGCCGGCTGGAATCGATCTACCGGGGCGGGCACAGTCGAGGCCTGGAGGACCGACCCCGAGACGGGAGCCAAGGAGCCGAGCGCGCCCAAGAGGAGCCCCAGCGCAAGAACTACAGCAGACAGGCCGACTACGCGCTGACCTGGCCGCACTGGGCTCTGACAGCGCTCTGCGCATGCTGCTGCCTGGGCGCGCCGGGACATCATCCGCCTGCTGAGGCGACGATCTGCGTGACGATGGTGTACGCGGTCGCGATGAGGGCGCAGGCGAATCCGGTGATGGCCAAACTGGCCATGTGACCGCCCCCCTCGCCCCTCTTGTGCTGGATCCCCATCCTGGCACCGATAATGATGAAGCCCGCCACACAAAGGCTAAAAGCGCCCCACATCCCCCATTTGAGCAGCGTCGTCACCACGTTGCCGAACGGTGGTTCCGCGCCCTGTCCGGGGTTCGGGATGGTCGGGCCACCGGGGCTTGGGTCGCCGGGGGCCAGGGCTGCCACATGGTGCACGAGCTCGGTCGTCCACGTGATCATCACATCAAGCATGTGCGTCCTCCGAGATGATGCGACTGAGGTCTTGAGCGAGCCTTTGGTAGGCGGACGGCAACTTGGTCTGGTCCGGGGGGTCGCCGAGGCGCAGCGCCTCCACCCACGGAAGCTCCCATATCTGGGGCACGCCTCCGGAAATGAGGCGCAGCAGGTCCTTCAGTGGCTTCGGGAGCTTTCCGGGGGCGTCGGCGATCACCACCAGTCCCAGCAGCCGCACTGTCGGAAGCACGCCCGCGGCCCACTGCCGGGCGGCGCTCTGAGCCGCGATGAGGCCGGAGGCATGGCTGCGCGCGACGAGAAGCACCCGGGCTTGTCCAGGGGGGTCGGGTGTCGGCCAGTACCGTCCGGCGCTCTTGCCGTAGGGGATGAGGGTGGTCAGCGTGGAGGCGCCGGCGCCCCCATGGCATGAAGAGAACCAGAGAGCAGGGCCGGGGCCGCTGTAAGCCGCGAGCCCCAGCGGACTCGTGGGCGGTGGCGCCAGACCCGCCGGTACGACTTGCCGCGCGTGGAACTGGCTGCTTGGAACGGTCCCCTGGGCAGAGGCACTCGTCACCGTGTCCGAGGTGTTCGGCGGGCCTCCGGGACCGGATGCGCCCTGTGATCGGGCTACGTCCGTCGCTTGCATGATCTATGGGCCCCCTCTCCGAAGGGGTCGCTCGCCGGTCAGGACTCGACCGACGGACGAGCACCTCCCGGGCACATATCTGGCACTATGCGCTGGACAGTCCGCGAGCCGCCGCGATCGTCAACCACCGGCGGGCAAGAAATCGTGCAGGCGGCGAGAAGTCTCTGCGTCAGGCCGATGTGAGACACAAAGGGATAACTTTCCCGGACTGATATGAACAGGGCGCAAGCTGGTCGTCACGCTCGGTCCGAGTGCGGGCTACCGCCTGACGGTGGACGTCCGCAGGGAGCCTGTCCGCACTCGTCGTTTCAAGCGGGACGGCCGAGCCGACCAGAGCGGCGCGCGCGGGTCCGACCACCATGACAGGCGGCGTGGCAGTGACGATGAGCGCCGCAGCCCGGTGGCCAGCAGGCGGACCTGCTCGGACGTGAACTCGGCGTCGTCCGGCGTGACCGGACCACCGAAGCCCGCCGCGTTCACCAGCATGACCAACCGGCGTAGCCGTCCAGGATCGGTTTCCGGCAACTTCGCCGCGAGACGCTCCGACACTTCGGCCGTCGTGGCGGAAGCGGGCATGGCCAGGCCCGCGAGCCGCATCGCCACCAGAAGCTCTGTCCAGCCCGCCAGGACCCGCTCGGGCGCCGTGCCCCGCCGCATCCTGCGCAGCCCCCGCAGCCGTAGCAACGGCACCCCGCCCAGAAGGAGAAGGAGCAGGGCCAGCGGGGGAACGACGAGCAGGGTGTACCCGCCACCTGCCAACGGCGGCTTGGCGCCGCGCCCACCACCACCCGCCAGGTCGTCGGCGTCGTCGCGGGACGTACCGTCGCGGTCGGTCCCATCGCTGTCCGGCCGTTCCTGCGGGCGCGGTCGCGGGGACGCCTCCGAACGTTTCCGCGGGTTGGGGTCGTAGGGAACCCAGCCCAGGCCCTCGTAGTAGATCTCGCCCCAGGCCACCGCGTCACCGGTGCGGATCGCGTGGTTGCCGCTGCCGCTGCCGCTCCCCGGTCCGAACCCGACCACCACCCGGCTCGGCAGCCCGGCCGCCCTGGCGAGGACCGCGAACGCGCCGGCGAACTGCTCGGAGGTGGCGCCGCCGCCTTTGCGGCCTGGCTGGACCAGCAGCTCGGCGAGTTCGGCGTAACCGTGGCCGCCCGGGGCGCCCGGCTCGAACGTGTAGGAGTCACGCAGGTACTCGGCGATACGGGCCGCGCGCTGGTGCGCGTTGCCGTCCCCGGCCGCCGTTGTGGCGATCTCGGCGAGGCGCGCCGGCGCTCCGGGCGGCAACCGCAGGTAACGCTCATATCCGGCTCCGGAGGCGGCCGCGGCCCCGGAGCCCTTCCATCCATTCCAGTCTGGGACCATCCCGGCCGCCGTGTACGACCGTCCGGCCACCGGACCGTCCAAGGACAGCAGCGTGCCGGACACGGCGTCGTGGCCGACCGCGACCGAGTCCACCCGGGTGGCGATGCCCGGGACCGGCACCCAGTCGCCGGGCAGGTTCCCGACCGATACCCGTACGGTGGTCCGCGTCGTCCGCGGCGGCACCACCTCAGGGGGCGGCAGAGCGGGCCCCGCGGGACGGTAGCTGCTGTCGGGCAGCCACACCGTTCCGGTGAACTCCGCGAGCGCGACCCACCGCGTACTCGTCGGCGGACCCGAAAGCGTCATCAGCGGCACATTGGGGTCAGCCGCCCACGCCGAGAGGTAAGCCAGCGGATTGCGCACCTCACGCGGCTTCTCGGGAGCATCGCCCTGCCTGCGCGGGTCGGACGCCCGTACCGGCCACCCCTCCAGCACGCCGGGCGCCGCGACCGCCGCGCCGACACCGGGAAGGCTCACCGCGCACACCACCGCCGTCCCCGCCGCGGCGGTACGGGGCAGAGAGCTTCGCTGTGCACGCACCGCCGCCGGGGCCCGCACCGCCACCGTGAACCCGGCCCGAGCGGTGTCGGGATCATCGCGTGGGGCGGAGGCCAGCGCCACCGCGGCGGCGCCGGCCAGCAGCGCCGCCGACAAGTACCCGGGCTCGGTCGCCTCCGGGTTGAGCGCGGCGGCCCCGCAGAGGAGCACCGTTCCGGGCAGCACCGCGGGCAGGACCCGGCCGTCGCGGCGCAGTACGGTCGCGATCGCTCCGGCGAGCCAGACCGCCAGCACGGGGAACGCCAGCAGGTCCACGGTCGCCGGGGGATTCGCCGCCGTGGTGAGGATACGGGCCCCCGAGTGCAGCACGGCGTCCACCACCGCGGGCACCGGCTCCTTGACCGGCCCGGGCGACCAGACGGCCAGCGCGACCAGCACGAGCGCGGCCACGGGCAGCCCCGCCGGCACCGCGAGGGGTCCCAGCCCGCGCAGCAGCCGGTGCGCCGCCGATGCGACGGCCACCGCCGCGATCGCCGTGCCGGCCAGCACGAACACCACCGGCGCCGACCGTTCGTACCCGGCGGCCAGCAGCGGCGCCGACGCCGCCACCGTCATGGTCACCGTCGCGGAGGCGAGGACGGTTCGCACCCGGCTCACCGGGTCCACCAGCGGCTCTGATTCCAGCCGGTGGCGAAGGCCTCCGGGGTCTGGGCCTCCAGAAGCCGCACGCCGGGAGGCGGTGCGGGGGGTTCTGCTCCGGAAGCGGGGCCTATCAGGGCGACCAGCGAAAGGCCGCGCCGCACGGCGAGGGCGTCCAGCGCCGCGGCGGTGTCCTCCGGGGCCGCCCCGGCGGGCAGCAGGACGACCGCGCGGCCGGTGGGGGCGGAGCGCAGCCGGGCGCAGGCGGTCGGAAAGTCCGCATCGGGACGGGCCGCCGCCTCGGCGAGCAGGTCCAGGTGCGCGCTGACGCCGGCGGCCGCGGGCGAGTACTTCCCGCCGGCCAGCCGCAGATCGATCGGGAGGTCCGGGCCGGACAGCACGATCGAGGCCGCCACCTCGGCGAGGTCGTCCAGCTCCGCCGGGCCGCGGCGGTCGTCGACGAGCACGGTGACGCCCGGCTGCGGGGAGTCGGCGTGCTCGCGCACCATCAGGCGCCCGCGGCGGGCCGAGGTGCGCCAGTGGATCTGGCGGACGTCGTCGCCGGGCGCGTGCTCGCGCAGCCCCGCGAAGGCGCCTTCGGTCGCCCGGGTCGCGGCCGCCGAGGTGTCCCGGCCGCCGACACCGGCCGCGGACAGGACGGCCAGTTCGTGGTGGCGGGGATGCACGAGCACCTGCACGGTCTCGTCGTCGGCTCGCCGGGTGGCCCGTACGAGCCCCAGCGGGTCGGTGCGGACCAGGCTGAGCGGGCCCACTTCCAACACGCCCCGCCGCTGCGCGGTCAGCTCGTAACGGATCTGGGCACGGGCTCGCCCCAGCGGGAGGACGAACGTGCCCGCGGGCGCGGTGACACGTTCGGCGGCGGTCACGCGCCCCTCCTCCGCGCCGTCCATTTCAAGGATGACGGTGACGGACTCGCCGGCGTGCACCCGTGCGTTCGTGATGCGACGGTGCACCCGGGTGGCGCGGGGCTGCCGGGCCAGGGCCATCGCCAACGCGACAGTGGGGAACGCCAGCGCGCCCAGCGCACCCGGTGCCAGGTAGCCCAGACCGAGAGCGCCAACACACAGGACGGCCCCGGACGCGAGCAGCCCCCAGCCGCGGCGGGTGGGCCGAGGCGTGCCCCCTGCCATGTTCTAACCCCGGTTCTCGTGCGGCACCGGCACCGGAACCTCGGCCAGGACCTCGTCCAGCAGCACGGCGCTCTCCTCCGCGGTGGCGGCGCCCGACAACGGCACCAACCGGTGCCCCCATACCGGCCCGGCCAGAGCCTTGATGTCCTCCGGGGTGACGTACACGCGGCCGTCGGTCAGCGCGTACATGCGCGCCGCCTGGCACAACGCGATGGACGCGCGCATCGACACCCCGGCCCGCAGCCGTGCGTGCCCGCGGGTCCGCTGGGCCAGCCGCAGCACGTACTGGTACACCGGCTCGGCGAAGATGACCCGTTCGGCGACGTCGCTCAGCCGTGCCATCTCCGCGCTGTCCAGCACGGCGGCCAAGTCCTCGGGAGAGCCCACGGCGGAGCCGCGCATCAGCGACAGCTCCGCCTCCTCCCCCGGGTACCCCAGTGGCAGCCGCATCAGGAAACGGTCGAGCTGGGCCTCCGGCAGCGGGAACGTGCCCTCCAGGTCGACCGGGTTCTGCGTCGCCACCACCAGGAACGGGCGGGGCACCGGGTGCGCCGTCCCGTCCACGGTGACCTGCCGCTCCTGCATCACCTCCAGCAGCGCCGACTGCGTCTTGGGCGAGGTCCGGTTGATCTCGTCCACGATGAGGACGTTGGTGAACGCCGGGCCGGGATGGAACTCGAACTCCCGGGTCCGCTCATTGAAGATCGTCACCCCGGTGATGTCGGAGGGCAGCAGGTCCGGTGTGCACTGCACACGGCGCGCCGTCCCGCCGGTCACCGCCGCCAGGGCGCGGGCCAGGGTGGTCTTGCCCATGCCGGGCAGGTCCTCCAGCAGGACGTGCCCGCCCGTGGCGAACGCGGTGAGGATCAGCCGCACCGTCGCGGGAGCGCAGCGGGCCACCGTCCCGACGCCCGCCGCCATCCGCGCGAAGGTGTCGGCCGCCAGCATCGCCTCCTCACCTGTGATAGCGGCAGGCTCAGCCGTAGTGATGCTCACGCTCGATCCTTCCCAGTGTTAGCCGCAGTTGGCCCAGCCGGTCGAGACACTCGCGCCGGATCCGCCTCCCGAGATGCGGACGCAGATGCCGGACGCGTTCACGAACACCGGCCCGGCGTAGTACTTGAACGTGCCGCCGTCGTACCCGACCTCGCCGCCCTTCTTCTCCTGCAGGCGGACCCAGACGTTGGTGCCCTTGCCGACATTCGCGCCGGTCTTCATCGTGACCGCGCAGTTCTTCTTGGTGCTGTTGCTGTAGAGCTGGTAGACCCGCCCGCCGCTGAACCCGACCGACCGCTGCACGTAGTAGTTGCCGCCCGAACTCGCGTTACAGACCTGCGCCGGCGTGTACGGGTTGGGGGTCGGCTTGGGCGTCGGCTTCGGAGGTTTCGGCGTGGGGGGCTTCGACGTGGGGGGCTTCGACGTGGAAGGGGGCCTCGGCGTGGAAGGGGGCCTCGACGTAGAAGGGGGCCTCGGCGTGGTGCTGCGCGGCGGCGTGGGCGACTTCGTCCCAGGCGCACTCGTGGTCGGTCGAGCAGACGGCATCTCGGGGACGGGCGGCACCGATTTCCGGGGCGGTTTCGGTGTGGGCCCCGTACGCCCGGGAGGTGAAGGGGTCGTTCCAGGCGTGGAGGGTTCGGACGGCGTCTCGGGCTCTTCCGGCT
The DNA here is from genome assembly GCF_039532545.1 of Actinomadura vinacea. Taxonomy (NCBI): domain Bacteria; kingdom Bacillati; phylum Actinomycetota; class Actinomycetes; order Streptosporangiales; family Thermomonosporaceae; genus Actinomadura; species Actinomadura vinacea. The sequence goes on along the minus strand of NZ_BAAARW010000001.1, from coordinate 371,522 downwards.
CCTCGCGCGAGGGAGGCAGGACGGGCAGGTCCGGAAACACCGGCTCGACAGGCGGTGCCGGTATCAGCGGCGGGCTGTTCTCCCCGCCGCCCGGCGCGACCGGGCGGTCCCCGCCCTTCCCCTGCCCGTTCGGGTACTTGCCGACCTTACGGGCCCGGCCGTCGGTACCGACGACCTGTGCGTCCGCGCTTCCCGGCGCGTTGATGAAGAGGTTGCCCTCCCGAACCTGCAACTCCAGATCGCCGCGCCCGGCCGGCATGGAGAGCGCGCCGGTCTGCCGTCCGGCCGGGTCGTACACCCGGACCTGCCCGGTCTCCCGCACGGGCACGTACACCTTGCCCGCGAACGGCACGACGGGTTCCTGGACGGGATCGGCCAACGGGAACGACAGGACCGGGCCGCCCTTTTCCACATCGCCCAGCGTGACCACCGAACCGGCGGCGGGGACGGTGACCGCGGCCAGCGCGCCATGGGTGCGCTCGGGCACCATCGCGCCCGCGAGCGGGACCGGCGCCGTGATCCGGCGGGTGCCGTCGCCGGTCGCGACCACCAGGTCGCGCCCGCCGCGGTCGAGCACCAGCGCGCCCTGGTCCAGCACGCTCAGCGCGAGATCACGGCCGGGCTCGGCGACCTCGTCGGTACGGGCGACGGCGGCGCCCTGAGCGGAGATCTTCAACGCCGCGACCGTGCCCTGCTGGGGCACCGCGACCCACAACCGCCCGTCATCGTCGAACTCGCCGCCGACCAGCGGTCCCGGCAGTTGCAGGGGGGTCCCCACGGGGCGCAGCGTGGCGGGGTCCAGCGCGCGCACCGTGCCGGAGGTGCGCTCGATCACGGCGGCGGCGGTGGCGCCCATCGCCAGGTGGGTGTCGCCGCGGGCGCCGACGTTCAGCCGTCCCGACAACCCCAGGCCGCTCAGGTTGAGCGAAGACACACGGCCGGTCTCGAGATCATGGATGAGCAGGTTCTGATCGTTCTGGGAGAGCCGCACCCGGTGGCCGCGGGCATCGGTCACCTTGCGGCGCCGCTCCACCTGGCCGTTGTCGGGATTGACCCGCGCCACCTCGCTCGCCGTCCGGCTCCACAACCAGGCGCTGCCATCGGACGCCTCGGTGGCGTGACCGATCCGGCCGCTGCCGAGCAGCGTCGCGGCCAGCGCCCCGGTGATCAGGACGGCCGTGCCCCAGCCGCCGATGCGTGCCCGGGACTTCACCGCGGTCCTTCCCCACGTCATCAGAGGCACCCCTTCGTCGTCCCCGGCAGGGCTCTGCCGTGTGGGCTTCCCGGTGCGGGCCCGGCGTCCTGACGGACCCCGGCCCTGTGTTCCTCAGTTCGCATTTCCGATCCAGCCCGCGCCTTCGCACTGCACACAGAGGTTCTGAGAGCGACTGTCCGGAGAAACCCGCGATGCGCAACGCTGAATGTGGCGGGCAATCCAAACCCGCGCCGGACACGGCCCGCCCTGCCGTGACCCGCGCGACGCTCGGCGCCCCATTGCCCATCTTCTTCGCACGGGTCCAGGCTGCCTTTGACAGTGCACGCCGGTCCCGCACCGTCAACCTGGGGCGCCCGGCGTGGCCGGGCTCACGGCTTTCCATCGGCGAAGTGGTGGACGTTTATCCTCGCCGTGTGGTCGGGTGCTCCAGTGGCAGCGCCACGGCCCCGGCTTGGGGCGTCGGGGATGGCGGTAGCGCCGCTTGCCTGCACTGTCTTTTCTAGTGGAACCGGACCGAGCTGGTCCGACCGACTACCAGAGCCCTGAGGACAACGTGTGATGACTACCGCGCCGAACCTTGTCGTGGCGGGAGACCCGGGCCTGTCACACAAGCTGCGTAGCACCGGACGGTTTCCGGCCGTGTTCGATGTCGCCTCCGCCACCGAGCTTCAGAATCTGGCCAACAGCGGCAAAGTGGGGTCCCCGGTCGCGTGCATGTTCGCGCCGGGCTTCAACGAGGACCTCCCCGACGCCGGAGTCCCCCGCCTGGCCGACGGGCTCGCGGCCAACGGGTTCACCGTGCTCGTCCACAGCTTCTTCACCGCACGCGGTGACCGGTTCGACCCAAGAGTGATCGCGACCACGGGGCCGATGAGCCTGTCAGACCTGCTGACAATGCTCGGTGCCGCCCAGTCGGCGAGCCCCGAACAGCCTGACCTGCAACCCGAGCCCCCACCGGACCCCTGGGCGCCTCCCGGACCGACGCCTGCCGGGCCGGCCGGCCAAACCCGGGCACAGCCACGGCCCACGATCAGCGACGCGCCGGCGCCCGGTCCGGCCCAGGCCGAGGTCAGCCACGAGCCACCACCCAGCCCGGTCCAGCCCGACATCGGCCACGAGCCACCACCCAGCCGAGTCCAGACCGACATCAAGGTCGCGCCACTTCCCAGCCCGGTCCAGGCCGGCATCGGCGACGAGCAAGAGTCTCCGGAAACCCCGCCTGGGTACGGCGAGCTGTCGATCATCCATCGCGGTGCCGGTGCGGTCACCTACCGTGCCGTGCACGAGCAGTCCGGCATCGCGGTCGCCCTCCGGGTGCGGCACGACGGTGTGGAGCCCCCACCGGATGAACTGGCCGCCCTAGAACGCGCCTCCCGCAGTGACCACATTGTCGCCGTGCTCGAGAACGGCCGTACCCCAAGCGGACTGGCGTTCACGGCCTCGGTGCACTGCCCCTCAGACGCGTTCGCACCGGGATCGCCTCTGACCGTCCAGGACGCGGTCGGGGCCGCCGTCTCGGTGGGCAAGGGGCTGCAGGCGCTGCACGAGGAGGGCCTGGTCCACGGCGATGTCCACCCTGGCCAGATCCTGCGCGGCACCGAGGGGCCGCTGCTGACGGGGTCGGCCACGCTCCGGGCCCTGGCGGCGCATTCCGCGCCGGGCGTGCTCGATCCGGTGGACCTGGAACGCATCGACCCTGGATTCGCCGCCCGCGAGGTGCTGCGGCTGCGGCCTGCGACCGTGGCGTCCGACGTGTACGGGCTCGGCGCGACCTTGTGGAGCCTGCTGGCCGGGCATGCCCCGTTCACCGGTGACGACCGGTGGGCGATACGGCAACGGGCGTTGAACGAGCCGGTGCCGCGGGTGCCGCGCGGCGACGTGCCGGAGTGGCTCGCGAACGTCCTCGCGAAGGCGATGGCGAGCGATCCCGCCGACCGGTACCCGACGGCGCGGGCGTTCACCGATGCGCTTGAGGACGGCCTGCGGGCCGTTCCCGCACCGCCCACCGAGCAGGATCCCCTTCTGGAGTGGGGATGGGCGGAGCCGGCACCACAGCCGGCACCACAGCCGGCACCCGAGCCGGCACCCGAGCCGGACGACACCGTCCGAACCCACCAGGCGACGATGCCTGTCGCCGCACCGATGCCTGTCGCCGCACCTGTGCCCCCAAGCCCTCGCGGCGGCCAACGCGGCGGGCAACGCGGCGGCCACCGCAAGCCCGTGCTGGCGTTCTTGGTGGCGTTCGTGGTCGTCGCGGTAGGAATCGCTGCGGTCAACCTGACGGCCGGGGACAAGTCGGCCGAGCGGCGTCCGACGGCGAAGGCGGAGGCGAAGCCGTCGCGGGCGCAGTCCCCGCAGGCGAAGCCCACCCAGGTGCCCTCGTCCAGCCCGACGGCGGTGCGGCCGGTCAAGGAGTACGCGCCCGTCCGGGTGCGGATCACCGACGGCCGGGTCTCGCTCGAGGTCGCCTGGGATGACCGCACCGGGGGTCGGGCCGCGCACTACGTGGTCGGCGGGCCCACGCGACGCGCCCCCTCCACCCTGGCCACCGCACCGCCGGGAGCCGCGAAGGTGATGGTCTCCGCGCTGAACCCGAGCGTGGACTACTGCCTGACGGTCGTCGCCGTCTTGGACGTCGACCGGGTCGCCCACAGCAAGCCCGTCTGCACCCACCGTGTCCAGGGGAACGGCTGAGCCGTCCACAGCGGCCCGCGAGTTCCGACATCACCACCGGGTCCAGTTCACCCCACGCCCTGTTCGTGGACGCGGGAAACCGGCCCTGGTGGCGACGTGCCGCGGCCACCAGCTCTTCGGATGCTCCGCCGCACCCCGCTGCGGCCTCTGGGCCGCGCCATGAGACGGTCTAGTCAAATGACGAACTACGCCCGCATGTACCGCTTCGGCATCACACCTTGGGAGCGCTACGGACAGGCAGCGGCCGCCAGCATCGCCGCCCTGCTGGACCGTGAGGAGACCGGGCGCTCCCGCCCGTTCGGCCGGGCGCTCGACCTAGGCTGCGGCCGTGGCCAGTTCACCCCCGAGCTCGGACGCCGGGGGTGGGAGGCGGTGGGCATCGACTACGTGCCGGCCGCGATCGAAGCGGCCAAGCGTCAGGAGACGGACGGGGTCACCTACGCCGTGGGCGACGTGACGGACCTGCCGTCGGCCGACCTGGGGACGTTCGACTTCTTCCTCGACATCGGCTGTTTTCAGGGTTTCGACACCGAACGGCAACGGGCCGAGGGGCGGAGTGTCTCCGCGCTGGCCAACCCCGACTCGACGTTGCTGATGCTCGCCTTCGGTCCCACCCGGCTGCGCTCCCGGATCGGCGGCGTGTCCCAGGCGGAGGTCGAGGCCGCCTTCCCGGACTGGGAGCTGCTCGACGTCCAGCCCGCGGAAACCGCAGGGCTGGGCTGGCCGATGAACAGGACCTCGCCGCAGTGGTACCGGCTGCGCCGACAGACCTGACCACCCGACCGCTTCCAGAGGCTGCGATCTACCTCCGGCGAGCTTCGAGCGCGTCCAGAATCAGGTCCAGGCCGTAGCCGAACTCGCTCGTGTGGTCGTAGCCCGGCCGCAGGGCATGGTCGACGATCATCTCCGTGAGGTACGGCAACTCGTCCGCCGGCAGGTGCTCGAGGATGCCGCCGGCCACTTCCTCGACATCGTCGGGCGTCGTCACTGGCAGGTTCGCCTCCTGGAGGACGAACCCGCCGACGTAGCTGTCGATGAGCGAGACGGCGTGCGCGGCCATCGGCAGCGTGAAGCCCGCCTCGCGAAGGACACCGAGGACGGCGTCGTGGTGGCGTAGCGTCGCCGGCCCCGGGGCGCGGCGAGAGTCCATGAGGCCGAGCGCCCAGCTGTGCTGCGACAGGACCGCGCGCGCGGAGGAAGCCCGTGCACGGATCGCGTCGCGCCAATCGTCGCACTCGGCACCGGGTAGCTCGATCGCCGCGAACACCATGTCGACCACACCGTCGAGGATCGCGTCCTTGTTCGGTACGTGGTGGTAAAGCGACATCGCCTCCACGCCCAGTTCCTGCGCCACCCGTCGCATCGTGATCGCCTCCACCCCGCCGCGATCAGCGACCCGGATCGCGGCTTCCAGCACGAGGCCTCTGCTGAGCGGCGTCCGCGATGGTGATGGTGACAAGGCGACTCCAAGCTACGGGGCGGGGTTGCCAAGCTTACGCGCGTAAGTCATCCTTACATACGTAAGTCATCCTTACGGGTGTAAGTCCGCCGGGGTGGAATCAGCCGGGAGCCCGGCGCACGTCTGACCCACGACGCACCCCGCAGGAGCGAGAGAAGGAGATTCCGATGCCGATGCCGAAGTGGTGGGGGCACGTCAACAAGCGGGTGTTCAACCCCCGCGCGATCGCGGGCGGGAGGTGGCCGGTGCTGACTCACGTCGGCCGCACCTCTGGCGCGACGTACCACACGCCGCTCGACGCGCATCCTGTCGACGGCGGCTACCTGTTCGTTCCCGTGTATGGATCGGGCTCGGACTGGGTGCGGAACGTCCTGGCAGCCGACGGTGCGCGGCTCCGGGTCGACGGGCGGGAGGTGGAACTCGCGGCCCCGCGCCTCGTCGGGAAAGAGGAGGCGTTCCAAGCCCTCTCCGATGAGGTGGCACGCCCACCGAAGCTGCTCCGCATCACCGAGTTCCTCCGTATGGACCGGGTCGCAGGCTGAGCGCAGCGAGAGGACGGCCTCTCCGGCATCGGCCCATTAGATGTTCCGCGGCCGGTCATTTTTCGAAAAAATCGCTGGATGCACCGGAATCAGGTCCTTGGTTACGCCTTTCACCGAGGGGTATGGACGCAGCCGGAAACGCTCAGCAATCACGAGGAATGACCGGCATGACCCATGCGAACGCCACCTCCGGGTCCGCGCGATTGAAGCTGTACGACCCGCCCGGATATCTGACCGATTTCGACCTTATTCCGGGCCAGCGACAGAAGTGGAGCGACGCGGTCTCCGGCTGGTTCGACGAGAGCATCGCCTCCGAGCTGCCCGTCCTCCAAGGGCAGCCATGCCAGTACATCAACCAGCTCAAGACGCCGCCGCAGGGGCCGGCGCTCACCCAGGACATCGTCTGGACCGGCTTTTCCGGAACCCTCCGCAATCGCTGGGGACGGGCGGAGGCACTACGCCGTGCCGAGCTTCTGATGCCGTTGTCCGAACGCATGGACGGGCCCGGTTCCTATTTTGTGGGCGAGCAATGGAATGGTCTTTACTATCGCCCGCAGGACGAGTACTGCGAATGGCGTACGACCCGCGACGAGTGGGGCCGCGTCGTCAGGGTGACGTTCACCTCCGAGCCGCCGGAGTACTGGCAGGCATTGCACGGGGACAAGCTCCCCGACATGAATGGGAAGCCCAAGTACGAAACGGTCGGCGACCGGGAGCTGCTGGTCGAGCGCTACCGCGAGTTCGTGAGCCCCGAGGTCGAGTACAAGGACCTGATCTGCTCGGAGGACCTGGTCGACCACAGCGATCCGCGCAAGCCCCGGGTGGTGTACGCGAAGGGCACCTACAACCCGTACAACCGCTGGAACACCGTCGACGGCATCATGCACCTCGGGCAGCCCGACAACACGCTGTCCGCGGAGATCCAGCTCGGCGCCGACGCGACCGTCCTGCGCACGACGACCCCGGCGCCCGGCCGCGCGGCCCCGATGGCCGACCCGGACGCGCTGATCGCCTGCGCCGGCTACGGCGGCCTCAACCGCTGCAGCGACCCGACGATCGGCGGGAGCGTGAACGAGCTGGCCGCGCTCGGGTTCGAGATCACCCTCGCCAATCCCGTCGGCCTCTACATGGACCACCTGGAGATGACCGGGTGGGCCGGGCCCGGCGGCGCGGAGGTCGATCCCGCCTTCTTCCGGATCCTGCGCGGCCGGCCCGGGATGATCGAGCGGGCCGTGCTGGAGGTGCCTCCGGAGGAGGGCTACTCCGTGGGCGACATCACGATCGGCGGGGTGCCGATCACGTCCGGCGGCCAGGTCGCCGAGTGCGTCACGATGAAGATCATCGGGCAGGTGTCGGCGCCGAAGCGCTTCACCAACTGGGCCGTCGACTGCGAGTGCCAGAAGCGCCGCTGCGGGGCGTGCGCCGACGCGACCAACCCCGAGTTCCTCTACTACCGGGGGTCCGAACAGCCCTGCCGGTCCGGCACGCTGCCCGCCTTCGACTACCCGCAGGCGTCGCTGGCCACCGCAGGCCGTCCGAGCGAAGGGGGCCGGTGATGGCCGACCAGCAGTACGAACCAGCGCTGGAGCCGGTGCTGGACGCCGACGAGATCCAGGGCAACATCGTCCCGGGGTTCCTCAAGCCGCACATGGCCGTCGCGGCCTTCACGATCGCCGACCCGGCGGAGGCGCGGCGCTGGTTCGCCCGCATCGCGCCGTCGGTGACGACGCTGGCGCGGGTCATGGAGACGCGGGTGAAGGTCAGGCGGCTGCGCGGTTTCACCGCGGCCAAACGGCTGGAGACCCTCGGCGAGATCCCCGCGGAGGTCGACGACGCCTGGTTCAACGTCGCGGTGAGCCGCGCGGCCTTGGAGAGGCTGCTCGCGGGCGGGCCGCACGCCTCCGACGTCAAGTCCTTCGAGGACGAGGGGTTCGCCCTCGGGATGGCGGCGCGGTCGTCACTGCTGGGCGATCCCACCGACCCGTCCAGCGAGGGCAACCCGGCGAACTGGCGGCTCGGCGGCCCCGGCAACGAGGCCGACGTGCTGCTGGTGTTCAACGCCGACCGGCAGGAGGCGTGCCGGGAGCTGATGGAGGAGATGCGCCGCGGCGCCGAGGCGGGCGGCCTGCGCTGCTTCTACGAGGAGGAGGGCGCCAAGCTCAACGACCTCGGGGCCGAGCACTTCGGCTTCCAGGACGGGGTGTCGCAGCCCGGGGTCCGCGGCCGGTTCGCCGAGGAGCCGGACGCCTTCATCACGCCGCGGCTGGTGGACCCCGACGCGGTCCCCGACGCCTGGCTCTACGGGCTTCCCGGCCAGTACCTGGTGTGGCCCGGCGAGTTCGTCTTCGGCTATCCCAAGTCGGGGGCCGATCCCCTGATGCCGGGCCGGGTCAACCTGCCCGGTCCGTCGTGGAGCCGGAACGGCTCCTACCTGGCTTTCCGTCGGCTGCGGCAGGACGTGCCGGCGTTCCGGACGTTCGTGCGCGAGGAGTCGGAGCGACTGTCGAAGCAGCAGGGGTTCGCGCAGGCGACGCCCGAGTGGCTGGCGGCGCGCGTGGTGGGGCGCTGGCCCAGCGGCGCACCCGTGGTGCGCCTGCCCGACAAGGACGATCTGTCGCTGGGCGTCGACCGTCTCGCCAACAACAACTTCGGTTTCGCGTTCCCGGGCGGCCCGCCGCCGCTCCACGTCGGGGACGGCGACACGGACGGCTGGCCCGAGGCCAAGGCCGACCCGGTGGGCTTGACCTGCCCGATGGCCGCCCACATCCGCAAGCTGAACGCACGCGGGACGCCGAACGACCTCGGCGGGCGGCGGGCGTCGTTCGGCCGCCGCATCCTGCGCAGGGGGCTGCCGTACGGACCGCCGTACGCCGAGGACGATCCCGGCACGCACGACGCCGACCGCGGCCTGCTCTTCCTGTCGTACCAGGCCTCGCTCAGCGACCAGTTCGAGTTCCTGAGCACCAGATGGATGGGCAGCCCGACCGCGCCGCGCAGCCCGAGCGGACACGACATGTTCATCGGCCAGAACGGCGAGCCGGGCCAGGGCCGCCGCAGGCAAAGCACGATCTTCGGTTCGGGCGGGGCGGCCGGGTCGCTGTCGGCCACCGCCGAGTGGGTCGTCCCGACCGGGGGCGGCTACTTCTTCAGCCCGTCGATCAGCGCCCTGCGCGACGTGCTGGGCGAGACCGGGGAAGGCGGCCGGGAGTCCGGCCGGCAGGGAACCGCACGAGGAGGCGCACGATGACCCCATCCGATCCGATCATCGACGAGCCCGGTGAGCACAACTTCTTCATGATCGGCATGGAGACGCTGTTCCTGTCCCATATGCCGATGTTCACCATGGGCAAGCACATGTACCAGATCGTGCTGCGGGCGTCGCTGCCGCCGGAGGTCATGCGGGGCTACCAGGACCGCCGCAGGAAGAACCCCGGGCAGACCTTCAACCTCGTCAATCGCGAGAACGACAAGATGACACTGCCGGGGATCAAGTCCGGGCGGGTGAGGTCGTTCCGGGCGGACCTGTACAGCGCCTATGACGACGACCAGCAGGACCCGAAGCCGATCGGGCCGCCGTTCGCGGAGAACGTCCCGGTCACGGTGGAGGACGTGGTGCTCTTCCGCCACTTCAACAAAGACATCCCGCGCCCGGAGCACCACAACTATGTGGTGTTCGGCAGGGGCGCGGAGGCGCACCTGACCCACTACATCGCGTGCGACCCCGATTTCCAGCACATCGTCACCCTCGGGAGGGTGCCGGACTGGATGTCGGCGGAGCAGGTCGAGGCGAGCGCCGAGCTCACGCTCCAGAACGGCCCGAGCCTTCCCGTCCCGTGCCGGGAGCCGCTGCCCGAGGGTTCCTGCCCGGTGCTCTTCCAGGGCAGGAAGGACGCGCCGGCGACCCTTGATCTCAGGGGCGCCGTGACGGTCTGGTTCAGCACCGCCAACCAGCTCAACGAGAACGACCCCTGCGCGGAGGCGGACTTCTGATGACGCTCGCGGCAGAACCGACGACGACGTGGGACCTGCGCCACCTGAGAAAGCATCTGCAGGGTCTGGTCGACCTGGAAATGTGGACCATTCCCTACTACATGGCCGCGATGTACTCGGTCGTCGACCCGGCGCACCGGGCGTTCCGGCTGGTCGAGGCGGTCCTCCGGGAGGAGATGCTGCACCTGCAACTGGCCTGCAACATCGCCAACGCCTACGGGCACAAGCCGAGGTTCAGGCCACCGAAGTACCGGGGCAAGAAGATCCCGCACCTCGACTTCTCGCTGAACCATCCGGATCCGACGGAGCTCTACAGTCCGTACAGCGCGGAGATCGGACCGCTGGACGAGAAGCGCATCAACACCATGTGCCTCGTCGAGTATCCGGACTGGAAGTCGAGCAGCCTCATGGCTCCGTACGCGGAACTCGAGAAGTACCGCTCGATCGCGGAGTTCTATCACGTGACCAGCTTCGGCATGTGCGAACTCGTCAGCGAATTGCGCGGCGGGATCAACCAGGTCGACGAGTTCGGGGCCTTCTACCAGTGGTTCGGCGAGCAGCGGATCACCGAGGACGGGCCGGGCGGGCTCGCCCAGGCGCTGGAATTCGTCAACCTGATCGTCGATCAGGGCGAGGGCGAGTCGGATGGGGACTCCGAGGTGGCGTGGGAGCATCGCAACACCGCCGACGGATACGCGGAGGCATGGTCGCACTTCCGCCGCTTCGAGGACCTGCGCTACGACCTGGCGGACCTGCCCGAGGTCTATTCCGCCGTCCCGGAACCCCTGAATGAAGACGGGCAGGAGGCGCAGCGCATCCTCGTGCAGGATTTCCGCCGCCTGCTGGAGATCCTTGGCGACCTCTTCGCCGGTCGCCCGGCGGACGATTTCGGCTCCTGCATGGCCGAGGTCGGCGGGGACGTCCTCGCCTGCTGGCGGCACGGTGCCGTCCCCAGATTCTCCTGAGGATCAGGGCCACGAGCGTCGAAGGGAGAAAGCGGTGGCCGATTCCGCTTACCAGTTCCGGATTCACCCGGCGATAGGCATCGCCAGGGTGGGCAACAGTGCCGAGTACCACCTCGGCCCGGAAACGATGACCGGAATGCCCGCACCTCCGGACGGCACGGTCACCGGGGGCCTGCCCATCCGGGCCGGGACCGAGGACGAGCCCATCACCAGCGGCGACCTGAGGGACTCCGACGGGGCTCTGAAGCGCCAGGCGGCGCGGTTCAGGATCTACGCCTATCCCGAGGAGCAGGCGGACGCCTATCCGTCCGGGGCCGGTACGGAGATACGCATCGGGAGCGAGATCGGCGGCCGGACCGTCGCCGACATCGTCTGGACCGTTCACCTGGCCAACAAGAAGGCGAACTCCTACGTTCTCAACGACGACCTCGGCATCCACCTCTACGAGCCGGAGCACCAGCAGCGGCTTTTCGTGCGCAACGCACAGGACGGCACCGACCTCGGCAGCCTGGAGCGCCTCAACCGCCTGGTCATCGACCCGGGGCCGCGCGCCATCCAGGGCAAGGAAACGGGGCCGGTCCGGTTCGACCGGGAGACGACGCCCTGCGCGGGTGACGGCGCGCGGATCAAGCCCGTCCCCAGGTACCCCAAGGCGTTCCCCTGCGACCGGTACGACGAGCTCTACGAGCCCACCGGGCGCATCGACACGCTCGGCGAGCTGCTCACCGACGAGCACGGCCGGCTGCTGGTCCTGCCCGCGCCGGGCCGGGCCTGCGGCAGGTACATGCCCGACGGCAAGCCGTACCCGCTGATCGGCGACCTGCTCTCGCCGGGCGTGTACGGCGACGTGAACGCCGACGGGTGGTTCGACGACACCGGCGACGGCCCGGTGACGGCGGTGCTGGTGTTCGAGGACGGCGGCACGCAGCCCGTGCACGGGGCCTGGGCGATCACCACCGATCCCGGCTACGCCCCGCAGATCCGCAACGTCGTCACGCTGTGGGACGACATCTACGACACCTGGGTGCGCGAGCTCGGGTTGCAGCCCGAGCTGTTCAACGGCCGCGAGTTCGATCTGGGGTACCGGCCGGCCTTCGACGACGAACTGGCGCCGCTCTTCCGCGCCGCCGCACAGCAACGCTGGACGACCAACCTGCCAGAACGCGCGGTCGACGCGCACGAGTCCGTCGGCAGCATCGACGCGGACAGCGACCCGGCCGACACGGTCATGACCGGGCTGGCCTACATCCGCGATCCCGCGAACACCGAGCAGTCCCATGTAGGGCCGCCGTACATGCCGCTGGCCATGGGCGACGCCGGGCTGGCGTTCCTGACCGTCACGCCGACCCAGTACTTCCTGCTCCAGCAGTGGGACCAGCGCCTGGCCGATCCCGGCGGCGGACCGCGGCTCGGGCCGGGCGAGCATCTCGACAAGGCGGTGCTCACCAACTGCCTCGGCGGGCGTTTCGCCCCCGGCATCGAGATGACCTTCATCGTGCGGGAGGAGGACATCTACCGGACGGACTGGCGAGAGTCGGGCTGCGGGCCGTTCCGGCTGCGGGCCCGCGACCTCGACTACGGCAGCGCACGGCCGGATCGGCCCTTCCTCACCGTCGGCTACATCCCCTTGCATCCGGCCCCGGGGGAGACCGCACCGCTGGAGCCGGGCGACGCGACCAAGTTCATGGCGGTCCCCTGGCAGACCGACTACAACTCGTGCGCGACGCACAATGTGGCGCCGAACCTGCCGAAGAGCACCACGCTGTTCTGGTCGTGGCCCGCCCAGCGTCCCGTGCAGGTGCACCGGGCCCAGGACGTCCGCGGCGAGCAGCTGGGGCCGCAGTACTACTCGGTCCGGGGAGAGGGCACCGAGTCCGAGGACCTGGGGGAGGTGGGCAGGTACCAGAAGCTGCTGGACAGTGTCATCCACTGGCACCGGATCGGCTTCGTCCTCCAGGGCAGCCGGATCGACGGCGACGGCGGCGCGGGGCACTCCGCCGACCAGTACCTGGAGGTCGCCGGCCAACTCGACAACGGGACGTCCGAGGAACCCAAGATCGATCCCTGGCCGATGAACTCCGACCACTGGGACGACTTCAGCGGCGCCAAGTACAGCCGGCCGTCACCGTGACCCGCGACCCCGATGTCGTGATCATCGGGGCGGGGCCGGCGGGCTCCGCGACCGCGATCGCCCTGCGGCGAGGCGGGGTACGAGTGCTGCTGGTGGACGCGGGCCGCCCCGCCCGGCCCGGCACCACCCGGCCCGGCACCACCCGGCCCCGCACCGCCGAGAGCGTCCCGCCCGACATCCGTCCGCTCCTGGAGGACCTCGGCGTATGGGACGACTTCCTTTCCCAGGGGCACGAGCCCTGCCTGGGCTCCTTCTCGTCGTGGGGCGGGGAGGCGCTCGGCTACAACGACTACCTGTTCAACCCGCACGGCACCGGATGGCAGCTGGACCGCGACCGCTTCGACGCGCTCCTGGCCCGGCGCGCCGCCGGGCTGGGCGCGGAGGTGCTGCCGCACGGCAGGCTCGTCGGCGCGCCGCGGGCCGTGCCCGGCGGGGTCGAGCTGCGGGTCGCACAGGGTGGGCGCCCGCCCCGCACCGTGCGCGCCGCCGTCGCCGTCGACGCCAGCGGGCGCCGCTGCCGGCTCGCCCGCGCGATGGGCGCGCGCCCGCGCCACCACGACCGGCTCGCCTGCGTCACCGGCGTGGTACGGCTCGCCGCCTCGTCGGTGTTCCCGCGCCTCACGCTGGTGGAGGCGACCGAGCACGGCTGGTGGTACGCCGCGCGGCTGCCCGGCGACCGGCTCGCGGTGGCGGTCGCCAGCGATCCCGGCATCGTGCGGTCCTTGAAGCTGCACACGGCGGAGGGCTGGTTCGCGGGCGCGCGGGCTGCGTCCAGGCTGTCCGGCGAGATCGCGGGCCGGCCGCTGGCGGGCGGGCGGGTGACGGCCCGCGCCGCGCCGTCCTTCGTTCTCGACCGTGCCGCCGGGCCCGGCTGGCTGGCGGTCGGCGACGCCGCCGCGCCCTGCGACCCGCTGTGCGCGCGCGGCCTGCACAACGCGCTCGCCGACGCGCGGACGGCCGCGGCCCTGATCGCGGAACGGCTGGACGGCCGTCCCCGCGACCCGGCCGAGCACCACCGCGCGGTCGGTCTCCGCTTCGACGACTACCTGCGCGTCCGGGACCACCTGTACGGGCTGGAACGCCGCTGGACCACCGCGCCGTTCTGGCGCCGCCGCCGAGACGCCGGCCGCACGAAAACGGTCATCTGAAGGTGAGCACCATGACACCGTCCAATCCTCAGAAAGACGAAACCGAAATCCGGCGCATCTTCCAGGAGGAGCTGCCCGCCTATGTCCGCGCGTCGGACATCACCGGATACATGAGCCTGTGGGACGAAGACTGCATGTGGTGCCCACCGGACCTGCCCGAACGCCGGGGAAAGGACGAGATCCGCAAGGGCGTCTCCGACTTCCTCGCCGAGTACGAGATCGACCCGACCTTCCACGCCGAAGAGATCAAGGTCGTCGAACAATACGGATATGTGTGCGGCACGTCCTACGAGGAGGTGCGTCCCAGGGAGGGCGGTCCCTCGAAGACCGTCCGCAGCCGGGAGATCTGGCTCCTCCGCCGCGCCGACGGCGACTGGAAGATCGCCCGCATCATCTTCAACCACCAGCCCGCCGGCTGAGCGCCGACCTGCCGCATCACCAGTGCGACTGGACGAGCGCCTGGATCGCTAGGGTCAGCCCTACCTGCGCGGCCAGCCATCTGCGTGCAGGGGGATCGTGCTGGGCCGAGGCAAGGAGCACCCATGCCGCGTAGGGCACCCATATGCGTTCCACCTCGCCCTTTGTCACGCCCGACACGTCCAGTGCGAGAACCCCGACTAGGGCCGCCCCCACAAGCCATGCCAGGGGACGGCGTCGTGAGAACACTGCCGGCAGGGCGCTGGCCGTAGCAGGGCCGACCAATAGGCCGAGCACGGCGATATTGGCGATGACGAAGTAAGCGTACGAGCGTTGCGCCGACCCTCGGCTGATGAGGTACGTCTCGCGGGTGGCCGCAACACCGTCCGGCCACCAGAAGCCGCCAGTGGCGAAGGCCAAGGGCACGACCGCGGCACAGCACAGCAGTATGGCAAGCACGCGACGGTTGGGCCGCGCCAGGATAACGACCGCGAGCGGTAGGGCGAACAGGGGAAGAAGACCGTAACTAAAGTAGGGCAGCGTGCCCAGTAGGAGACCGGCTCCTGCGGCTGCGACGAAGCTGTTGCGTTTGGCCGCGATAGCGGTAAGGGCGGTGGCCCAGGCCCCAACGCCGAGAAAGAAGGCGTCCATTGCCGTGGCGATCCACAGTGTGAGCGGCGCCAGCACGAGAAACGGCAGGGCACGTCGAGCGAGCGTCTCCCCGGCGATGTGGCGGACGGTGACGGCGATGGCCACGACGGCGGACGTCCCGGACGCGACGACGAGCGCAGAGGACCAGCCTGTGCCGCGCAGCCCGATCTCCTCCAGCGCCCACAGCACGAGGGTGGGAAGCGGCGGGTGGCCGCGCACGTGGGTGGTGTAGCCGCCGAGCCTCTCGGTGAACGTTCGCAGCCACTCCGCAGGGCCGCCCGCCCGGACGGCGTCAAGTCCTGCGGGGTACTCGGTGGGGGCGTCCAAGGGGCGGTGCAGAGCGTCCAGACCGTCGGTGAGGGCCAGCACGACCGTCCATGATGTAGACGCGGCCCAGGACACCGGCAGCAGAACCCGCCACGGCAGCAGGCGCGCAAGGGACGGCAGCACTGCCACGGCGGCCCCGCCCAGGCAGGCCGCGGGGACGACCTGCCAGGTGAGCAACCGGGGTGCGGCATGCAACGGGGGCAGTTCGTCCTCGGTGGCGAGCCCAGCCCGCTTGAGTAGGTCGCCGACGACGAACGCGCCCATAATGAGCAGGGCCCATGCCGCGACCACGATCCGCCCATGCGGACGGGTCCTTTTCCGGGGAGCGGGCCGGGGACGAGGCCGTTCAAGCTCACCGGTCGCCATCGGAACACCTTCGACGACTTTTGCGGATTCCGTAGCGGTGCCTTAGAGCGGTGCAAACGGCGAGGACGAAAACAGCAGCCAGAACGATGAGAAGGTTGCGGCCGTAGGAGAGAGGCAGGATGGACGGGTTGTCCGCACGTCGCCCCTGCCCCAGCACGAACGGCAACGCCACCAGCGTCACCATTCCGCCCACCATGAGCGTGCCTTGCACATGCCACCGGTAGGAGCGAGGCAGACGCGTGGTGGCCGCCCCCACGAGAAGCACGCACGGGACCAGGACCGCGTCATGGACGAGGGCCGCTCCCCCGAACCAGACCGCCCAGCCCACGAGATCGAAATCGGATTCCCTGACAAGGCCCCATAGGCCGGTAGCCATAAGCGCTCCGCCAACCCCGTAACCCAGGATGCGCTTCTTCATACGACCACCACCTTGTGGACCCACTTGGTCTGCAGCACCCCAGGGCGGTTCGGCGCGATGAGCCGGCATGGGTGGCCGTGGTCGAGATCCAAAGGCGAGCCGTTCACCTCGAGCGCAAGCAGGGTGAGGGGGTCGTGCCAGTGGGGAGGGTCGACCCAGGACGTTCGGTAGAGGCCACCGCGTTCCAGTGACTCGATCCGTACGCGCGCGTCCTGAGAGACACCGGCCATGTGGAGGAGGTCGCGTAGCCGCACCCCTTTCCAGGTGGCTTCCGCGCTCCATCCCTCCACGCATGCGATCGGCAGTCGCGCCATATGGGATGGGAGCGCGTTGAGGTCGTCCAGGGAAAGGAACACTTCTCGTTCTACGCGGCCTGCGACGTGAAGCCGGTAACCGGGGTCACGGGCGGCCGTGATGACGCCCGCGGCGGCCGCCGACTTGTTGACCGGCAATCCCTGTGGACCGACCCCGGGACGCCTGGGCGCGAGTACCGCGAGCTTGGCAAGAGGCGAGAATGCTTCACCGACCGTGGTCAACACGACCGTCCCCCCGGCGGCGGCAACGGTCAACAGGAACCCGCGCCGTCCCAGGCCGTCCTCCGGACGAGTCATGACCGTGCGCCGTACCTTGGCCCACTCGTTGGTCACGTGCACGACCAAGGCTCCAATGAGGATGTAGGCCGTCCAGTAGTGCGCCGTAGGAAAGAAGAACGGGAACGGATACCAGTAGGCGACGTTGAGCAGCCCTGTGACGAGCTGGAACAGAGAACCCCCGACCAGGACGAACACCAGGATCCGCTCGATCGCGTGCCCGACGGAACGCACGGGCGGCCACCGCAGCAGCTTGGGATAGACCGTCCACAGTTTGGCCAGCAGCAAGGGAATCGTCGCGAGCCCACCGATCACATGCAGGCCCTGGGTGAACCGGTAAAGGTTCACCGGACGGGACGGCCACACCGTCCAGTCCGGTGGGTGCTGCATGAAATGGCTGATCAGGCCCGTGACGAAAGCCGTGGTGAACGACAGGCCGAGCGCGATGCCGAGCCAGGCCGCCACCCGTTCATCGTGCAACCGGCTCGTGAACGTCACCGCCCGGCCGCGGATCCGGCTCAGCAGCGGCCCAGGGACGCGAACCATCGGCCCCCCTCCTCCCACACCTCGGTCACCTCGGCCCCTTGGCCCTCCGCGAGTCCGATGACGTCGTCGGCGGACACCCGAGCCCACGGGAACCACTCGCCGACGGCCCGGCCGGTACGGAGCCGGACCCGTCCGGCGTGCGAGCGGGTCCCCGGCGCCATCACCTCCGCCAACACCCGGCCGCCGCCCGGCGCGAGCAGGGCGAAGACCCTGCCCAGCAGCGCGGACGGGTCGCCGCCGATGCCGATGTTGCCGTCGGCCAGCAGCACGGTCGTCCAGATCCCGGCGCCGGGCACCCGGTCGTACACGTCCCGGACCAGCGCGGGGCCGCCGGCCGCGACGGTGAGCGCGACCGCGTACGGGGCGACGTCGATGCCGAGGGCGAGCAGCCCGCGTTCGGTCAGCGCCACGGTGAGCCGTCCCGGGCCGGAACCGACGTCCAGTGTGGGCCCGTCGCACCGGTCGAGCAGGCCGGCGTCGCCGGGGCGCAGGGACATCCATTCCCCGACGGGCAGCGGATCGCGGCGGCCCGTGCCGTCCTCGACCTCGACCTCGACGCCGTCCGGCCTTTCGAGGGCCCGCTCGTACAGCTCCCCGATCATGCCGTCCCCGCCCGGAGGGCTTGCCTCGTATCCCCTGCGTTCCCGGCCTTGCCGTCCTGGACGGCCCGGACGGCGGCGGCGAACCGGCCGTGCGGGGCGAGCGCGGCGACGCCGGCGGCGTCGGCGGCGGTGTCCACGTCGGTGAGGCGGGGCAGTACGGCCACGGTTAGCCCCGCCGAGTGCAGCCGGTCGAGCTGGGCCCGCCCGGTGTCGGGGCGTGACATCGGCACGCCGCGCAGCAGCGCGGCGTCGGGGCGGTCCAGGCCGAGCAGCCAGAACCCGCCGTCGTCGGCCGGGCCGAACACCGCGTCGCAGTGCTCCATCGCCCGCCCCGCCTGTTCCAGGAGAGCGGTCGTGACCTGCGGGGTGTCCATGCCGATCAGGACGAGGGGCCGCCCCGCGTACGCGTCCTCGAAGGCGTGCGCGAGCCGTTCGTCGAGGCCGTCGCCACGCTGCGGGATCACCCGCACGCCGGGCGGCAGCCACGGCCCGGGACCGCCCCGCAGAGCCAGGGTCCGCGCTCCGGCCGGGGTGCGCGCGACAGTGGCGAGCGTGTCGGCGAGAGCCGCCTCTGCCAGCCGGGCGGCCTCCTCCTCCGTGTAGCGGGGTGTCAGCCGCGTCTTGACCCGTCCCGGCACCGGCTCCTTGGCGATGACGACCAGGTCGGCGTTCACGGCGCTACCTCGGCCAGTACGCGGCGCATGTCGCGGACCGCCCGCACGGTCCCGCCGACAGTGCCGGTCACTTTGGAACGGCCCTGGCGGGGACGGTACGTCACGTCGACCTCGGTGATCGTCCAGCCGGCGGCGGCGGCCTTCAGGACCATCTCCAGCGGGTAGCCGAAACGGCGATCGGCGAGCACGAGGCCCAGCAGCCCGGCTCGCCGGACGGCCCGCATGGGGCCGAGGTCGTTCAGGGCCGTACCGGCCCTCCGGTTGAGGGAGCGCGCCAGGACGGTGTTGCCCAAGCGGGCGTGCATCGGCCAGGCGCCCCGTCCCGATGGGCGCCTCCTACCGAGCACCATGCCTTGCCCGCGCGTCCCCAGAGCCGCCACGACGCGGGGCAGTTCCCCAGGGTCAAGGGACGCGTCGGCATCCATGAAGCACACCACATCCGCTGAGGCCGCCAGCAGGCCGGTATGGCATGCGGCACCGAATCCGCGCTGCGGAGCCTCGACCACGGCCGCGCCATGGCCTCGCGCGATCTCCGCCGAATCGTCGGTGGACGCATTGTCGACCACGATGGGCCTGAAGCCGGGCGGCATCCGTGACAGCACCCAGGGCAGCGCCTCCGCCTCGTTCAGGCAGGGCAGGATGACATCGACGACGTCGTTCACCGGGCGGCGCCTACCTTCGCGTTGGCGAACTCGGCCATTCCTGAGGTGAAAGGCACTTCCGCCGTAAATCCAAGTTCGTCCCGCGCACGCCCAGGGCTCGCCACGATGTGGCGTACATCGCCCAGGCGGTAACCACCGGTCACCTGCGGCTCTGGGCCGCCGTACATGTCAGCCAGCGCATGAGCCATCTCGGCAATGGAACGAGGAGTGCCGCTGGCAATGTTGTACGCGCGCGACTCACCCTCGCTCCTGTCCTTGAGTGACTCCAGGGCGAGAACGTTCGCGTGGGCTACATCCCGCACGTGAACGAAGTCGCGTCGCTGCCGCCCGTCCTCGTACACCAACGGCGGCTCCCCACGCTCCAACCTCGAACGGAAGAGCGCGGCCACCCCCGCGTAGGGCGTGTCCAGAGGCATCCGCGGGCCGTACACGTTGTGGTAGCGCAACGCCGCGACCTTGCCCCCGGTCATACGCGCCCAGGACGCGGCCAGATGTTCCTGGGCCACCTTGGTATCGGCGTAGACGTTGCGCGGATCGTGGACGGTCTCCTCCTGGACGACCCCGGGCTCCAGAGGGCTCCCGCATACAGGGCACGACGGCTCGTAGCGTCTTGCCTGCAAATCGCTCTCCGAGCGTGGGCCCGGTCTGACGTTCCCATGGGCGTCGCAGGCGTAGGCGCCCTCGCCGTACACGACCATCGACGACGCCAGCACAAGCCCTCGCACTCCCGCGCGGGCCATCTCGGCCAGCAACACCGCCGTGCCCTGCACGTTCACGCCCGCATATGCCGGGAGATCGAACACGTCCACACCGAGGCCGACCATCGCCGCCTGGTGGCAGACCGCGTCCACGCCGCGCAGGCGGCGCGCCACCGTCTCGGGGTCCCGTACGTCTCCGGCTTCCTCGCCCGCGCGCGGATCGAGCTCGCGCACCTCGTGCCCGGAGGCCGCGAGGGCCTCGGCGACGTGCGAGCCGATGAATCCGGCCGAACCTGTGAGCAGCACTCGCATGCGACGAACGTAGGGTGGCGGACGCCTGGAAACGCGGTCTGGGCCCGTCCCGTACGAACCTCGTAAGATTTGCCGCCGGCGATCGACCGGAGGGAGGGCACGGCTTGGCCCGGAAATGGTCCGCGACCGGCGTCGCCGTCAGGGTGTGAGCGGGAGGCGCACGACGAAGCGGCAGCCGGGACCAGCGTTCGTCACCCCGATCTGCCCGGAGTGCGCCTCCACGATGCCGCGCGCGATGGCCAGCCCGAGGCCCGCGCCGCCGCCCGGGGTACGGGCGCTCTCGCCGCGGAACGCCACGTCGAACACCCGAGGCAGGTCGGCCTCGAGAATGCCGCCGCAGGCGTCGGCGACGGTCACGCACGCCATCCCCTCAGTCACCTCACCGGTGATCTCGATGGTGCCGTCCGCGGGGGTGTGCCGGATCGCGTTCACGACCAGGTTGCGCAGGGCCCGTTCCATCTCGCCCGCGTCCACCTCGACGGGGGTGCGGCGCCGGACGTCGCCGCGCAGCCGGACGCCCTTGGCGTTCGCCAAGGCCTCGGTGCCCGCGACGACCTCGGCGACCAGATCCTGAAGCCCGACCCGCCGCCGCGACAGCCGCAGCGCTCCGGCGTGGATGCGCGACAGCTCGAACAGGTCGTCCACCATCTCCGACAGGCGGTCGACCTCCACGCGGATGCGGCCGTGGTAACGCGCCACGGTCGCGGTGTCGGCCACGACGCCGTCCTCCAGTGCCTCGGCCATCGCCCGCAGCCCGGCCAAGGGCGTGCGCAGGTCGTGGCTGACCCAGGCGACGAGGTCGCGACGGCTGGCCTCCAGGGTCCGTTCACGGGCATGGGCCTCCGCCAGCCGCCGGTAGGCGTCGTCGAGTTCGTGCGCCAACTCGGCCAGCTCGGCGGGCAGGCGGGTGCCCGGCACGCGGTACGGATCGGCGCGCACGGCCGCGACCAGGACGCGGTTCGCGGCGACCAGGCGACGGCCCAGCAGCAACGACACCCCGGCGGCGACCGCGCCGGAGGCCGCCACGACGGCGAGCACCACCGACTGGTCGTGGTCGTTCAGCACCATCATGAACGTGATCACGACGATGCCGGAGACGGTCGCCAGCACGGTCGCGACGCCGACCAGCCCGAGCTGGACCGCGATGGACCGGCCGCGCAGCCGGTGCAGCAGCGCCAACCCGGCCGCCGCGACGCCGAGCGCGGCGACGGCCGCGTACCAGACCACCTGCAGCAGGTCGGACACGGGGATCACGGCGAGGCCTCCTCGATGCCGGCGGGCTCGTAGCGGTAGCCGACACCCCACACGGTGACGATCCGCCGCGGCGCGGTCGGGTCGTCCTCGATCTTCTCCCGCAGCCGCCGGGTGTGGACGGTGACCGTGGAAGTGTCGCCGAACGACCAGCCCCACACGCGCTCCAGCAGCTCGTCCCGGGTGAACGCCCGCCGCGGGTGGCGCATCAGAAACGCCAGCAGGTCGAATTCGCGGGTGGTCAGGCTCAGCGGAGCGCCGCGCAACTCGGCCTCGTGCGCCCGCGCGTCCAGCGTCAGGTCGCCATCGCGCAGCACCCCGGTGCCGGCGGGGACGACCATGCCGCGGGCCCGGCGCAGCACCGACCGCACCCGAAGGGCCAGCTCGCGAGGGCTGAACGGCTTGGTGACGTAGTCGTCGGCACCGGTTTCCAAACCGACGAGCCGATCGGTCTCCTCGCCGAGCGCGGTCAGCATCACGATCGGCACCGGGGAGGTCTCGCGGAGCCTGCGGCACACCTCCAGGCCGTTCAGCCCGGGCAGCATGAGGTCGAGGACCACCAGGTCGGGCGGGTCGTCCAGAGCCCGTCGCAGAGCATCGCGCCCGTCGGCCACACACTCGACCCGGTGACCGTCGCGCACCAGGTAGCGGGCGACGACCTCGGCGACGGTCGGATCGTCGTCCACCACCAGGACTCGCCCGGTCTCCTCAGCGGGGCTCACCACGGCGACCTGGCAAAGGCTCGCGGGTGCAGCGCCGTCGCGACCGTCACCCACGCAGCGTACGGCAACCAGATGCGGCCGGCTCGACGGCCTTCCCGGCGGCGACGTCCTGGGCGCACGCGTTCCCGAGAGGGAGCCGGAAGAGCAGAGATCACGTGCTCACGCTAGGCCCGGCCTGTATCGATACCCGGGACACGTCATCACTCCGTAAGGGTCATGCCCTCCCGCGGCGGCCGGCAGGCGCAGGGCGCTCGGGGCCGCGGGCGTGCCGGTCGGTGCCCGCCCTGCGCGATCCGGCTCAGGCCCGCTCGTAGGTGAGGTCGAAGTCCTTCCGCCAGGTCTTGCCCTGGTCGTCGGAGGCCTCCCAACGTCCGACGATGCGATCCTTCTCGACGTCGGCGATGAAGCGCTGGTGGAAGTCCGGGTCCTCGCGGGTCATGGTCCAGCGCCCGTCGCCGAAGGTCATGGCGAACTGGCGGCATACACCGCGGTCGTCCTGGTAAAGCACGACGTAGGCGTCGTTCGCGTCGCTGCGTCCGATGACGAGGCTCAGCTCGGAGCGGTCCTCGCCTTCGCCGAACTCCGACGTCACGACCAGGAACGACTCCCCGAGCAGCGCGACGTCGGTCTTGCCCGGCACCTCGGCGCCAGGCGGTTCGAGGAACCAGGCGTCCGACACCGTTGTCGTCCATTCGCCGAGGAGCCCGTCGAGTTTCTCGAGTTCGGTGTTGCGCATCGTTTTCCCCAATCGGTTCGACGCGTACGACGCTATCCGGATCCATAGGAATGAGCACGATGGACATCGGCATCGGGCTGCTCACCCTGATCACCGGCATCGCCCTGGCCACGGAACGCCACCCGGACCCCGCCGCCGAGGCGGACCGGCAACTCGGCCTGACCTTGGCCGGAGTCAGCCCCCGGCCATGACCGGATCAGTCACCCGCACTTCCCAGGACGAGGGATGCCCGGTGCACCGAGACCACCGACGGGCCTGCGGGACGGCGCGCGAACCGGGGGCTGGGGGCGCCGCTGAGCTGGAGTCTGATCCGCTCCCCCGGGTGGATCATCCGGGCGGTGGCGCTCATGGGCACGGTGATGTCGACGGGCCCGGCCGGGGCCGTGTTCAGGCGTAGCAGGCCGTCGCACAGGTTGGTGGAACGGCCTTGGGTGTCGACGACACAGAGCCGGGCGAACACGTCGGCGCCCGCGCCGTCGGCGGAGATCCTGGCCTCGCAGCGGACGGGGCCGAGCACCTCGAATGGCCGGGTGCTCGGTTCGCTGGTGAAGGTCAGCACGTCCTTCCTGGTCTCCAGCTCGCGGTTGTCCTTGGCCCCGGCCCGTGGTCCCAGGCGGGGTCCGCCGAGGGCGGGCGGGGGGTCGGCGGGATCCTGGCGCAGTGGGATGGGCTCGTGGGATGTGGCGTCGCCCAGGGTGCCGTCCGCGCGCACATGCCGGCGCACGTTGCCGGCCGGCGGCCATCCGGTGAGGTCCCGCCAGCCGTCGCCTGCCCAGACACGCACTTGGGTCGGTCGCAGACCTGACTTGTCGTCGCGCAGGTGGGCGTTGAGCCAGCCGAGGGTGTCGGCGAACACGTCTTTGATTCCCTTGTCGAACGCCGACGTGTGGGTCCAGGGGCCGACCAGCAGTGAGGTGGGCGCACCTGAGCGTACCAGCCGGGAGTGCTGGCGCAGGGTCTGGTCGAGGCACACGTCGTACCAGCCGCTGATCAGCGCGGTGGGGATCCGCAAGCCGTCGGCCACCGCCGTCAGGTCGGTGCCAGCCCAGAACGGGTCGGCGGGGTCGGGGTGCGCCAGGACCCCCTCCAGGACGGCCGCCCGCTCACCGAGCACGGACACATAGGCGTCCTTGATCGACGGGTCGCGCGCGGCCTTGTCCATCCGGCGCTGAGCGCGGATCGCCGCCCGCAGATAGGCGCCCAGGCCACGTGACTGGTGGACCGCCATCGTGGTGGCGACCAACGCGGTCTCCAGGTTGAACGCTCCGCCGGTGTAGTAGAGGTCATGGGGTCGGCTAAGGCCGACCTGGATCACCATCGCACGCAGTTCGGGCGGCGGTGAGGCGGCCAGGGCCCACTGGGTGTAGCCCATGTAGCTGGGGCCGACCGTTCCCAGCACCCCGGTGAACCAGCGCTGTTCGCGCAGCCACGCGACGGCGGCGTGACCGTCGGCGGCTTCGGCCCGCCAGGAGTCCGGGCCTCCCAACGGCCCACGGCTGTCCTGCAGCACCACGTGGAAACCCTGTTCGGCGAACAGAAGCCCGTACAGCGCCGCCCAGGGCAGGCCGCGCCCGTACGGGGTGCGGACCAGAAGCGTCGGGAAGTCACCCGGGTCCACCGGAAAGTAGTGATCGGCCGTGAAGGCACGACCGTCGGCGCCCGGGACGACCAGCCCGGACTCGTAGGCCACGTGGTGCAGCGCCCGCGGAAGGCCCTTGAACGTGTTGCGCATCGCACGGACCCGCCACGGCGGCTTCCTGTGCCCCATCCTCGCCCCCCCATTTCTAGTACACCGTACGAGAATAGCAGGATGGAGCACGCACGAGGAGGGAGGGCCATGGATCCGGAAAGGCTCTGGCTGGACCGCGGCACCTCGCGGCTGGGCCGGCCGCCGGCGCGGACCCGGCCGCAGATCGTCGCCGAGGCGATCGCCATCGCCGACGCCGACGGACTTGCCGCGGTGACCATGCGGCGGGTCGCGGCCGGGCTCGGCGTCGGCACGATGACGCTCTACACCTACGCCTCCGACAAACGGACGCTCGTGGAGCTGATGATCGACGCAGCCGCGGGCGAAGTGGAGCTCGCGGCGCCGACCGGCGACTGGCGGACGGACCTGCGCGCACAGTGCCACTCCCAGCGGGAGGTCTTCCGCCGCCATCCCTGGCTGCACGCGGCCCAGTCCGACCGCCGCACCCTGGGGCCCAACCTCCTGGCCTTCATGGAGCACACCCTGGCGATCCTGGAACCGACCGGCCGCGACGGCCCCTCACTGCTGGAGATCATCGCCCTGCTGACCGGCTTCATCGGCAGCCATGTGCTCCATGAGCGCACCCAGGAGCGCGCCGGAACGGACCCGCAGCACAACGCCGAAGCCCAGTCCCGCTACCTTCACAAGGCCGTCGCCGCGTACGACCTGCCCCGGCTGGCAGCGCTGCTGGCCGCACCGGACCAGGTACCGCCGCCCGACTTCGAGCAACTGCTCAACCGCATGATCGAAGGTCTCCTCGGCTGACGCGACCGGCGTCCAGGCTTCCTCGGCGACGACGGCCTTCCTGCTCCCCACCACCCTGTGACCGCTCAAGCCTCCATGAGGGAGTCGAGCCAGCGGGTCAGGCGGGTTCCCTGGCCGGTCATGATCTCCGGGTCGCGCAGTGCATTGGCCAGCAAGGACATTCCCTGGTAAGCGCCGACGAACGTCAGGGCGAGGTCATCCGGGTCAGGCAGGTCCAGTTCACGGAACTGCTGCTCTGTCCAGTTCAGGAGCGACCGGATGACCTCGCCTGCTTCCAGGTCGAGGCCGCCGTCGGCGCGTTTGTCGAGTTCGGCGGCCAGGGTGCCGGTGGGGCAGCCGTAGCGGGCCGTGGTGTCACGCTGGCCGACCCACGCGTCGACCAGGGCTTTGAGTCGCTGGAGCGGGTCGGGGAGCTCGTCGAGCTCGCCGGTGAGCTCGGCAAGGTGCCCGGCATGCTCGGCCAGCGCGGCTTGGACCAGCTCGTCCTTGGTCTTGAAGTAGTAGTACACGTTCCCTAGGGGAACGTCGGCGGCTGCCGCAATGTCGGCGATGGTCGTGCGTTCGACGCCCTGCTGGTGCACGACCCGGGCGGCCGCGCTCATCAGGCGCCGCCGCTTGTCGGCCCCCCGCGCCCGCCCCTTGGGTGAGTTGGTCACCTCACTAACTATAGACAGGCCGCCGCCCGGGTGTGCTAGCGTTCTTTTCAGTCAGCCAACTAACTAACTTCTGGGGGACGCCATGATCGTGGTGACCGGGGCGACCGGCAACGTCGGCCGATCGCTGGTGGAGGTGCTCGCGGCGGCCGGCGGGCAGGTGAGGGCGACGTCCCGCGGGATCTCGCAAGCGGACGTGCCGGCGGGCGTCGAGCACCGGCGAGCGGACCTGGCCGACGCGGAGAGCCTGCGACCCGTTCTCGACGGCGCGGATGCGCTGTTCATGCAGAACGGCGGCGCCGGCGCGCACCTGCTCAGCCCGCAGGACATCCTGGACGCCGCCAAGGCCGGCGGCGTCGAACGGGTGGTGCTGCTGTCCTCGCAAGGCGTGGCCACCCGGCCGCAGTCGCCTTCGCATGGGGAACTCGGGCGGTCCATCGAGGACGCCGTCCGGGAATCGGGCATCGAATGGACGATCCTGCGGCCCGGCGGCTTCGACTCCAACTCCTACGCCTGGGCCGAACCGGTCCGGACGGCGCGGACCGTCGCCGCGCCTTTCGGCGACGTCGGCCTGCCGACGATCGACCCGGCCGACATCGCCGAGGTCGCCGCGGCCGCGCTCCACGAGGACGGCCACGCAGGACAGATCTACGAGCTCACCGGCCCCGCCCTCGTCACGCCGCGGGATCAGGCCGAAGCGATCGGCGACGCCCTCGGCGAACCCGTCCGGTTCGTCGAGCAGTCCCGCGAACAGGCCCGCGAGCAGATGCTGCGGTTCATGCCCGAGCCCGTGGTCGAGACCACCCTCGCCATCCTCGGCGACCCCACCCCCGCCGAACAGCGCATCAGCCCCGACGTCGAGCGCGTCCTCGGCCGCGCGCCCGGCACCTACGCCGAGTGGGCGCGGCGCAACGCCGCCGCGTTCCGCTGACCCCGCGCCCTCCGGCCGTCAGCGGAGGTCGGCGACCGGTAGCAGGCCCGCGCTCCGCAGCCGGTCGCCGATCCGTTCGATCTCGGCGGGGAGCAGCGGCGACAGCGGGTCGCAGGTCCGCGGGTGGTCGATGACCCCGCGCAGGACGAGGGCGGCCTTGAACGCGCCCAGCGCGGCGGAGATCGGCCCGATGCGCTGGGCGTCGGCCACCGTGATGATGGAGAACAGCTCGGTGAGCCGGCGCTGCTCGTCGCGCGCGGCGGCCCAGTCGCCGTCCCGGGCATGGCCAGCCAGGCGCACGTATCCGTGCGGGTCGACGTTGCCCAGCCCCGGGACGATGCCGTGCGCGCCGCTGAGCAGGGCCAGGTCGGCGAGCGTCTCCGAGCCCGTGAGGCAGGCGAAGTCCAGGTCGCGGGTGCCGGCCAGCACCCGGCGGAAGCCGGTGAGGTCGCCGCTGGAGTCCTTGAGCGCGGCGATGACCCCGTCATGGGCGAGTTCCACGACCAGCTCGCCGGGGATCTTGCGCCCCGTGTTGGAAGGGATGTCGTAGGCCACGACGGGCCGGTCGAGCGCCCCGGCGAGCAGCCGGAAGTGGGCACCGATCTCGCGCGCCGAGACCTCGACGTAGAACGGGGCGGTGGCGACGACGGCGTCGGCGCCGAGCCGCTGGGCGGTGCGCGCGTGGTCGAGCACCCGCGGCGCGCTGGTGTCGATGGCACCGGCGAGCACGGGGACCTGGCCCGCGACGACGCCGACGACGGTGGTCAACGCCGCGGCACGGGCCCGGTCGGTGAGCAGGGCGGCCTCGCCGGAGGAGCCGCCGACGAAGATCCCGTCGACGCCGGCGTCGAGCAGGAAGCCGCAGAGCCGTTCCAGTGCGGGGACGTCCAGCTCGCCCGCCGCCGTCAGCGGGGTGCACACGGGCGGGATGACGCCCCGGAGGGCCGGGCCGCTCATGAGGCGGGGATCGCGTTGATGACGGGGGACACGGGCCCTCCTCCGGTGACGCACGACGACTGCTGCGGCCTACAACGTAGGACGTCCTATGTCAGAGTGGAAGTGGTCGTACGATAAGCCTCGGAGCCCGGGAGCACAACCGTGCCCGGACCGGGGCACGGGGCGGCCCCGGCGGCGGGAGGTAACGGTGGCGGAGCGGCAGGCGGAGCGGGGGACGGCGCGGGGGACGGCCCGGCGGACGGGCGCTCAGGTCCAGCACGAGATCATGCAGCTGATCCTCGACGAGAGGCTGCGCCCCGGGGAGCCGCTGCCCACCGAGACCGAGCTGATGGCGAGCCTGGGCGTGAGCCGCAACTCGGTCCGCGAGGCGCTCAAGGGGCTGCAGGCGCTCGACATCGTCGAGATCCGGCACGGCTACGGCACGTACGTGGGGCAGGTGTCGCTGACCCCGCTCGCCGACGGCCTCACCTTCCGCACGCTCCAGGAGGCGGGCGGCTACGTGCGGGCGCTGAGCGAGATCCTCGAAGTGCGCGAGGTGCTGGAGGCGGGCCTGATCCGGCGCGTGGCCCCGACCATCCCGGAAGAGGACCTGGCCGCGCTCGACGTCATCGTCCGGCGGATGGACGCCAGGGCGCGGGCCGGGGAGACCTTCGCCGAGGAGGACCGCGAGTTCCACGAGCTGCTCTACCGCTCGGTCGGCAACGCGCTCGTCCCGCAGCTGCTCGAGGTGTTCTGGAACGTCTTCGACCGCGTCTCCCGCGTCCGCGGCTTCGACCACGACCCGTCCCCGATCGGCACGGTCCGGCGCCATCGCGCGATCGTGACGGCGCTGCGCCGCCGCGACGTGGAGGCCGCCGAGGAGGCGCTGGCCAAGCACTTCCGCAACATCGACACGCGGGTGGCGCGGGCCGACCGCCGGGACCGGCCGGGCACGAACCACCGCTGAGAGCGTCGCGAAACAAACCGTTGACCGGTTTTGGGGACCTGGTTATGGTATGTCCAACGTAGGACATCCTACGTCCTCGCCGACGTCCGCCCTGCCTTCGGGAACGACGGAGCGAAAGGACGACAGCAATGAGGTCTCGTTTTGTTGCCCTGCTGACCACGGCCACGACGCTGCTGGCCGCGGCGTGCGGCGGCGGTTCCGGTGAGGGGTCCGGGGAGAAGGTGACGCTCACCTTCTGGGCATGGGTGCCGGGCATCGACAAGGCCGTCGCACTCTGGAACCAGGAGAACCCCGACGTCCAGGTCAACGTGTCGAAGATCCCGGCCGGCGGCGACGGCGGCTACCAGAAGATGCACTCCGCCCTGAAGGCCGGCAACGCCCCGGACCTGGCACAGCTGGAGTACGAGGAGGTTCCCGGGTTCCTGCTCGCGGGCGGCCTGGAGGACCTGTCGCGGCACGACGCCGCGCAGTACCAGAACCGCTTCGTGGACTGGCAGTGGCAGCAGGGGGTGTTCGGCGGAAAGCCGTACGTCATCCCCCAGGCGTCCGGTCCGATGGCGATGTTCTACCGCAAGGACCTGTTCGACAAGTGGGGCATCGAGCCGCCGAAGACCTGGGCCGACTACGAGAAGGCGGCGCAGGAGGTCCGCAAGCGCGGCGCCTACATCAGCACGTTCTCGCCCAAGAGCTCGGGCTGGTTCGCCGGGCTGGCCTGGCAGGCGGGCGGGCAGTGGTTCGGCACCCAAGGGGACACCTGGGTGGTCGACATCGACAACCCGCAGACCCAGCAGGTCGCCCGCTACTGGGAGAACCTCGTCCGCCGGAAGCTGGTGAAGACGATCCCCGACTCGTCCAACGAGTGGTTCCGGGACCTCCAGGAGGGGCAGATCGCCACCTGGGTCGGCGCGTCCTGGGGCGATGCGATCCTGCGCGAGAACGCCCCGAAGACCGCGGGCAAGTGGCGCGTCGCGCCGATGCCGCAGTGGCAGGCGGGCCAGAACACGGCCGGCAACTTCGGAGGGTCGTCCACCGCGCTGCTCAAAGGCACCAAGAACGCCAAGGAGGCGCTGCGGTTCGCGGTCTGGCTCAACACCGACAAGGAGAGCGTCGACCTGCTGATCAAGGGCGGGTACGGCTGGCCCGCGGCCAAGGGCGCGTTCAAGGGCTCCGCGCTCGACCAGGCCGACGCCTTCTTCGGCGGCCAGCGCTACAACGAGGTGTTCGCCACCGCGGACCAGTCCGTCAACAAGAACTGGAAGTGGATCCCCACGTTCAGCCAGACCGCGGCAACCCTCACCGACGGGTTCAAGGGCGCGGTCGGCGGCGGCGCGGGCGCGTTCGGCCAGGTGATCGCCACCACCGACCGGCAGACCGTCGCCGATCTGAAGAGCAAGGGCCTCCAGGTGGCCGGCAGGTGACCGCGCGTTCACCGATTCCGTTTCCGCCGATCCTGTAGGAGCCGGTCAATGTCCCGTCGTCACCCGCGCGCCGCCGCCGGGTTCCTGGCCCCGTTCTGCCTGCTGTTCCTCGTCTTCTTCGTGCTGCCGATCGGCTACGCGGTCTACCAGAGCCTGCTGAAGGTCGAACGCACCGGACCGCTCGGGCTGGGCGAGGAGACCCGGACGTTCGCGGGCCTGCACAACTACGCGCGGGCGTTCGGCGAACCGGGATTCGTGGACAGCCTCTGGCGGGTGCTGGTGTTCGCGGCCGTCGAGGTGCCGGTGATGATCGGTCTCGCGACCGTGCTGGCGCTGATGCTGGACGCGGCGTCCGCACGCGGCGTGCGGTTCTTCCGGACGGCCTTCTTCCTGCCGTACGGGGTGCCCGGTGTGATCGCCTCGATCCTGTGGGGGTTCCTGTACGTCCCGGGGATCAGCCCGATCCTGTCCGTGCTGGAACAGGTGGGCGTGCGGGCCGACCTGCTCGGCCCCGACACCGTGCTGTGGTCCATCGCCAACATCGTCACCTGGGAGTTCGCGGGCTACAACATGCTGGTGGTGATCGCTCAGCTGCAGGCGATCGACCGTGACCTGTACGAGTCCGCCGGCGTCGACGGCGCGAGCGCCTGGCAGGTCGTCCGGCACATCAAGCTCCCGCTGGTCCGGCCCGCCCTGGTGCTGACCACGGTGTTCACGATCATCGGGACGCTGCAGCTGTTCGCCGAACCGCTCGTACTGCAACCCCTGGCGCGCGGCGTCAGCAGCCACTACACGCCCAACATGTCGGCCTACAGCGAAGCGTTCGCCAACAACGACTACAACCTCGCCGCCGCCGAGGCCGTGCTGCTGGCGCTGATCGCCTTCGTGCTCTCGTTCGGGTTCCTCCGGATGACCTCGACGAGGGTCGGCCGGTGACCCCGGTGCCGACGACGCGCGTGGAGACCGCTCCGCGGCCGGCCGGCGCCGACGACACCGCCCTGCCCCCGTCCCCGTCCCCGCGGCCGCGGCGGTCGCTGCGCGGGCGCATCCTGCTGACCTCGGCGCTGGCCGTCGCCGCGGTCTACTTCCTGCTGCCGGTGTACTGGCTGGCGGTCTCGGCGACCAAGTCCACCGGGGACCTGTTCGGCTCGTTCGGGCTGTGGTTCAGCGATCCGCGCCCGCTGGAGAACCTGCGGCTCCTTCTCGAACGCGACGACGGGATCTTCCTGCGCTGGGTCGCCAACAGCCTGCTCTACGCCGGGGTCGGCGCGCTGTGCGCCACGCTGTTCGCGGCGATGGCCGGGTACGCCCTGGCCAAGTACGAGTTCCGCGGCAGGGAGGCGATCTTCAACATCATCATCGGCGGCGTGCTGGTCCCGGGCACCGCGCTCGCGCTGCCCCTCTACCTGCTGCTGAGCCGCGCCGGCATGTCGAACACCTACTGGTCGGTCCTGCTGCCGAGCATGGTCACCCCGTTCGGGGTCTACCTGTGCCGGGTCTACGCCGCCGCGGCCGTCCCCGACGAGATCATCGAGGCGGCCCGCATGGACGGGGCGGGCGAGCTGCGCATCTTCACCACCCTGGTACTGCGCATCATGTCGCCCGCACTGGTCACCGTGTTCCTGTTCCAGTTCGTGGACACCTGGAACAACTACTTCCTGCCCCTGGTCATGCTGTCGGACTCCAAGCTGTACCCGGTGACGCTCGGGCTCAGCTCGTGGCTGTCGACCGCCGACCGGCAGCCCGCCCTCTACCAGCTCACCGTGGGCGGAGCTTTCGTGTCCGTGGTCCCCCTAATGATCGCGATCGTCTTCCTGCAACGGTTCCTGCGCGCCGGCCTCACCCAGGGGAGTGTGAAGAAATGAGCCAGAGCCACGACCGTATGGACCGGTTGCGACGGCGGCTGGGCGGCATCGCCTACGGCGGCGACTACAACCCCGAGCAGTGGCCGGAGGAGGTGTGGGACGAGGACGTCCGGCTCATGCGCGAGGCGGGCGTGTCCATGGTGAGCCTGGGCATCTTCTCGTGGGCGATGGTGGAGCCCGCACCGGGGGAATACGACTTCGGCTGGTTCGACCGGGTCATGGACCTGCTCGCGGACGCGGACGTCGCCGTGTGCCTGGCCACGATGACGGCCTCTCCCCCGCCGTGGCTGGCCCGGCTGCACCCCGAGACCCTGCCGGAACGCGAGGACGGCACCCGCCTGTGGCCCGGCGCCCGGCAGCACTACTGCCCGTCCAGCCCCGTCTACCGGGAGCGCGCGACCGCCCTCGCGGAACAGGTCGCCACCCGTTACCGGGACCACCCGGCGCTGGCGCTGTGGCACATCGGCAACGAGTACGGATGCCACGTCCGCGCGTGCTACTGCGACGTGTCAGCGGAGGCGTTCCGGCGCTGGCTCCTCGCCCGGTACGGCACCGTGGACGAGCTCAACCGGGCCTGGTCGACCGCGTTCTGGTCGCAGCGGTACGGGTCGTTCGAGGAGGTGCTGCCGCCGCGTACCGCGCCGACGTTCCGCAACCCCGCCCAGCGGCTCGACTACGCCCGGTTCAGCTCCGACGAGCTGCTCGCCTGCTATCTCGCCGAACGCGAGGTCCTGGCCCGCGTCACCCCCGGCGTGGCGCTGACCACCAACTTCGTCCCGCTGGCGCGGACCCTCGACCTGTTCGAGTGGGCGCGGCACCTGGACGTGATCAGCTACGACTCCTACCCCGACCCGCACGACGCGGACGCGGCGGCGCGGGCGGCCTTCGGCTACGACGTGATGCGCTCGCTGCGCGGCGGCCAGCCCTGGCTGCTGATGGAGCAGGCGCCCAGCGCCGTCAACTGGCGCACCCGCAACGCCGCCAAACCGCCGGGCGTGATGCGGTTGTGGAGCTGGCAGGCGATCGCGCACGGCGCCGACGCGGTGATGTTCTTCCAGTGGCGGCAGTCGCGCGGCGGCGCGGAGAAGTTCCATTCGGCGATGGTTCCGCATGGCGGCACCGATACCCGTACCTTCCAGGAGATCCGCGACCTGGGCCAGGAGCTGGCCGCCCTGAGCTCGCCGGCGGGCGCGCGACCGCCGCAGGCCGACGTGGCGATCGTCATGGACTGGCACAACTGGTGGGCCCTCGAACTCGACGCCCACCCCAGCTCCGATCTCCAGTTCCTGGGCGCCGCCCTGGAGCACTACCTGCCGCTCTACGAGGCGAGCGTGGCCTGCGACGTGGTGCGCCCCGGCGCGGATCTGTCGGGCTATCGCCTGGTCGTGGTCCCGAACCTCTACCTGGTCGAGGACGGCGACGCGGCGTCGCTCGAAGAGTACGTGCGGAACGGCGGGACCCTGCTGATCTCCTTCTTCTCGGGCGTCGTCGACTCCAGTGACCGGGTCCATCCCGGAGGGGCCCCCGGGCCTCTCGCCCCGGTGCTCGGCCTTCGTGTCACCGAGTTCTGGCCGCTGGCACAGGGCGAGACCGTCGGGCTTCGCCCGGACGGCTCGGGCGCGCTGTGGTCCGAGGAGCTCCGGCTCGACGGCGCCGAGGCCGTGGCGTGTTTCGACGGCGGCGAGACGTCCGGCCGGCCCGCCATCACACGGCATCGCTTCGGCGCGGGCACCGCGTGGTACCTCGCCACCCGTCCCGATCCGGCCACGATGCGGCGGCTGTACGACGACGTCCGCCGGGAGGCCGGCGTCGAGCCCGTCCTGTCCGGCCTGCCCGGCGGAGTGCAGGCGCGCGTACGCCGGGCCGGTGACGGGACCGACTACCACGTCGTCCTCAACCACGCCGACGAGCCCGTCACCGTGAGGCTTCCGGTGCCGATGCGCGACCACCTGGGCAAGGACGGGCCCACCGACACCCTCCGGCTCGCGGCCCGCGGAGTCGCGCTGCTGACCGCCGACGTCTAGGACGTCCAGGGCTCGCTTCGGCGCCGGGCGGCCCCACGGTCACCACCGCCGCGCGGTTCCAGGTCGAGGCGGGCCGTCCGGGGATCAGCGTGGTCGACCGGCTGGCGCAGGGCAGTACGACGACCAGTTCTGACCGATCGGTCACCCGCCGGTCGGGTTGGTGGCGAGGACGCACGCGACCGGCGGGTCGAGGTCGAGGGTTTCGGCGCGGATCCGGGTGAAGCCCGCCTGGGTGAGCTGGTCCCGGAGGTTGTCGGCGGCTCGGGCCGTGGTCTCTCGGGTGGCGCCGGGGCAGCGGGGCTGGCTGACGAGTGCGATGCGTCCCGCGGGACGGAGCAGCCGCCGTAGATCGCGGAGCCGTTCTACCGGGTCGGGCCAGAACCCCGCGGAATTGACGGCGAGGATGGCGTCGAGCGGCTCGTCGAAGTTCGGCAATCGGTCCACAGAGGCGTGGACGAGGTGCACACGGCGGACACGGACGGCGGCGGCGTTGCGCCGGCCGGCCTGGCGGACCATGGCTTCGGAGTGGTCGATGCCGTAGACGTGGCCTCGGGTGGCGCGGGCGGCGAGTTCGGCGATGGCGATGCCGGGGCCGAAGCCGATTTCGAGCACCCGATCGGTGGGCCGCACCTCCAGCAATGTCACCGCCCAGATGTTGCGCTGCCGGTTGGAGCGGCGGTGAGCCATGAACCAACCGACCATGCGTCCGGCGATGCCACGGGGGTGGTGGAACTGGCGCACCCCGGCTCGGAGCGCGCGTTGCTTGAGATCTGCACCTGCTGTCTTCACGATCGCCAGTCAACGACTTCAAGTACGCTTGAAGTCAAGATGTCCGACGAGCGGTTGACGATCGGCGAGCTGGCGGGCCGCACCGGTGTCGCCACCTCCGCCCTGCGCTACTGGGAGGAGCTCGGCCTGCTCCCGGCGCCGGCCCGGGTCTCAGGTCAGCGGCGCTATCCGCCGTCCGCGGTCGGGCTGGTCGGCGAGATCTTGCTGCTGCGCGACGTCGGCTTCACGCTGCGCGAGCTCAAGGAGCTGATCGCGTCTCGTTCGTCGGCCGGCGACGATCGGCGGGAGCTGCACCGGCGCAAGCTCGCCGAGCTGGACCGGCGGATCGCCCGGTTCCAGGCGGCGCGCACCGCCATCGCCCACGGCTTGGCCTGCCCGCACGAAGACATCCATGAGTGCCCCGAATTCGCCGACGTGGTCGCGGCGCGCCTGGCCGGATCATCCCTCGAAGAGGCCCATCCGCACTGACCCCGAACGCCGGAGGCGCCGTCTCCCCGGGCCTGGGGAGACGGCGCCTCTCGTGCGCCGGCGGCTACTTCTTGGCCAGCGGCGTCAGGTACTTCTGCAGGTCGTCCAGGAGCAACCCGGCGGCGGTGACGCCGATGCCGGTCATCCAGATCTCGTCGTCGACCACGTGGGAGTGCCCGGCCTTGACCGCGTTCAGCTTCTTCCACAGCGGCCCGGCCGTGATCTTGGCCTGGTCCTGGGCGGCCTTCTTCCCGTAGGCGGCGACGAAGACGATGTCGCCGTCGGCGTCGGCGATGCGCTCCGGGCTGAGCGGGGCCATCCGCTTGTCGGCCTTGTCCTCCAGCAGCTGGAGCTTGGGACGGCCCGCCCCGACGTCGCGCAGCACGATGCCGGAGAAGGAGTCCGGCCCGTACTGGCGGAGCTCGTCGGGCATGAACCGGATCACGCTGACCTTGAGCTTCGCGGGGTCGCCGAGCGACTTGCCCAGCTCCTTGGCACGCGCCTCGTAGGCCTGCAGCTTCTGCTGCCCCTCGGCCTTCTTGCCGACTGCCTCGGCGTCCAGCAGGAAGTTCTGCTTCCAGGTGATGCCGATCTTGTCGGTGAACACGGTCGGGGCGATCTTCGACAGCTCGCGGTAGAACTTCTCCTGCCGGAACTTCGAGCCCAGGATCAGGTCGGGCCGCAGCGCGGCGATGCCCTCGACATCCGGCTCCTGGGTCGTCCCCACGACCTTGACCTTGGCGAACTCGCCACCGAGGTACTTGGGCATGCCCGCCGCCTCCCCCGGCAGCACGGTGCCGACCGGGGTCATGCCGAGGGTTTTCAAGGTGTCGAGCTTGTCGGTGTCGAGGACCACGATCCGCTTGGGGGTCTCGGGCACCTTCGCCTCGCCCATGGCGTGCTTGACGGCGCGGGTGGGGCCGGACGACTCGGCGTCGCCGCTTCCGCAGGCGGTCAGGACGAGTCCGGCCGCGAGCACACCGGCGACCGCTCCACCCAGCCGCCGGCCGAGTCCGAGGAACTTCACGTGCGTCACCTAACTTTCTGTGGGGGTCGAACTCTGTAGTCGCAGGGGCGTTTTCGCTGTGGGGACGCCCCCGCACCCCCGGAACCACCGTGCCCTGGTCATGCCGGAGCGTCCGGCACGACCATCGGAGCCCCCGTCACCGGGCACGGGACGACCACGCCGCCCAGACCGAACACCTCGGCGAGGCGGTCGGCGTCCATCACCTCTCGGGGCGGGCCCTGGGCGACGACCCGGCCCGCCTTCATCACCACCATGTGGTCGGCGTAGCGGCACGCCTGGTTGAGGTCGTGCAGCACCGCCACGACCGTGCGTCCTCCCGCCGTATCCGACACCGATCCCCCGGCACGGTTGAGGCGCCGCAGCAGGTCGAGGACCTCCACCTGGTGGGCCAGGTCGAGGAACGTGGTGGGTTCGTCGAGGAGGAGCGCGTCGGTGTCCTGGGCGAGCGTCATGGCGATCCACACGCGCTGCCGCTGGCCGCCCGACAGCGCGTCCACCGGGCGGTCGCGCAGGTCGCCGAGGCCGGTCAGGGCCAGCGCCCGCTCCACGGCGGTGGTGTCGGCCGCGCTCCACTGCCGGAACCACCGCTGGTGGGGCTGGCGGCCGCGCGCCACCAGGTCGGCCACGCTCAGCCCCTCGGGGGTGACCGGGCTCTGCGGCAGGACGCCCAGGCGGCGGGCCAGGTCGCGGGTGGGCAGGGCGTGCACGTCGGCGCCGTCGATGAGGGCGGCGCCGCCGCGCGGGGCCAGCAGCCGGGCCATCGTGCGCAGCAGCGTCGACTTCCCGCAGGCGTTCGGCCCGACGATCACGGTGAACGCGCCGCCGGGCAATTCCAGGTCCATGTCCTCGATGACGAGGCGGTTGCCGTAGCCGACGCTGAGCCCGCGCGCGGTCAGCCGCACCGGGGGACGCGGCTTCTCCTCGGTGGTCATGCCTTCTTCCTCCGTACGAGCAGCCACAGCAGGTAGGGGCCGCCGAGGGCCGCGGTGAGCACCCCGACCGGCAGCTGGATCGGCGCGAACGCCGTCCGGGCGACCAGGTCGGCCACGACGGTCAGCAGCGCGCCGGTGATCGCGGCGCAGGCCAGCGGGGGACGTTCGGCGCGGACGAGCCGGCGGGCGAGCTGCGGCGCGGCGAGCGCGACGAAGTCGACGGCGCCCGCCTGCGAGGTGGCCAGCGCGGCCAGTACCACCGCGACGGCGCCGAGCGCGACCCGCCGCCGCACGACCCGGACGCCCAGGCCGCGGGCCACCTCGTCGTCGAGGGCGGCGGTGTCCATGGCCCGTCCCGCCCACAGCAGCAGGGGCGCGAGGGCGAGCAGCGGGATCAGCAGCATGCGGGCCTCGGTGTAGCCGAGCCCGCCCAGGCTGCCCGCCAGCCAGATCCGCGCGCGCTGGCCCTCGATCGGGTCGGCGTCGACGATGACCACTTCGGTGAGCGCCCGCAGCGCCAGCGCGACGGCCATCCCGGACAGCACGAAGCGGTGCGCGGCCAGCCCGTACCGCCATGACAGCGCGAACACGACGGCGGCCGCGGCCATGCCGCCGAGCAGCGCGGCCGGTCCCAGCCAGACCGCGCCCGCGCCCGCGCTCATCATGACGGTGGCGGTGAGCCCGGCGCCCTGGGTGACGCCCACGACGTCCGGGCTGGCGAGCGGGTTGCGGCTGATCGACTGGAGCAGCGCGCCGGACAGGCCGAGCAGCACGCCGACGGCCAGCGCGACCGTGATCCTCGGCAGCCGCAGGTCCTGGACGACGACGGTGAACGGTCCGTCCCCCGCCAGCGCGCGCACGACGTCGCCCGGCGGGATGAACGTGCTGCCCACGCCGAGCGAGACGACCACGGCGACGCCGGTCAGCACCGCCAGCACGGCGCCGACGACGGCCGGGCGGCGCCGCACCACGAACGCCATCGGCCCGCCGCCCACGACCACATGGCCCGCGACGGGATGCGCGGCCTTCATGCGGTCACCGTCCGTCCGCGGCGGACCAGCAGGATGAGGAACGGGGCGCCCAGCAGCGCGGTGACGACCCCGGCGCGCACCTCGGCGGGCGGCACGATCAGGCGGCCGAGCACGTCGGCGGCCAGCAGCAGCGCGGGCCCGAGCAGCAGCGAGACGGCCAGCACCCAGCGGTGGTCGGCGCCGACCAGGCCGCGCGCCAGGTGCGGCACGGCCAGCCCGACGAACCCGATCGGACCCGCGGCGGCGACCGCCGCGCCGGTGAGCACGACGGCGGCGACGGCGGCCAGCAGCCGGACCCGGCCGACGTTGCGGCCCAGCCCGCGCGCCACGTCGTCGCCGAGGGCGAGGGCGTCCAGCCCGCGGGCCACGGCGAAGGCCAGCAGCGTCCCGGCGGCCAGGAACGGCAGCACCCACAGGGCGACCTCGGCGGGGCGCCCGGCCAGCGAGCCGACGGCCCAGAAGCGGTAGGTGTCGAAGGTCTGCGCGTCGACGGTGAGCACGCCGACGACGACGCCGGTGAGCGAGGCGTCCAGGGCGGCGCCCGCGAGGGCGAGCGTGACCGGGGACGCCCCGTCCCGCGCACGGGCCGCCAGCACGTAGACGAACGCCCCGGACGCGGCGGCGCCGACGATGCCGAACCACACGAAGGCGGGCAGTGTCGTCAGCCCGAACATGCTGATCGCGATGACGACCCCCACGGACGCGCCGGACGTGACGCCCATCAGCCGGGGGTCGGCGAGCGGGTTGCGGGTCAGGGCCTGCATCAGCACCCCGGCCAGCGCCAGCCCGGCGCCGACCGCCAGTCCGGTGACGGTGCGCGGCACCCGCAGCGACCGGACGATCGTGCTCTCCTCGCCGCCGTCGGGGCGCAGCAGCGCGTCCAGGACGTCCCCGGGGGCGATGCCGCGGCTGCCCGCGGCCAGGCTGGCCAGCGCCGCCGCCACCAGGAGCACGGCGCACCCCGCCACCACGGCGAGCCGCCTGCCGCGCATCACGATCACCCGCCGCCACCTTCACGTTGAAGAGATCAGGCCGCCATCAGATAGGTTAGGCATGCCTAATTCAGCGGGATCGTAGAGCACCCGCACCGAAAACGACAAATCACTCTCCAGGGGATGGACAAGGGCGCACCTCCGAGGAGGAGCGGCCTCGCCTCGATCCCGGAGACGCTCCGGGGCGCGGGGACGCGGGCCAGGAGGGATGGCGCCCAGCTCGCCCCCGACACTCGCCCGTGCGCAGGGGGACCGGCTGTTTGATCGTTCAGCCGACGGAGCCGCTGATTCGATCACCGTCCATGAAGACACGCCCTAGCATGATCGGCGTCGGTGTTTCTTCAGGGGGGATGATGGATCCGCTGCGACCGCATGATCCGCGGCAGATCGGCCCGTATCGCCTTCAAGGCCGGCTCGGGGCCGGCGGGATGGGCGAGGTCTTTCTGGCGGGTTCGCCAGGGGGCCGCGCGGCTGTGGAAGCTGACCTGACCCGGCCGCGAGCCGGCGACCGTTGATGGCAGACCCGCATGAAGCGAGGCCTGCCGTCAACGACTCGGCGTGCTCGGCTACTCGCAGTCGCCCGTCGTCCACGGCCAGTTGCGGACCGGGGTGTCGTGCGTCATGGCGCAGATGATGGTGTCGCCCTTGTCATCCCCGTACCGGGCCCTGATCTCGCCGCGCATCTCCGCCCACTGGCGGCGGGTGTCATTGATCGCCCACAGGACGGCGCGTTCCTGGTTGTCGGAGATGGAACCGCGTGCGCTGGTCCCGTCCCTGGTGACCTTGCCGGTGGCCGGGTCGATCTGCGCGACGTCCTTGTTCAGCTCCTCGTCGTGGCGGATCCTGCCCCCGCATTCGTCCGACGGGTAGCAGCCGGTGGTGAGCTGCTCGGGGACGTCGGAAGGTGACGACAGCGGCAGCCGGAAGTTCATCAGCGGGAACACCTCGCTCCGGTGCATGCCGGGCGGGTTGCCGACGCCGGTCGGCTTGCCGGGATCGGCGGAGTCGACCCAATTGGAGTGCGAGTAGAAGTCCTGGACGCCGTGCAGGGCACGGGCGAACAGGTCGACGAACCGGCACTTGGCGCGTGCCCGCTGTCCCGGCGGCCCGTAGTCGGCACAGGACGAGCGCGTCTCGTAGTTGGACAGATCACCATCGTCGTCGAAGGCGGTCCCGGCCTGCTGCGCGGCGCTGTGGAACCGGCCGCGCAGGTGCCGGAGGCAGTCGACCAGCTGTTCGGAGGCCTGCGACCGGCTGCGCACGTACGTATTGCCGCCGTTGTCCTCAGGCCGGATGTAGTCGGCGTTGTCGCAATGGGCCGCCGGGTTGTCCAGCTCGCCGCCGCTCAACCATGAGTCGGGGCCGCCGACCCCGCCGAGATAACCGCGGTACCCGGCGAGAATGTCCATCGAGTCCGGTTCGAAACAGGTGCCGTCGGATGGCTGGTCCTCCGGACACGCGAGCGCGGCCCGCGTCACCTTCTCGTGCTCCCCGTGTCCCGAGGAGAACCAGTAGTAGGTGGCGAACGCCTCCGCCTTCGGAGAACGAACGACTTGGACCGCCACGGCGACCCCCAGGACGGTCGTGATCACCATGGCGGCGACCAGGCTGCGGCGCAGCGTATGCCCCCGTATCACATCGTGCCCCTTTCCTCGTTGAGGGCACACCGTCCGGCGACACCCTCACCGTCGATCTCTGGTTGGGACCATCCATGAGACACAGAAGACGCTCAAGGGCATTGACCGGGCATGACCGGCTACGGACAAATGGGACTCCAGTCGCCCGGGAACGATGCGTTCAGCCGTCGATTCCCCACATGGCGGGACGCTCGGTGTCGAGGTGCATGCTGATCGCCTTCGGG
The DNA here is from genome assembly GCF_039532545.1 of Actinomadura vinacea. Taxonomy (NCBI): domain Bacteria; kingdom Bacillati; phylum Actinomycetota; class Actinomycetes; order Streptosporangiales; family Thermomonosporaceae; genus Actinomadura; species Actinomadura vinacea. The sequence goes on along the minus strand of NZ_BAAARW010000001.1, from coordinate 329,999 downwards.
GCGCTGTACTCCAGGAGCGTCTCGGCGCACATCTCCCGTCCGTGGCCGCTCAGCCGGACGCCGCCCAAGGGCTGGCCCGGCGGCACCTGGAACCAGGTGTTGACCCACACGGTGCCCGCGTCGAGCCGGTCGGCCAGGCGGTGCGCGCGCCCGAGATCGCGGGTCCAGACCCCGGCGGCCAGCCCGTAGTCGCTGGCATTGGCGCGGGCGACCACCTCGTCCTCGTCCTGCCAGGTCTGGGCCACCACGACCGGGCCGAAGATCTCCTCCCGCGCCGCGGTGGTGGCGCCGGCGGCGTCGTCCAGGAGCGCCGGTTCGACGTAGTGGCCGCCGGACAGCCGCCCGTCGAGCCGGCGCGGGCGGCCGCCCGCCACCAGCCCGGCCCCCTCCTTGACGGCCTGCTCCACGTGACCGAGCACGCGCGTGCGGTGCGCGGCGGAGATCAGCGGGCCCAGCTCGGTCGCGGGATGGAGCGCGTCCCCGATGCGCACCGCCGCCATCGCGGCGACCATGCGTTCGAGGAACTCCTCGCGCACGTCGGCGTGCAGGAAGAGGCGGGAGGCGGCGAAGCACACCTCGCCGTTCTGGGCCAGGATCCCGGTCACGGCGTCGTGGACGGCGGCGTCCAGGTCGGCGTCGGGGCAGACGACCAGCGCGCTCTTGCCGCCCAGTTCGAAGATCGCGGGGGTCAGGTGCTCCGCCGCCGCGCGCGCTATCCGGCGGGCGGTCGCCGTGCCGCCGGTGAACGATATCTTCGTCACGTCCGGGTGGCCGACGAGCGCCGCGCCCGCGCGCGGGCCGACACCGGTGACGATGTTCAGCACCCCCGGCGGCAGCAGCCCGGCGGTCCGGCGCGCGAACTCCACCACGCTCGCCGCGGCGAACTCCGACGGCTTGAGGACGACGGTGTTGCCGGTCGCGAGGGCCGGGCCGAGCTTCAGCGCCGCCGAGATCAGGGGCGAGTTCCACGGGATGAGCGCGGCGATCACGCCGAGCGGCTCCCGTACGGTGAAGACGCGGCCGGCCGGGTCGGCGACGGGGATCGTCTCGCCGTGCAGGCCGCGCACGAGTCCGGCGTAGTAGCGCAGGACGCCGGCCGCCGTGGGCACGTCGGCGCCCACGGCCTCGCGGATCGGACGGCCGTTCTCGGTGGCGAGCAGCCGCGGCCAGTCGCCGGCCGACTCGATCACGTCCGCCATCGCCAGCAGGACGCGCTGGCGCTCCTCCAGTGAGGATCGGCGCCATGAGGCGTAGGCGGAGCGCGCGGCGCGCACGGCGGCGTCCACCTGCTCCTCGGACGCCTCCGCCAGCTCCGCCCACGCCCCTCCCGTGCTCGGGTTGAACGCGCGGAACCCCTCCTCGCCCGCGACCTCCTCCCCGCCGATGAACAGCCCGTACGGCCCGGCGGGTTCGTACGGCGCGTCACTGGAATCGGTCATCACGCCTCCTCACTTCGGTTCCGCGGCCGTCATGCGTTCGGCGGTCCGCTCGGCCAGCGCCATGATGGTGATCATCGGGTTGACTCCGGGGGCGCCCGGCAGTGCCGAGGCGTCGCCGATCCACACGCCCGGCACGTCGTGCAGCTCGCCGCGGCCGTCGGCGACCGACCGCGACGGGTCGGCGCCCATCCGGCAGGAGCTCATCTGATGCGCCGAGAACCCCGTGTACTCGTCCGGCGGAACCGCTCGCAGGGCGTCCAGGAACGCCTCGAAGTCCTCGCCTTCGCGCCACCGGGGACCGTTCCAGTGGAACGGGAAGACCTCCCGCGCGCCCGCCGCCCGGTGCATCCGGGCGATCTCCAGGTGGGCCCGCAGCGCGACCCGCCGGTCGATGTCGTCGTCGAGCCGCCAGCGCACGAGCGCGCGGCCGGCTCGGTCGAGGACGACCCGTCCGGTGCCGTGGTCGTGGCAGACGCCGTGCCAGGAGGCCATGTGCCGCAGCTTGAGCAGCTCGTCGCGATGGCGTATCCCGTCGGTGAACGGCGTGTTGGCCGCCCACACCGCCGGGCTCAGGCCCAGCGTCTCCACGAGGAACCCCACGCCGCTCTCGCAGTGCGTCAGGTCGAAGGAGACGGCCGCCTGGATCTGGCCGTGCCACGCCTCGATCGGCTCGTCGTAGACGCCGGTGACCATCCAGGCCGGGTGCAGGCGCAGATGACGGCCGGTCGCCGGACCGCCGATCCCGGAGCGCAGCAGCAGCGCCGGCGACTCGATGCCGCCGGCCGCGACCACGATCGTCGGCGCCCGGACGACCAGCGGCACCCGGCCCGCCGCCACGCCCTCCACCCCGGCGGCGCGGCCGTGTTCGACGAGGATCCGGTCAACGTGGCAGTCGGTCAGGAACCGGGCCCCCGCCGCGGCGGCGTCCTCCAGGTAGGTGCTCAGCGTCGACCGCTTGTGGCCCTGCTGGCAGCCCGCGTTGCAGTAGCCGCACAGCTTGGGGTCGTCGTCGGGCGAGGCGTTGCGCGGCAGCCGCTCGTGGGCGTACCCGCACGCGGTCAGGCCCTTGATCATGTGCTCGGTGTTGACGTTGAAGCGGGTCGCCTCGGTGTTCACGCCGAGGCGTCCCCAGACGCGGTCAAGGTGCGCGTCGAAGTCGGGTCCGTCGAGACCGTCCAGCCCGGCCGAGGCCCATTCCCGGCGGACGTCCATGGGCGTGCGCAGGCACACCATCGAGTTGATGACCGTGCCGCCGCCGAGGGTCGAACCGGCCAGGAGGCCGATCTCGCCCTGCTCCGACCAGAGACCGCCACCGCCGAGGTACATCCGCGCCCCGGTCGATTCCAGCTGGTCGAAGTCGGCCTCGTTGCGGTAGGGGCCCGCTTCGAGGACGATCACCGACCGGCCCGCCTGGGCCATCCTCGCGGCGATGACCGATCCGCCCGCGCCCGAACCGACCACGCACACGTCGGCGGTCAGCGTCATCGGCCCGGATCCGACGGGGACGAGCGGCAGCGACTTGGGGGCCTGCGCGGGGCTCGGCGGCGCGGAGACCGGGCCCGGGAAGCCGATCGCCTCCCAGACCGGGTTGCGGCCGGTACCGTCCACGGGGCCGAGGAGCAGCCCGAACACCATCGCCTTCAACTGCTTCAGCGCGAAGCGGTTGTCGTCGGCCGCCTGGCGCAGCAGCGCGGTCCGCCAGTCGAAGTCCAGGTCGGCGAAGGATTCGGAGTCGAGGCCGTCCAGCAGCTCGGTCAGCGCCCCGGCGGCGTGCGGAGGCAGACCCGGCACCGCGGCGGCGATCACGTCCGGGATTCCGCGCTCGCGGGCTCCCGCACGGAGCGGTTCTGGAGTGTCGCGCACCTCTGGAAGGAGGGTGTCGCAAACCGCGTCGAGCGTGGCCCGGTGAGCCTTCGTCAGATCTGTCACCTCGTCACCCCGTCCGGACTGGGTCGTACTTGGCGTGCCCGGGCTTGTCCCACTGCACCCAGAGCGATTGGAAGCCGCGTAGCCAGAAGTGCTGCATGCGTTCCGGGGGACGGTCGGGGACAAGGCGGAGGTCGGGGCAGCGTTCGAGCAGGATCTCCAGGGCTACACGGTGCTCCAGCCGGGCGATCGGGGCGCCGGGGCAGAAGTGCGTCCCCTTGCCGAAGCCCAGGTGCCCGTTGATGTCGGGCCGGTGGATGTCGAAGACGTCCGGGTCGGCGAAGCGGTGCGGGTCGTGGTTGGCCGAGCCGTAGCAGAGCAGCACCCGCGCCTGCTCGGGGATCGTCACGCCCGCGACCTCGACCTTGGCCTTGGTGGTACGGAAGATGCCGTGGACGGGCGCCTCGAACCGCAGGGCCTCCTCGACCAGGGCCGGGATCTTGCCGGGATCGGCGCGGACCTCGGCCATCAGCTCCGGATGCCGCAGCAGCTCGGTGATCTCCTCCAGGAACAGCAGCGTGCTGGTGGCGTGGCCGGCCGTCATGATGTTGATCGGGACGTTGACGATGTCCTCGAGCCCGAGGTTGATCTCCGGGTCGTCGTGGAGCTCCCGGACGAGATGGCTGAGCAGGTCCTCGCGCGGGTTCCGGTGGCGGTCGCGGAGGTGCTCGAGGACGTAGTTCTGGAAGGCGACGAAGTTCTCGGCCGCCTCGACCATCGCCTCGGTGCCGGCGGAGTCGGAGAACAGCGAGACCCAGTCGTCCCCCCACTTCTTGAGCCGCTCCATGTCCGCGCGCGGGAATCCGAGGATCTCCACGACGACGAGTGCCGGGAAGGGCCAGGCCAGCCGCTCGCCGAGGTCCGCGACGCCCTCATCCGCGAAGCCGCTGATCAGTTCGTCGGCGATCTCGCGGACCCGGTCCTCCATGGCGCGCGTCTGGGTGCGGGAGAACGCCTTGCTCACCGCGCGCTTCAGCGGGGTGTGGTCGGGCGGGTCGTTGTTCGACAGAAAGTAGTGCCACGAATACCCCTGGTCGAGGATCCGCCGGACCTCCTCCGGCCAGGGCCGCGCGGGCGCGAAGACGCTGCCGGTGGAGAAGTGCGCGTGGTCCTTCATCACCCGCTCGATGTCCTCGTAGCGGGTGATGAACCAGACGTCGTACTTCGGGCTGTAGAACACCGGCTGGCTTTTCCGCGCCTCGGCCCAGAAGTCGTAGCGGATCTCGGCCTGGCCAGGGTCGAGGGGATCGAATCGCAAACCGATGTCGTCCATGTGGCCCGTCCCTTCTCCGGTCACTCGCGGTGAGCCTATGCGGACGGGGATCCCCGGACGCGCCATCGCGTGCCTGGGCTTTCGCCAGTTCGTGCCCCCGGCCGTCACCCGTTACGCAGCATTTACAGGGCGAAGACGGCGGGATAACGTCGCCTGACCAGGATGTAAGCCGGATCCCACCCCGGTCGCTCACAGCGAGGGCAGATGAACGGCATCGAATACGACCGGCTGGAGCCGTTCCAGGCGGCCGCCGCGAAGGCGTTCGTGCCCGTGCGGGTCCGGGTGCCGCGGGAAGCCGATTTCCGTGCCGCGATCGGCGGCGGGACGGTCAACGGGGTGGCGGTCGGACGGATCGCCGGCACGCCGTGTTCGGTCCACCGGGACGCGCGGCTGATCGGGTCCGCCGACCCGGAGATGCTCAAGGTCGCGTTGATCCGGCGCGGCCGGGCCGGCGTCGAGCAGGACGACCAGCAGTGCGTCGTGCGGCCCGGCGATCTCGTCGCCTACGACACCACCCGGCCCTACGAGCTGCGGTATTGGGACGACTTCGACATCACGGTCCTGGCGATCCCGCGGGCGCGCCTCGGCCCCAGCGCCGAACTGATCCGCCGCCGGAGCGCCTCCCCGCTACCGGTCGACGTGACGGTCCGGTCGGTGGTCTCGGGGTGTCTGGCCGGGCTCGGCGCGGACCTGGACGGGCTCTCGCCCGCGGCCGGCATGCACCTCGCCGACGCGCTGGTTTCGCTGGTCACCTCGGCCTTCACCGATGAGGCGCCCGAACGCGCGGAGCCCGACTCCGCCCTCGGCGACCGCGTCGTCGCCCACTGCCTGGCCAACCTGAGCGACCCCGACCTTTCCGTGGGCTCCGTGGCGCGCCGGCACGGCATCTCGGTACGCCATCTCCACCGGGTGCTGAGCGGACGGGGCATATCCCTCGCCGCCTGGATCAGGCACGAGCGGCTGCTGCGCATACGCCGCGACCTGTCCAATCCGGCGCTCGCGCACCGGACGGCCGCCGAGATCGCGGCCCGCTGGGGGATCCTCGACCCCACCCACCTCAGCCGGGCGCTCAAGGCGGAGTTCGGCCGGACGGCGAAGGAGATCCGCAGCGCGGGCCCCGAGGCGGAGCCCGCCCAGCGCCGGAGCCGCCCAGCGGTGGAAGACCCGGCGTAGCGGGGTCAGAGCGCGGACGCGGCCGCCCAGGCCAGGTCGGACAGGACCTCGGAGGCGGTGATCGGGTCCAGTTCGCCGAAGGTGCGGGGGCGGTCGTCGTAGCGGAAGTCGGTGGGACGAGCGGTGATCCAGACGTGGTCGAACGTCTGGTCCTCGCTGTCGCTCGCGAGGCCCGCGTGAATCCCCATGTCCAGCCCGATCACCACGTGCAGCCCGCCGGGCACGGGTTTGGAGATCCACCGCTCGATGCCCGCGTCCTGCGGTGCGCCGCGTTCCCAGCCGCGCCGCGCCAGCCCGAGCACGCTGTGCACCGGGACCGTGATGCCTTCGAACCGTTCCAGCCGGGCGCTCGCCCGCTCCCGCTCGGTCAGGACGTGCACCTCGCGGCCCAGCTGCGGGAACGGCTGCACGATCTCGTAGTCGGCGAACACCCGCGTCCAGGCGGTGAGCTCGCCGCCGAGATCGAGCGGGTGCGCGATGCCGACCGACACGGACTCGGGAAGCGTGAGCACATCGTCGTCGATGTCGGCGAGCGTGCGGTCCTCGGCGATCCGGAACGCGTCGTCCCCGGCGAGCCAGACCAGGCGGCGGGCCAGATGCCAGACCAGCGGGTGCTCCACGAGCAGGGTCTGGAACTCGGCCGCGGTCCAGCGGCGCCGCGCCACCATCGCCGACTCCAGCCTCTGGACCTGGTCGGCGGCGACGGTGCGCACGTCCTTCTTCAGGTCCGCGAACCGCTTGTAGGCGGCGGGCGCCGGGCCGTGCTCCTCGATCCAGGAGTCGGTGAAGTCCCTCAGCATGGTCGAGATCTCCTGGGGCGGGCGATCCAGGGAGGCCAGCAGCGCGACGGTCGCGGCGGCCGCCGGATCAGGGTCCCCGTCCAGGTGCCGCCGCGCCTTCCCGATCAGACCGGCGGCGCCGACCCCCTCCGACAGTGTGCCGATGGCGGCCTCCGCCGCGTGACTCCGCGCCCGCCGCCCCGCTGGTGACCTTCATCGGTTCCACGGGGGTCCCGCCGCGGCGCGGATGTATCGACGAGTGCCACGCCCGCGGGATCGTCAGCACGTTCTCACCCTCGGCAAGCCGGTCGTCCATGTCGCAGCACGTTAGGGCACCCCGACGACAGTCGGGATATCGAGTGGCGCCCGGCGGGGCGAGCTGACATCATCCGTGCATGATCTACGGAATCGAGACCCGCCCCGCTCGGTGAGCGCCCAGGATGAGCGCGGCGCGCTCTCCCCTCGCCCGTCCCTCTACGACTACGCCCTGCGCCTGTATCGGGCGGAACCCGAAGGCCGCTTTCCCAAGGGTGGACATCCCCTGCCAGACCGGCCATCACGGCAGGGCCGCAACCGGTCCGAGGTCGCGAAAGCCTTGGCCACGACACTCACCCCGCTGTTGACCGACCTGGACACGGTCCGGGCCGCGGACGAGTTCCAGCGCCGTCTCGACGAGCTGGGCGTACAAGACCACCTCCTCTATCGCTACGTCGCCGAACTCCCTCTGGACGACAAGGCGACCGCCCGCGCTTTGAGCCGACACCTGACGCGTACCGGCACGAGCAACGCGGCCGTGTCCGTCGGCATCGACCTGCTGGCCCGCCTCGGCGAGCCGGAGGACGTCCCCTTTCTCAAGATCCTTGGGCTGCTGCGAGGTTTCACCCTGCCTGTCGTCCGGGCGCTCACCCGCCTCGACTCCTCGACCGCTGCCCTGCTCTGGCTGGGCGGTTTCGCCGAGGGCCGGGAACTGCGCCACCTGATCGATGCCCTGGTCGCCCGTGACGACCCCGCCGTCCGCGCCTGGTTGATGGCGATTCCCCTGGAGCCCCGTGCCGCGGGCCCCGAGACCGCGCGCAGGATCGCCGAGGCCGTCCGGCTCGCGGACATCGCCGCCGAGGATCCGGGCGATCCCCGCGCGCTGGCCCAAGGGGCACGCCTGCTGGTCAGGATGACGAGCGTGCGCGACTACCAGGCCGAGATCCTCGTCTACCCGCAGGCCGTCGCCGCGTACGACGCCATCGTGGCCCGCGTCTCCCGACTGCTCCCGACCCTCGACAACTACGCGGCCCTCTTGTCTCTCGTCCTGGACTTGGACAGCGGCCCCAGCGTCCTTCTCGACTGGCGTCCCGGTCAGCGCGAGGCGCTGCTGCACACCTTGGAACACGTGCTCAAGGCACCCGCCTGGGCCGCCGTACCGGCCATCGCTCCCGACGACGCGGCCGCACGCCGCCGGGCCGACTGGGCGCGCCGCACGGCACAGCGCCTTTTCGCCCACCGGACGGCGCCGGCCCGGTTCCGCGTCGAGGTCGCCGTGCGGGATCCGCTGGACCCGGACACCGTCGAGACCCGGTTCCTGATCGACGGCCGCCCGCTGGTACCCGATGCCTTCGGCCGAGGCCCCGGCAATTCACCGGAGGACCTGCTCGACACCGGTCGCCTGCGCGCGGAAGCCGAACCCCGGGAAGTGCAGCTGGCCGAGGCGTACTGCACGGAAGGCTGCTGCGGGGCGCTCTACGTCACGATCTGCCGCGAAGGGGAACACGTCGTGTGGCGCGATTGGCGCCGCCCTGCCGCGCTCCCGTCCCGGCGGCCCGCGCCCGAGTTGCCCGAGTACCGTTTCGACGCCGCCGAATACGACGCCGAGATCGCGCATGCCGAGAATGACCGTTCGTGGGCGTGGCCTGCGCGCGACACCGCGTGGCGAATCGCCGCGGGACTTCGCGATCGGCCCGAACTCCTCGTCCAATGGGACGGGAGGCTGGGTTGGGTCGGTACCGATTTCCTCGATCCGGATACGGCCGTGCTGTCCTTTACGTACTGGCCGGGGCTCGCCGCTGGTCAAAGGGACAAGGACGGGCCCTGGCTGCAATTCATCTGGAGCCTTCCGGACGACGGAACGCCACCCGAGGAGCAAGCCGCCGCCGCGTTGCGGCGCCTCTCGGCGGAGGATCCGAAGAACTACGCGGAAGTCAGAGGCGGCAGCCGCGAGTACGCCGAAGTCCTCGGTTACCCGTGGCCCGAGCACGCGGAGTGAAGATAGGACAGCGGTCCGATAATGCTCCGCCGAGTTCGAGTTCCGATCTCGCCCCTGGATTGAAGATCAACTAATATGCCCTCGAGTTGCCACACCGACACGGGGTCATTTCGCCACAGCGGATGATGAATTGGTGGGCAATGAATGCCATCACCCATTCCTGAAGGGAATCTGGATGAAAAAGGTCCTGCTCGTTTCTGCGATGAGCGGCTTCCTCGGCTTCGGCATCCTGGGGCTGTCCGCCACCGCGGCCTCCGCGGACAACCACGCGGGCCTGGCGCCGACCGCCAAGTGCCCTCCCGGCCACCTTGAGCACCCCATCACCGGCGAGTGCATCGCGCTCCCGCCCGGACCGGACAGCGCTCGCTGATCCAACACGGCTGCCCCCTCGCGGCGCGAGGAAGCCGAGGTTGGATGCGCCAGACCGAGCTCCTTAGCCTGGCGCACCTCGTGGTGTGATTCCTTGCGGTCTGGGTGAGGACACCGAGCGTCGAGCACGACGCGGCGGACACCGCCGTTCCAGACTGCGGTTTCGCAAGAGCACCACGTACAGCCGGCGCAGGGGCGTCGTGCCCACGCGGAAGAACCCGAAGCAGAAGTGCGGACCAGCGAGCCCGCCGCCGTCCGGCCAGGATGACCAGGGCCGAACCGCGGCGGGTTTTTGTTCAGCCGTAGATCCGGAAGGTGTCGGTGGTGTTCGGTCGCCCAAGGTGAACGTGCCGGCGAGCGGCGAACGTCACTGACGCAGGACCGGCTGTGTCGCCAGGTCGGCGATGACGGCGGCATGGTCGGAGGGCCAGACGTCGTCGACCGGCCCGTCGCCGGTGCGTCGGATCGAGCGGACGTGGCCGATGCCGGCGGGGCCGGGTGGGCCGACATGGATGTAGTCGACGCGGACGCTCGGGTCGAAACCGGGTGCGACATAGGGGTTGGACGCGTCCCAGGTGGCCGATGGCGCTGCCGGGTCGGCGTGCTCCCAGGCGTCCAAGAGGACCTGGCCGGGGACGGCGGGCGCGGTCTTGTAGCCGCCGAACAGCCGGATCTCCTCCGAGTCGGGCCAGGCGTTGAAGTCACCGGTCACGACCGCGGGGAACGCGGTGCCGCCGCGGTGGGCGGCGACGAACCCGGCGAGCGCTCTGACCTGCCGGCAGCGTGCCGCTGAGGCGTGGATGGGCGAGGCCAGCTGCGTGGTGAAGAAGGAGATCTGGTGTTCGGGGGTCTGGACGCGTGCGTGGAGCGCCAGGCGTCCTTCGTCGTCGGCGTCGGGAGCGGGCAGCCGGGCCGCGTGTCGGGCCGCGATCGGCCACCGGCTGAGCACGGCGTTGCCGATGTCCACGGTGGAATCGCCGAGTCGCCGCTGCCACCGCCCGGGGGCGTGGGAAGCCTCCCAGGTCCATTCCATTCCATGCCGAGTTCTTCGGCCAGGATCTTCGCCTGGTTGTCCGCACCGCGGGCCCATACCTCCTGCAAGCCGACGATGTCGGGCCGCTCCTCGCGCAGGACGGCAAGGATCGCCGCCTGCCGTTCCTCCCAGGGACCGAACCTCCACCACAGATTCCAGGTCAGCACGCGCATATCGGTGCGCTCCCTCTTCCTCGGCCGGGTTCCGGGCGCGGAGCCGATGCTGCCGAGATGGTCTTGCGACGGTCAAGGGACCCTGGGCCCCGCAACGTGACGTCCGATTCCCGCCAGCATCCGTGCCCGCGGCATCGCATTGTTGAAGGTGGAACGACGAGAAGGAGGCGACGATGACCGCCTGCACGACGATCACCAGCCCGCTGGGCGACCTGCTCCTGACCGGTGAGGAGTCCGGCGACGGGATCACCCTGACCTCGCTGTCGATGCCCGGCCAGAAGAACGCCCCGGCCGCCCGGCGCCGCGCTCCGGAACTCTTCGCGGACGTCACCCGCCAGATCCAGGCGTACTTCGCCGGCGAGCTCACCACGTTCGACATCGAGTTCACCCCTGGCGGGACCGACTTCCAGCGGCGCGTTTGGCGCGCGCTGGAGGAGATCCCGTTCGGCACCTCGACCACGTACGGCGCGCTCGCCGCGCGGCTCGGCCTGCCGCGCGGCCGGATCCAGGCGGTGGGCGCGGCGATCGGCGCGAACCCGCTGCTGCTGGTGCGCCCCTGCCACCGCGTGATCGGCGCGGACGGATCGATGCGCGGCTACGCCGGAGGCGTCGAGCGCAAGGTCCACCTCCTCACGCACGAGGGCATCCTGCAGCCCGCGCTGATCTGAACCGAGGACCTGACCATGACCGACCCCTTTCAGCCGGCCGGACCGGTCGCCGACCGGATCGCACGGTCGGACTGGAACGCGCTCGCCGGCGAGCTCGACGAGCACGGCCACGCCCTGACCGGGCCGCTCCTCACTCCCGCCGAGTGCCGCGAGATCACCGCCCTGTACGACGAGCCCGAGCGCTTCCGGACGACCATCGACATGGCCCGCCACCGCTTCGGCTCCGGCCAGTACCGCTACTTCACCCACGACCTGCCCGATCTGGTGCGGGAGTTGCGCGAGGCGTTCTACCCGTCCCTGCTGCCGATCGCCCGCGACTGGGCGGACAAGCTGGGCCGTCCCGCACCGTGGCCGGACACCTTGGAGGAGTGGGTGAAACTGTGCCACGAGGCCGGGCAGGCCAGGTCCGCGCAGATCCTGCTCCGGTACGGGCCCGGCGACTGGAACGCCCTGCACCGGGACGTGTTCGGCGAAATGCTCTTCCCGCTCCAGGTCGTCATCGGCCTGGACGCACCCGGAGCCGACTTCACCGGCGGCGAGTTCCTGATGACCGAGCAGCGTCCCCGCGCCCAGTCGCGCGGCTCGTCCACCACCCTGCTCCAGGGCCACGGGCTGGTCTTCACGACCAGGGACCGGCCGGTCGCCACCAAGCGGGGCTGGTCGAACGGGCCGATGCGGCACGGTGTGAGCACCGTCCGCTCCGGCCGCCGGCACACCCTCGGCCTCGTCTTCCACGACGCGGCATGACCCACGTCACCTACACGCTGCTCGGCGCGGACGGACGGCCCTACCAGAGCAGCACGCCGGGCACGCTCGGCGGGCATCGCCGCGGCCGCCTGTACGGGCGGCTGGAGTGTCCCTCCGCGCTGAGGGCCGTCGCCCGAGGCCACTACGTCGAGCACCGGGTGTTCTTCGCCGACGAGCCCACCGCCATCGCGGCCGGATACCGGCCCTGCGCCGCGTGCCTGCCCGCCGAGTACGCCCGTTGGAAAGCGACCTCATGAGCCCGGGGCTCTTCCGCTCACCCCTCGTCCCTGAGGCCGACCTGACCGCCTACGGCGACGACCTGACCGCCCCCGCGCCCCATACCGGCACCGAGCTCGCCGCCCTCATCGGCCTGCTGACCGGGATCGAGACCGTCGCCATCGGCCACGGCCGCGACGCAGCGTCCCGCACCGCCGCGCGGACGTTCGCGGCAGCGTGGAAGGCTCGCGGCAACAGCGTCCTCGCCGTGGTCGACTGGCCGGAGACCGCGGCATCCTGGCTGCGTCCGGCGACCCGGCTGACCGTCCAGACGCCCGACGCCTGGGTCATGGCGGCGGCCCCGCTCGGCTTCGCCCAGCTCGCCCGGCGCCTGCGCCACTCCACCGACTGGGACCCGGCCCGCACCGTCGCGTTCGCCTCACTCCACGACCCCCGCCTGGCCGCACTCGCAGGTGCCGACACCCTGCACGGCCTGCGCGGCGCAACGGCCGACGGCGGCACCTGGCTCGTCCGCACGGCCGGTCATATCGGCGCGGCGGGCACCGGTTCCTTGTAGCCCCGGGCCGCCGCTTCGAAGGGCGGCTCCGTGACCTGGGAGATCAGGGCGTCCAGTGACACTCCGAGGACATCGGCGACGGCCACGACGGTGAAGAAGGCCGGTGTGGGGATCCGGCCACGTTCGATCTTGCGCAGGGTCTCCGGTGAGATCCCGGCCTTGGCCGCGACCTCCACGATGCTGTGCGACCCCCGTGCCTGGCGCAGGACCTCGCCCAGTCGCTCGCCACGTTCGCGTTCAGGGGCGGTCAACGGCTCTCTCACCATGACTGACATACTAATACCGGTATAGTTATCCCGAACTGGAAGGGATCAACGTGATCGAACTGAAGACCGCCGGTGAGATCGACGCCATGCGCGAGGCGGGCCGTGTCGTCGCCGCGGTGCACGCACAGGTGCGGGAACGGGCCGCCGTCGGCGTGTCCCTGCTCGAACTGGACCGACTCGCACGCGAGGTCATCGCCGACGCCGGCGCCGGATCGTCCTTCCTGGGCTACCACCCGTCCTTCGGCGCGACCCCCTATCCGGGCGTCATCTGCACGTCGGTGAACGGCGTCATGCTGCACGGCCTGCCGACGGCCTACCGGCTGCGTGAGGGTGACCTGCTCAGCGTCGACTGCGGCGCGCACATCGAGGGCTGGCATGCCGACGCGGCGGTCAGCTTCGTCGTCGGCCATGCCAGGGAGCAGGACCTGGCCTTGATCCGCACGGCCGAACAGATGCTCGCCGCGGGCATCGACGCCGCCGTCCCGGACGCACGGATGGGCGACATCGGCCACACGATGTCCCGGATCGGCCGCGGCGCCGCCTACGGCATGCAGAACGACTTCGCAGGCCACGGCATCGGAAAGGCCATGCACGAAGACCCGTTCGTACCCAACGAAGGACGCGCCGGACGAGGACTGCGCCTGCGCCCGGGCCTCGTCATCGCGATCGAGCCGAGCCTCATGGCCGGCGGCAGGGACGACTACCACACGGCCTCCGACGGTTGGTCACTGTGCACCGACGACGACAGCCGCGCCGCACACGTCGAGCACACCGTCGCCATCACCGAGGACGGCCCACGCATCCTCACCCTGCCATGAGCCCCCCGGCCCGTTGGGAGCCGGCCCAGGAGTTGCGGGTGAAGGACTTGTAGAGCCGAACAATGGAGTATGAGCTTCCAATACTCCCGCATCCCCAGATGTAGCCCGGTGACGACTCCGGGCTGACGACTCGACTGCCCCGGCGGAGCTAGCGTCCAATCCGTTGCAGTTCTTTCATGACGGGAGAAACGAGATGCGTTCCCAGTGGGCGAAGCTTGCCGCGATCTCGGCCGCCACCGTCGTGGCGCTCAGCGGATTCCTGGTCACGGCGGCTCTACCGGCGCTGGGCCAGGACGGGGAGGCCCGGAACGAGGAGCGCGGCGCGACGCACGATCCGCAAAAGGAGTTCGATCGTCTGCGGCAACGGCAGGCCGACGCCTGGGCCCGCAAGGACGGTGCGGCGTTCGCCGCCACCTTCACCCCGAATGGCGACATGGTCACATTCAACGGTGACCACCTCCGCACCCGCCGGGGCATCGCGGTCGGCATGCAGCGCTACTTCGACGAGTACATCACCGACAGTTCCATTCGATATCTCAGCGAGCGCGTGCGGTTCGCCGGGCCGGGGCTGGCGATCATCGTGCGCACGACCTGCCTGGTCAACGCCGGGCAGAACGACTGCCGCAACGGCTCGCTGTCGGCCAACACCAATGTGCTGACGTGGCGTCAGGGCCGGTGGCTCCAGGATTCCTTCCAGAACACCCGCGTCGACCCTCTTCCGTAAGTTCCGACCGCCCAGGTCGAGACCTGCCGGCGGGACCTGGTGGACGCGCGCCGCCTTCTCGATCAGCGCGGGGTCCGAGTGGTCAGGCCCCGGCCCGGCGGCTGGTTCTACTCCGAGGAGAACGAAGCGGGCGTCTGGGTGCCGGCAAGATGACATAAATTTGTGTCATCTCAGCTATGACTGTTATCGTCGCCCATGTGTCACATGACGCCCAGTTGATCTTCGCCGACCATGTCGGCCGCTTCTACGCGCGCCAGTACGGCTTCCCGCCGATGGCCGGCCGCCTTCTGGGGTATCTGTTCGTCTGCGATCCGGCGCAGCAGACGATCGATGAGCTGGCCGAGGCGCTGCTGGCGAGCCGGAGCGCCATCACCGGCGCGGTCAAGCTGCTCGAGAGCCACCGGATCGCACGACGGACGCGTCTCGCCGGCGAGCGGGTGGACCGGGTGAGCCTGGATCCGGCGAGTCAGCAGCCGCAAAACTTCGACTCGGCTATCCACAAGGAGCATGCGGCACTGTTCCGGGAAGGGCTGGCGCTGCTCACCGATGCCCCGCCGGAACGCCGCGCCCCGCTTGAGGAGATGGTCGCGCTGGCCGACTTCCTCAGCGAGCGGCTGCCCACGCTGCTGGACGAGTGGCATGCCCACCGCGATGAACTTCGAGCATCAGGCAAGCTGCCCGCCCCCGGCGAGTAGCGGAAACCGGAGGTAGCCCATCATGGCCGACATCGATATGTCCGAGCTGCGGGAACGGGCCGACAACGGCGACGAGGACGCGGTCGACGAACTGATCGAGCTGGCCACCGACCGCGGCGACTTGGACGAGTTGCGGCGCCTCTCCGAAAGCGGCAACGCCACGGCGACCGACCAGTTGATCGAGCTGGCCACCGAGTATGGCGACCTGGACGAACTGCGGCGCCTGGCCGACAAGGGCAACGCCACCGCCACCGACCAACTGATCGAACTCGCCACCGAACACGGCGACCTGAACGAGCTGCGGCGCCTCGCAGACAAGGGCAATACCACCGCCGCCGAGCAGCTCATGGAGCTCACTGCGGGATGCTCCGTGGCGTAATTCAGCCGGCCGCAGACGGGGTCCCGGGTGACCCCTTCCTATTCGGCGATGTGCGCGGGCCTTCGCCGCGGAGGCATTTCTACAGGTTGCCGGGGCTGGTGAGGTAGGTGCCTCTCGCCAGTGCGATCCCGCCCAGTGGCTCTGCTCGAATGCCCAGTGGCGAGGGGATCACCGGCAGGTCGCCGACGGGGGGCAGCGCGGTGCGGTGTATTCCGTCCTGGATTCCGGCCAGCAGCGCGGGGTGCGGTGGCACGTCGGCGGTGCTGATCACGATGCGTTCGGGGTCGAGCATGTTGGCCAGCGCGCCGAGTTGCTCGCCCATCTGCCCGCCGATGCGGCCGAGGACGCGTCCGGCGGCGGTGTCTCCGGCGTCGCAGCGGCGGAAGAGCTCGGTCAGGGCGAGCAGCCCGCCCTTGCCCCCGGTGCCGTGCCGGGCGGCGATGTAAAGCTCCATGGCCAGGCAGCCGCGGGCGCCGCAAACGCACGGGTGGCCCATCTCGTTGATCTGGACGTGGCCGATCTCGCCGGCGTAGCCCGCCGCGCCCCGGTAGAGCCGCCCGCCCACGACCAGGGCCGAGCCGACGCCGGGAGCGAGCTTCACGTACACCAGGTCGCGGCAGCCCTGCCCGGCGCCCTCCACGAGCTCTCCGACGGCGGCCAGGTTCGCGTCGTTCTCCACCGAGATCCGGATGTCGGGCAGCCAGTCCCTCAGCCACTCCACCGGCCGGAAGCCCACCCAGTCCGGCAGGAAGCCGCGGGGCTGCGGCTGGCCCCCGTCGCCGATGGGGCAGGGCAGGCCCAGCGTGAGGTTCGTCAGCGAGTCCGTGGCCGAGTCGGCTTCCGCCAGGCACTCGTGCAGGAGGCGGCGGCCGGCGTCCAGTGCGCCCCTGACGTCGAGGGCGACGTTCACCCTTGCCTCGCGCTCGGCGAACACCCGGTCGTCGGAGCTCGCGACCCGGACCCGGACGGAATCGCGCGAGAACGCGAGCGCGGCGAACATCCCCTGGGGCGGCCGTCTGCGCCAACGTTGCGCGGGACGGCCCCGGCCACCGGACGCGACGGCGGGCTCGCACAGTACGGCCCCCTCCGCCTGCAGCCGGTGCAGCATGTCGGCGAGCGTCGGTCGGCTCAGGCCGCTGAGCCGGCCGAGGTCCGCCATCGTCACGGCGGTGTCGTACGGGATCAGCGCCAGCAGCCGGGACCTGCCCGCGGCCGTCATGACGTCTCCCCGTGGGGGCACGACCCCCCACACCCCCCGGCAAAAACAGCGCTCATGCCCTCCCTTCGCTCGGTCATGACGCTCCCGGGACGGCGATCCGTGTCGCTCGGATGAGGGCGCCCAGGCTGATCGCGCGTTCTCCCAGTTCGCCGGCCACCAGGCGCATCCCGTCGCCCACCGCGGGCTGGGTGCGCCGGTCCAGCGACTCGCGGAGGCCGGCGAGCACCGGCTCGGCGGCGTCGGCCAGTAACCCGCCGAGCACGACCGCGGCCGGGTTGAGGGTGTTGGCGAGGTCGCCGACGACGGTGCCGATGACCCGGCCCGCGTCGGTGAGGGCGCGCTGGACGACCGGATCAGTGCCGGCCAGGTCGATCAGGCGGGCCGGGGCGAGGGCGCCGAAGGACGGCCGGAGCACCTCCAGGATCGCGCCCGACGACGCCAGCGACTCCAGGCAGCGGTGGCCGCCGCACCGGCACGCGCGGCCCGGCCCGGCGGCACCGCCCACCGGGATGTGCCCCAGTTCTCCGGCGAGGCCGTGGAAGCCGCGGTGGACGCGGCCGGCGAGGATCAGGGCGGCGCCGACGCCGGACGAGACCTTGAGGTAGATCAGGTCCTCGAGGCCGCGGGCGGCGCCGAGCCGGGCCTCCGCCAGCGCTCCGAGGTTGGCGTCGTTGTCGATGACGACGGGCAGCCCGAGCCGGTCGCCGAGTTCGGCGGCCGGGCGGGTACCGCTCCAGCCGGGCAGGATCGAGCCGGTCACCACGCTCTGGTCGGCGGCCAGGACGGGCGCCGGAAGGCCCATGCCGACCGCCACCGGTTCGCGCGGACGCGGCAGCGGCGCGAGCGCGGCGCGGATCTCCTCCTCGGCCGCCCGCAGCGCGGCGTCCTTGCTGCCGGCCACGTCGAACTCGATGGTGTGCTCGTTCAGCACCCGCAGGGACATGTCGGCGACGGCGACCGACAGGTGGCTGTGCCCGAAATCGACGGCCGCGACCAGCCCGGCGGCGGGGGTGAGCGACAGTCCGGCGACGGGACGGCCCGGACGGCGGTTCCCGGGGTCCGGGCCGGCGGTGCGTTCGGTCAGCAGGCCGTCCGACAGCAGCGCCGCCACCGCGCCGGACACCGACGACCGGGACAGCCCGGTCCGCTCGATCAGCTCCGCGCGGGTGAGGAACACCTCCCCGCGCAGCTCGTTCAGGACCAGGCGCGCGGCGGTCGGCCTGCGGCGAGTCCCGGCTGAGTCGCTCACCGGCAAAATCCTAACCCGGCCGTGCGGAATTATGTCCGGTTCTTGACGTTAATGATTTCCGTCAAGACCTGCACAAAACCGGCGGACAATTACTCTTATTGACCCCGCAGATAACGATATTTACGCTCCTCTTGCAGGTACGGCGCCGGGAGTGAGACTCGTGATCGGGGGCCAATTATGTCGTCGTGCTGCGGAAAGGTGAGGTGACGACACCTCGGCGTCCGCGGCCCGAGGCGGCTTGAGAGGCAGGCAACATGATCCGTCAACGAGCGTTCCGTTTCGTCATCGGGCTGGCCCTCGCGCTGCCGGCCCTGCACGTGCCCGCGGCCCAGGCCGCCGACCGGAACGTGGTCAGGACCGACAAGGGACTCGTCCGGGGCGGCACGGTCCAGGGCGTCGACAAGTTCCTCGGCATCCCGTTCGCGGCGCCCCCGGTCGGGGACCGCCGCCTCGCCCCTCCCGCGCCCGCCACGCGCTGGTCCGGCGTGCGCCAGGCCACCGCGTTCAGCCCGCCCTGCCCGCAACTTCCGAGCGGCAACGGACCGCGGTCGGAGGCCGAGGACTGCCTCTACGTCAACGTCTTCCGGCCGGCCGGGGCACGCGGCCGCCTGCCGGTGCTGTTCTACATCTACGGCGGCGGCCTGCAGAACGGCGGCGCCCAGCAGTACGACGGGGCCAAGCTCGCCGCCGACAACAACGTCGTCGTGGTCGCCGCCAACTACCGGCTGAACGTGTTCGGCCTGCTCACGCTGCCGGGGTTCGGCGGGAACCAGGCGCTGCTCGACCAGCAGGCCGCGCTGCGCTGGACGCGGACGAACATCGCGGCGTTCGGGGGCGACTCCCGCGCGGTGACGATCGGCGGCGAGTCCGCGGGCGGGATGTCGGTGTGCGCGCACCTGGCCGCACCGGGCTCGGCGGGGCTCTTCAAGGGCGCGATCATCCAGAGCGGCGCCTGCACGTCGGCGCCGCGGGCGCAGGCCGAGGCGCAGGGCGCGGAGTTCGCGCGCTCGGTCGGCTGCACCGATCCGGACGCGCTGGCGTGCCTGCGCGCCAAGCCCGTCGCGGAACTGCTGGACGCGAGCGCGCGCACGCAGACCTTCTTCGTGCACGGCGGCGGTCCCTTGCCGACCGCGCCCGCGGACGCGGTGGACGCCGGCCGCTTCGCCCGGGTGCCGGTGATGATCGGCGCCAACCGCGACGAGGGCCGGTCCTTCGCGCTCGGTTTCCTCGGGTACACGCCCGAGCAGTACGAGGCCTGGGTCAGGACGGTGTACGGGGACAGGGCGTCCGGGGTGCTGGAGCGCTACCCCATCAGCGACTACACCGGCCGGTACGCCGCCGTCTACGCCATCGCGGCGATCATGACCGATGCCGGTCTGGTCGCCGGCATCGGGGGCTGCCCGACGCTGACCCTCGCCCAGCGGTTCGCCCGCCACACCCGCACCTTCAAGTACCGGTTCGACGACCGGAAGTTCCCCGGGCTCACCCCCGGCAGGCCGGAGGGGTACGAGTGGGGCGCGCCGCACGCGGGTGAGCTGCCCTACCTGTTCCCGAGCTTCGACAACGGCACCCCGATCACTCCGCTCTTCACCGCCGACCAGCGCCGGCTCGCCGACGACATGAGCCACTACTGGGGTTCGTTCACCCGTGGCGGCACTCCCAACACGCCGCGGCACCGGCTGGCGTACTGGCCGGACGTCAGGGCGAAGGCCGTGCTCTCGCTCCGGCCCGGCGGGCAGAGCACGCGCATCTCCTTCGCCCAGTACCGCGCAGACCACAACTGCGACTTCTGGGACACCGTGTCGGCCCCCGGCGCCGCGTCCCGCGCGATCGACCTGATGGCCGCCCGCGGCGTCAGCCTCGGGACGCCGGCGCTCGGCTGAGCCATTCGGCACACACGCAACCGCCGCGCGAGCGCGTTACCTGGCCGGTGGGGCGATGCCGGAGGCGAGCGTCGCCGGCCAGATCGCGAAGCGATGTCGCGCTCGCCCAAGCACGGTCAGGGTGCGAGCCGCTAGGCGAGTGCCCTGGGCCGGGGCTGCGAGAACACAGCCTGGCCGGTGGGGCGATGCCGGAGGCGAGCGTCGCCGGCCAGATCGCGAAGCGATGTCGCGCTCGCCCAAGCACGGTCAGGGTGCGAGCCGCTAGGCGAGTGCCCTGGGCCGGGATTGCAGAAAGCACAGAGCGATGCCGCTACCGTCGCACAGCAGGTCCGTCGTCGAGGAGCCTGCGACCCGTTCGGTCACCAGGCGCGTCCTCAGCGTGCTGGACGTGTTCGCCGGGGAGCGCGGGTGGCTGACCCTTTCGGACATCAGCCGGCGGACCGGAATGCCGCTGACCACCACCCATCGGCTGGTCGGCGAGCTGGTGTCCTGGGGCGCGCTCGAACGCAGCCACAACGGCCGCTACCAGATCGGGTTGCACCTGTGGGCCGTCGCGGCGCTGGCTCCCCGGGGGCTGGAGTTGAGGGAGGTGGCGATTCCGTTTCTGGAGGACCTGTCGGAGACCACTGGGCGGCAGCAGGTCCGGCTGGCGGTGCTGGACGGCATGGACGCGGTGCTCGTGGAGCGGATCCGCGCCCGGGGTGCCGGGTCCGCACGCGAGCCGACCGGCGGACGGAGCCCGGCGCATGCGACCGGTGACGGGCTGGTGCTCCTGGCTTTCGCGGCGGTGGCCGTCCAGGAACGGTATCTGGCCGGTCATCAGCCGGGCGCCGGCCTGCGCCGGGCGCTCGCCGAGGTCCGCCGGACGGGGTTCGCCATGAGCGACCAGATCGTGTCGGTCGGCGCGCCTGTACGGGACGCGACGGGAGAGGTCATCGCCGCGGTGTCGATCGTCGTGGGGCCGCACGGTCCCAGGCCGAGCACGCTCGGCCCCGCGGTCGTGGTCACCGGCCGGACGATCTCGCGCGCGTTGTCGCGCCGGGCGGAAGGCGGTTGAATCCGCGTGCCGCCCGGCGCGGACAGGCCCGGTCAGAAGGCGCAGGTGTCCATCCAGCGCGTGACCAGAGACGTGTTGTTCTTGTCGGCCTCGCGCTCGGTTCCGCACAGGAACGGGCTGAAGCGGGTGTCGGAGCGCAGCCAGCGGCTGAAGAACGACACGATCCACTTGCCCTGCTTGGCCTTGTTACCGGACCCGGTCATCGGGCAGAGATGGTCGCCGGGAACCTCGATGTAGAGCTTCTCGGCCTGGGACATGGAGTTGTACCAAGGGACCGCGTAGGTGTCACCGTTGGCCACAGGGTCGCTTTCACAGGTCAGGAAAAAGGTGGGCTCGGTGACACTGGAGAAATTCCCGTTCGGATAGTAGGGGGCGGTCGGCACGCCCGCCTTGAAACGGGCGTCGTCGCGGAGGGCCACCATCGTGCCGCCGCCGCCCATCGAGTGGCCGGCCGCGCCGAGCGTGCCGTTGGCCTTTCCGGAGATCGGGTTGCCGGTGGCGTTGCTGAGCGCCAGCAATTGGGTGCCCGCGGCGGTGATCTGGTCGCCGCGCGATTCGGGGTCGTCGGTGGGCGTGCGGGTGCCGACGTTGATGACGACGAAGCCCCAGGAGGCCAGGCGGGGTGCGAGCCATTGCAGGTTCTGCTGCGTGCCCTGGTAACCCGGCATCAGCACGACGCCCGGGTACGAGCCGGCGGCCGTCGGATAGGTGATCGTGCCGGACCCGTACCCGCTCGGGCTGGGAACGGTGTAGTTGGCGGTGGCCAGCGGCCCGTTGGCGGCTTCGAGGGAAGCGATGGTCGGGGCCGGGATCGTGCTGCCCGGCGGAGTGCCGCCGCCGGTGCCGTAGACCTGGAACTCCCAAAGCGAGTAGCCGTAGGTGGTCGCGCGGGCGGTGCCGTGGACGCGGACGTACCGGCCGCTTCCGGTGACGTTGAGGGTCTGCACGCCGCCGGTGCCGGTCGTGGTCGAGTAGATGGTGGTCCAGGTCGTGCCGTTGGCCGAGGTCTGGATCTGGAACGCGCGGGCGTACGCGGCCTCCCAGCGCAGGACGACCTGGCTGATGTCGGCCGTGGCGCCGAGGTCGACGCGCAGCCACTGCGGGTCGCCGAAGGAGCTCGACCAGCGGGTCGCGGTGTTGCCGTCCACGGCCGCCGACGCCGTGGTGGAGGCGTTCTCGGTGGACGAGGCGGAGGCGGGCTTGCCCTGGGACAGCAGCTCCGCGGCGGTCGCCGGCGCGGCGGGGACGGCCACCAGCACGAAGGCGGTGCCG
Organism: Actinomadura vinacea; assembly: GCF_039532545.1. Taxonomy (NCBI): domain Bacteria; kingdom Bacillati; phylum Actinomycetota; class Actinomycetes; order Streptosporangiales; family Thermomonosporaceae; genus Actinomadura; species Actinomadura vinacea. Next base: position 307,810 of record NZ_BAAARW010000001.1, on the reverse strand, counting down.
AGGACCAGCGCGCTCAGCAGGGTCACGGCACGGGAGCGGGTTCTGGGCGGCGGCGCGATGCCGGACGGACGGTGGAATGGTCGCATCGAATGACCTCCGGGGGCGGGCGCAATGCCGGAAAACGCATGCGCCCGCACCGTAATCCCGTCCGAAGCCGCTGGAAGGCGCGCTTCCGCTGAGCGACAGGAAGTGAATCGGCCAGAACACGCCTTCTGCTCACCGGAAGGCGCCGGGCCCGCATTTCACCTCATTTATCTCATGTGTCGGTGGCCTGGCGGCAGGCCGGTGCGGGGTCGATGACGTACTTGATGGGCAGGTGCAGGTTGCGCAGGCGCAGCAAGGGCATCGGACGCGCGGTCAGGTTCGTCATGAGCGTCAGGTCGAAGCCGAGCGTTCCGCCGCAGACGGGTGTGCGCGCCTGGAACCAGTCGTGGATCGCCTTGGCCCATCCGGCGAGCATCCTGGTCAGGGCGCCGTCCGGGCGCTGGGCGGTGAGCGGCGCCTGCATCAGCAGGGGCAGCGTCACCGGTGTCAGGCCGGGGTTGGCCTCGTAGGAGTACGTCACCTCCACCTGGACGGTCAGGTCCGGCTCCGCGGTGTTGAGGAGCAGTGCGGCGAACACCGCCTCCAGGTGTCCCGCGAGCGTGCGGTAGGCGGGCTGGGACGGGGCCGGAACGCCGATCAACGGGACCTGGAGGACGGTGCCGATGTCGGTCGACGGTTGCAGCGGCGCGGCACCGCGGATCGCCGGGGTACGGTACACGAACGGGTCGGCCGATGGGCGTCCCGGTACGAGCTCCCGGTTGCGTTCGACGGCCACGGAGGCGAGCGCGTCCTGCTGTTCCAGCAGGTGCAGGCCCGGGATGACGACGGTGCGGTCGGGTATGGCCTGGCCGCTCGCGGCTGTCAGGTACCGCCCTTCAGGGCCGCCGCGGGCACGGTAGACGTACCCGAAACGGCCGTCCTCGCCGGTGGTGTGCGGCTCGGGTTCGTACCGTTCGTCGTCGATCAGCACGACGGGCACGCCGACACCCGTGGGCGGGGCGCCGGTGACGGTCACGAGCAGGGCGTGCGGTGTGGCTCCGACGTCGACCGAGCCCTCGTCGATCGTGAACTCGTAGACGGTGCCGCCCGCGGCGGACAGGTGGGCGGCCTCCACGACGAGGCCGGAGTCGGCGACCGTCTCGGCCAGGGTGAGGAACGCGTGCAGCGCCGCCGCCGCGTTGGTCACCTCCTCGCCGGGCCCGGTGCGCGCGTCGATCGGCGCCAGGTAGGCGTCCAGGTCCCGGGCGACGGCGGGGTGGACGGCCGCGAACTCGGCCAGCGCGCCGAAGGGGTCGTCGGCGGTGAGGGCGCCGGCCCGGTCGCCGCCGACGTTGAACGCGACTCCGGCGATCACCCGGTCCTGCGGGTAGTGGTACGGCAGCGAGTAGCCGAACCGGTACTCCCAGCGGACCGCGCGGTCCAGCTGCCCGTCCTGGTCGGCGGGGTAGTGCGCCGCCTGCCCGCGCATCGTCGGGCTCGCGGGGTAGGCGCGCAGCACCAGCGGCACCGAGAACGCGCCCAGGTCGGCCGACAGCGGCGCCGGGCCCTCGCGGTCGATGAACGTGAGCCAGCTCGACGCCCGGTGGTCGATGCCGGGGACCGGGCCGATCTGGTGCTCGATCGCGCCGGCCTCGTAGCGGACGTCCAGGTCGGCCCGCGCGACCACGGCGCCGTCCGCGCGCACCGTGTCGGGCGCGGTCACCAGGAAGGCGAGCGGCACCCCGGTGCCGGTGCGGAGCGGGAGCCGGGGCGAGGTCAGCGACACCGGCGTGATGTCGCCCCCGTCGGTGTCCTGCCCGCGCTGGATCGGCTCCCCGAACAGCTCCGGCGGCGACTCGGCGCCGGGGTCGCGCACGTCGGCGTGCACGTCCGCGGCGAACTGCGCGGCCGCGCGGACCGAGTAGGCGTCGAGCAGGCGGGTGAGCATCTGCTGGCGGAACAGCTCGCGGGCGTGCGCGGGGTCGGCGTGCTCGCCGTCGAACACCGGGATCATCCACCGGCAGGCGGCCGCGGCCAGCCGCTCCTTGACCCGGAGCGCGCGGGCGAGCAGGTCCTCCCCGGTCAGCGCGCCGACGACCTGCGCGGCGGCGGTGAAGCGGGGAGTGAGGAGGGTGTCCACTGCGCCGAACAGCGTCCGGCACCAGCCGTCCAGGTTGACCTCGGCGAAGTCCTCGTGCCGGGACGGCCGCGGGGCGAGTCCGGTGCCGGTGCGGTAGTCGCGGATCGGCACTCCGCGGCGGCTCTGCAGGTGCGTGGACACCGGCCGCGGCGCGAAGATCGCCGGGCCGTCCCCGGTGAGGGTGTAGGAGATCGGGGTGCCGGGGGCGCGGCCGGTCCGTACCGCCCACACGGTCGTCTCCTCGCCCGTGCCGGACGCGGCTTCGCGCGCGAAGCGGTCGACGCCCACCGCGACCTTGACCAGTTGCTCATCGCCGGACAGCGCGGTCTGCAGCCGCTGCGCGAACTCCAGGAGCGCCAGCGTCTCCCCGGGCGTCCCGGCCTCCGGCGGGAGCGGGTGCTGGTAGGGCGCGACCGGCGTGGTCGCCGCGCGCACGCCCGGCACGGTGGCGAGCTCGCCGAGGACGGTGCCGCCGGTGCGGGCCAGCCGGAACGCGACCCGGAGCGGGAAGATCAGGGCCGGGTTGACCGCGTCGCGCGCGAGCACGATCCCGATCGGGTGCGCGGGCGGCGGCGAGGGCACCGCGGTCCCGAAGGCGGCGCGGTCGTCGAGGAAGGCGAGGATGGAGCCGCCCGCGTCGCACAGCCATGCGCGCAGCGCGCGGGCCTGCTCCGGGGTCAGCTCGGCGTCGCCGGTCGCGGCCGGGTCGTCCTGGGAGCGGCCCAGCAGCGTGGTCTCGATCGTGTACGCGATGCCGTGCGGGTCGTCGAGCTGGTCGCGCAGCCTGGCGTAGACGCTCGCGTCGGTGCGGGCGTTCGCGGCGACCGAGGAGGTGCGGGCCGCGCCGTCGGCCGGGTAGGCGAACCCGGCGCGGCCTTCGACGGTGCCCGGACGGTCCGCGTAGCGGAGCCCGCGCACGGACACCTCGTACCGCCGGCCGTCGGCGAGCGCGGAGACGGTGAGCCGGACGGTGCGGCCGTCGGCGCCGAGCACCGCGGACCGGACCGTGACGTTCTCGTCGAAGGTGTAGTGGTCCAGGTCGGCGATCCCGTCCGGGGCGAGCGGGGCCGTGAACGTCAGCTCGACGGTGCCGGCGTCCCGCGCGGCGGCGGCGAGGAGTCCCTGGTAGCGGCTGTCGTCGAAGCCCAGCAGCAGTTCCAGGAGCGGTGCGCCGGTGTCGGCGGCGCGGACCTGCCAGCTCGACGACACCGAGGGCCACTGGCCGAGACCCACCAGCGCGTCGGTGTACCCGGTCAGAAGGGGAGGCTGGTCGTAGGGACCCCGGTCGCCCTTCCGCGGATCGGACAGGACGGTGGACAGCGTGTTCCCGTAGATGTCACGCCAGCCGAAGGACACCTGGAGGATCTCGCCGATGCCCTCGTACGGTGACGCGACGCCCTCAGGACGGGTGAAGCGGGTGTACGGAACGGCCCGCTCGTAGTCCCACACGCCTTCCCCTGGCGCCACTGCGCGCGGTGCCCGGATCTTGTCGTGGTTCTCCGCGTCGGCCGTCTCGGTCACCGGCCCGGCGGGCAGGCCCAGGACGCTCTCGGTGAACGCGGCGTTGCCCGCGACCTGGTAGCCGAGCAGAGTGAAGGCGTTGAGCAGGAACAGCCGCGCGAAATCGGCGCCCGGCTCGACCGGGACCTCGTGCGGCCGCTCGCGGGTCGCGGCGACGGCGGCGACTCCGGGCTGCACGGTCGCGGTCCGCACCCGGGGCCCGCCCGGCACGGTGATCTGCTGCCCGGTCGCGAACGGGCCGGGAACGTCCTGGTTGGCGGCGGCGAGGGACGCCGCGTCCTGCCCGTACGCGGCGATGATCTCGCCGAACGTGCGGCTGGACGGGCTGGTGCCCGGGGTCAGCACCAGCCGGGGCAGCCGGAGCGCGGCCGGGAACGGCAGCGGGTCGGGCAGCCCGCCGTCCCAGCGCGGGTTGGCCTCGCGCAGCGCCTCGACGGTCGTGCCGAACTCGCGGGCGAGGTCGGCCAGCGCGATGCCGCCCGGCGGCGCCTGGCAGACGCCCTCGTCCACCACGATCCGGGCGCCGGCGGCCAGCGCGAGCGCGGTGTTGGCGGCCAGCAGGTCCGCGACGTCGCCGTAGTACGCCCTGGCCAGCTCGCCGAGCCGGACGTCCGGTGCCGCCGCCACCCGCACGGCCGGGTCGGGCGGATCGGCCTCGGCGAAGACGGTCGCGTCGGCGGGCAGGTCCGCGGCGGTGGCGAGGCGGTTCATGAACGCGCCGACACGGTCGCGTTGCATCGGCTCGGCGGGCGCGGCGTAGAGCACGATGAGGGTGAGGGTGGCCTCGTCGCCGTCGGCGAAGAGCCGTTCCGGCAGCCCCCGCCCCTCGGCGGCGGCGTCGTAGTAGAGGAAGAAGCCGCCGCCGCGCGTGATGCCCGCCTCCCAGAGGAGCCGGATGAACTCCTCGGGAGTGTTGAGCAGGCGCGGCCCGGTGCCCGCCATGGCCGCCCGAGGGGTGCCGGGCGGGCGCGTACGGGTGCTCAGGTCGACCTGGGCGATGCCCATCGTGACCTGCGGCAGGGTGTCGTTGTCCAGGCCCGCGCCGTCGCCCGATCCGGGGAACGCGAGGACGAGCCGGTCGATCTCGGGCCCGTCGCTACCGGTGCCCCAGCGTTCCAGGAGCCGTTCGAGCAGGACGGCGTCCTTGTCGTTCACTCCCGCGATCTCGTACGTGGACCGGGTGGACGGGCTCCCGTCGACCGGCGGCACCCGCTTCACCTTGAGGTTCACGGCGGTGGCCCAGCCGTAGATCCCGACGTCGGCGGTGCCGGTGGCGCCGGTCGCCTCGTCGTAGCGGCCGACCCGCACCCGCATGCGCGGATCGCAGGCCCGGACGGACCGGTCGGGCAGAGCGGTCAGGTCGGCGGGCAGCCGGTAAAGCCGAAGCTCCCCCGCCGACGAAGAGCCGTGCTCCTGTGGGGGGACGACCCCCCACACCCCCCGGCCAGAACCTACAGACCGAACCCCTCCGCTCCGCTGGCGCTCCACTCCGGGTTCCGGTCTGTAGGGCAGCGGCACCGGCACCGGGCTCCGCCACGGGACGGTCCCGGTGAACGGGTAGGTGGCGGGCGTGCTCACCGACATCGGACCGGGACCGAGCGACGCGAGCCCGACGTCCAGCCGTTCGCCCCGCCCGTACCGATCGCGCAGTTCGGCGACCCGCCGGGCGTCCACCGAACCGGGCGCGAGCGTGATCTCCAGGCGGTCGGTCTCCCGGCCCGCGCCGTCGGTGAACCGCAGCCAGCCGGGTCCCGCGGCCCGGTCGAGGACGACGCGGAACGGCTCCGCGGACAGGACGGGCAGCGCGATCTGCTGGCCGGTGAGGGCGTGCAGGCCCGCGTGCGGCGGCAGGCTGAGCCGCCCGCCCTCGTCCCGGACCCACATCCCGCACGCCTTCGGGGTGATCCCGCCGGTCGGCAGGCGAAGGCCGTGCAGGGAGTAGCGCGACGCGAGGGCCGAGAGCTGCCTGATCGCGAACGTCCGCTGCGCCTCGGCGATCAGCTCGCCGACCCGGAACCTGATGAGATGCGGCACGTCCAGGTACGGGGCGGGGTCGCCGCCCGCCGTCCGGGTGGCGAACAGGCCCCGGACCTCGCCGTTGGCGGCCTGCTCGCCGAGCACCGCCGCGGTCGTCCCGAACAGGGCCGCCACCGAGCCCAGGCTTCTGGACGCGGTGACGTGCCCGAACACCGGCAGGGCGAGGGTCGCCATCGGAGCGATCAGGTCCTCCTGGACGAGGACGCCGCCCTCGGCCAGCAGCTCGTCGAGCGACACGCCCAGGCTCGCCGCGACATCGCCCAGTACGTCCCCTGGCCGGACCTGGTACGACGCGTGGCCGGGGAACGGCACCTCCGCGCCCGGACGCAGCACCGCCCGGCCCGCGTTGCACTCGGCGAGCGTGGCGGCGGTGAAACCGCCCGCGTAGACGTCCCGCCCGGCCAGCGCGGCGAACGTCGCCCCGGCGCCGGCGGGGCAGGTCACCAGCGGGATGAGCGGGGTGGCGTCCGGGCGCAGCAGACCGGGCTGGTCCAGCACCCCGGCACCCGTGATCAGCTCGGTGTAGCGGACGCCCACCGACCTGGCGACGCCGACCAGGGTGTCGCCGTCCCGGACGGTGTAGGGCGGCTTGCCGGGAACGGCGATCCGCGCGCCCGCGCGCAGCACGCCGGGATCGGCCGCGTTCGCGCCCGCGATGTCGCTCGCGGTGACCGCGTCCTCGTAGCGGCGGGCGAGCGAGGCGAAGCCGTCGTCCTCGCCGGTGCGGCACGTCACGCCCACCGTCAGCGTCCGGTCCGGCTGGACCGGGTGGGACCCGTTGGCGGCGAACAGGCCGACCACGGTGTACGCGGGGCCGTCGCCGTTCTCGTTGATCCAGCGCACGATGCCGCGGGGCGTGTCGTCCGGCCCGATCGGATACTTGAACAGGCGCAGCCCGTCGCGGACGGCTTGGACCATCTGCCGGGCCAGCAGCAGGAAGTAGTCGCCGAAGACCCACCCGGCCATCGACAGGGACGTGTCGGGCACGCTCGCCGTTTCGCCGGAGACCTGCACGGCCAGCTCGGCGAAATAGTCGCGGAGCCGGGCGAGCGCCTCCCCGTCGATCTCGTTGTAGGAACCGAACGCGTACCGGGACGCGGAGCGCCCGTCCCCGTACTCCGGGATGTCGAGGACGAGCGCGGGCGGAACGGGCAGGTACGTCGCGTCCGGTGCCTCGTTCGTCCCCGCCTTCCCCACGGTGAGCCTGAAGTGCCCCGCCAGGAACCGCTCGACCGCCTCGGCCGGTACCGGTGCCGGTACGGCCCGGCCGCTGACCAGGACCTCGTCGAGCAGGTACGTCAGATCCAGCTCGTCGATCACCAGGTCATCGATCTGCTCGGCGGTGCGCGGACCGTCCTGGATCGCCGCGACGGCCCACCGCAGGACGCCCTTGCACAGCGTCTCGAACGAGGTGTCGCCATCGGCGGCGGCGTCGGCGAGCATCGCCTCGTGCACGGCCGGCACCGAATCGATGAGCAGCATCGCCACCCAGCAGGGCGCCTGGTCCGCGTCCGGCCGGGTCGCCCACTCGTCCCGCGCCAGGGTGAGCCCCGGGACGGCGTAGCCGGTCAGCTCGGCGGGGGTGGCGGCGGGCAGCAGGTTGTCCCAGTTCGGCGGGCGCATGACGCGGGCCGCCGGCTCGCGGCGCATCCTCAGGCGCCGGTCGGCGGGCCCGCCGAGGACTCCGGCGGAAGCGCCCAGCGGCCGGGCCCGCACGCCCTTCCACGGCGGGACGCCGAGGTTGTCGATGCTGAAGGTCTCCTTGAGCCGCATCGAGAACGTGAAGCTGATCTTGATGGTGAACAGCCCCACGTCGATCCGCACGCTCGCCGACACGTCGACCGACATCACCAGGCTGAGGGACAGCGACGCGAACGACTCGTAGACGATCTCGGCCAGCACGCTGATCCGCACGTCCACATCGGCCTTGACGATGGCGAAGTCGACCGATCCGTACAGCCGCCCGAGCAGCCCCACCGTCCCGCGGACCAGGAAGTAGTAGCTCCCCTGCACCTGGTCGGCCTGCTCCAGGGCGCCGGATCCCGGCCGGTAGGGGTTCCACTTCGCGATGACGCCCTCCAGGACGCCGGTGACCGTGAGCTCGAACCCGGCCCGCAGCACCCCGTACTCCAGCGACTTGCCGAAGCCCACCCGCAGCCCGAGCCCGAAGACGATCACGGGATTGAAGGTGCCGTTCGCCGCCTTGGGCACCAGATCGGTCGTGGCACTGGACAGCTTGCCCAGATAGAGGCCGCCAGAGCCGACCAGGGGGATCCCCGGGTAGATCAGGGCCTCCAGCCTGAACGAGCGCGAGAAGTCCATGTTCCTGGGGAACCCGACATCGACGAGGAAGTCGCCGTTGGTGTACACCGCCACGGCGAACACCGGCAGCGTGATCGAGTACGCCCCGACACTCAGATGGCGCATCTGGTCGGGCAGCGTGATCTCCGCCTGGTACACCCCGACCGCGTCGCTGATCTGCCGGTACATCACCTCCAGCGCCAGCCCCTTGAAGACCTTCGCCGCCGGGCCGTCCAGGGCCAGCCGCAGCCCGTACAAGCGCGGATCGCAGAAGACGACCTGCCCGTTGAGCAGATAAGCCGCCGGCTTACCCTCCTCCCCAGCCACGACGAAACGCCCACCGCCGCCCGCCGTGGCCTCAAACTCGTCATCTCCGGGCTTCTCCTCGTCTGCGCGGAGGATGCCCAGGTCCAGGGCGGCCGTCCAGGAGACGGCTCGGTCCAGGCGGACGTCCGGGATCTCGCCCGATGCGGGTTCGGGGAGTTCGGCCAGCCGTTTGATCGCCTTTGTCACGGTGTCGTCCTGGGCCAGGCCGGGCACGTCGATGTGCTGGCCCAGGGCGAGAAGGCGCAGGTCGATGTACTTGCCGCCCTGGCCGGGCGGGGCAGGGGCGGCGCCGGGGTCGCTGGCGTCCCAGGGGCCGAGGGCCCCGGTGTCGCCCAGGGCATCGGCGCCGATGTTCCACGGGAAGAACCCGCGCAGTGTCACCATGACGCCCTTGCCGGGCTCGGTGCTCCGGTACGCGACGTCGATGCCGTCGATACGCGCGAAGCCGAGGTCGATCGGCCCGATGCCGACCTTGAACCCGACCTGGTCGCGGGCGGGGTTCTTCGGGTTGAACCGGTAGGTGAGGGCGAGGTCGCCGGGTTTGACCGAGTTGAGCGCGGACCACGGTGCCGGGAGCGCGTACTTCGCCCCGGTCACCCAGGAGACCATGGCCTCGATGACCGAGCCGAGCGTGGCGCCGGCGGCGAGCCCCAGCGCGGCCGTGTAGTCGCCTTCGGCGGACGGGCCGGTGACCTTGCCCTCCAGCCCGTTCCAGGTGATGCCGAACGAGCTGACGTCCGGGTCGTAGTCCGACCACACGCGCAGCCGGACGCCCTGCCACGTCCAGTCGGTCTCCAGGCGCGCGAAGTGACCGGCGGTCACGGGCGGCGGGCCGGGCTTTCCGGCGCGGTACCCCAGCCGCAGCTTCGCCGCGACCGACAGGCCCGGGATGAACGGCACCGTCCACGGCTCGGCGGTGCGGCCGCCGAAGGTCCAGGAGCCGTCCCCGGTGTCGATGACCAGCTCCAGGTCGCTGATCCCGTACCGGCTGCCGGTCGTCCATCCGGTGTAGGCCGCGAGCAGTTCGTCCAGGGGGACCGCGCCGCCGGTCTGGCGGCCCTCGAAGCGCCAGCCGGCGGCCTTCCGGTAGGACGCCTCGACGGCCAGTTCGATCTTCGCGCTCTCCGGCAGGACCAGGACCGTCCCGCCGAACCGCCCGTCGGTGCCGGACGCGTCGCCGCGCACGCCGAAGCGCAGGTTCTTGATCGTGAACCACGGGGCGGCGGGCGCGGGCGGGACGGGCCAGTCCGCCTCGATCCCGCAGTCCACGCTCCAGGATCCGGCGGGACGGTTGTACTGGAAGTCGAAGAGGGTCACCGCGCCGTCGACCGGCGCGGACTGCCCGCCGGGCAGGAACAGCGCCAGCACGTCGGCGATCCGGACGCGTTCCTTCGGGTCCTTGGGCGGGACGAGCGTGCCCTGGAAGTTCTGGTCGGGCAGCGCGGCCGACACCCGCACCGCGCCCGGCCCCAGCGCGAACGTCCCGACGATCTCGAACCGGGTGCTGCGGGTGGCCGGTTTGCCCGGGTCGGCGACGTTGGCCTGGATCTCCAGTTGGTTCAGCACGACGGGGCCGAACAGCGGCCAGGGCTCGGTCGTGGCGAACCGCACCGAGAACGCCTCGACGGCGTGCGACGCCACGCCGTAGCGGATCTCGAACCGGCGCACGCCCAGGTCGGCGGCCACGTTGAGCGGCGCGGGCAGCGCGCCCGCGAGGTTGACGCCGCCGAGCAGCGCGAACAGCCGCGACAGGGTGGGGTAGGGATCGGTGAACGAGGCGTTGAACACCCACCGGCCCGCCGCCGGGGGGACCGACAGCGTGATGTTCATCGCGGGCGGGCCGTCGGTGACCGCGCCGGGCAGCGGGATCGACCCCCCGACCAGGCCGGTGGTGACGGCGGCGGGGTCGGCGGGCTGGACGACCTGGAGGTACGAGTCCTTGATCGGGAACCAGGGCGCGCCGGTGAGGTTCCAGTTCCCGGCCGCGCCGGGCGAGATCCGGACGGTGCCGGTCAGGCCCGTGCCGCCGTTGGTGAAGACGATCGTCAGCTCGGCGGTGACCAGGCGGAGAAGGCTCCGGGCCTGGCCGCGCGCTTCGAGCCGTCCGTTCTCCGGTGGCTTGATCTCGGCGGCCGACAGGACGAGCCGGTGCCCGTCCGACATGTTCCGGAAGAGGTCGGCGAGCGGGCCGGTCGAGAACGCGCCGGGGGCGAGGTCCAGCGTTCCGTCCGGCCGGAGGTTGGCCCGCAGATCCTGGTAGACCTTGTCGAGCACCGGATCCTGGACCGTACTGGATCGGCCGATCTGCTTGAAGGACTCGCTCGAGAACACCCACTGCAATGCCGCGGTCAGCTTCTCCTGCTGCGGGTTCTCCCGCAGGAACGGGCCGAACTGGTGGAAATACCGGTAGAGCGCGTTCTCCGGGGAATAGGCGTCGGTCACGTAGTCGGCGAGGCGTAGCGGCGGGATGGCGTTCCCGTCCGTTCCCCATACGGACGGGAGCGTGCGCACATCGTTCGTGGCCTGGGCCGCGGCCAGCGACTCGGCCGTCGGTTCCGCGCCGAGCGGCAGCACCGGGTACGGAACGTTGGCGAATCGGAAGTACGGGTTTCCCAGCGGGATCGCCAGACCTGCCGTGCCCGCCCCTTCGAGCAGCGAGGGCAGCGTGGCCTCCGCGTACATGAGGTCGAACACGTCCTGCGGCAGGCCTTGCAGGTTGAGGATCAGGATCTCGTCGTTCCGGAGGTCCCGGATCGCCCTGGAGATCTCGGTGGGGTCGCGCAGGAGATGCTTGACGGCGACCTTCGGCCGGCCTCCGGGGCAGAGGTACTTGTCGACGAAGGGGGCGACCGTCAGAGCGGCCCCGGGAATGGGATCGCCCTTGAACCTGCTGGCGAGGATCTGCCAGGTGCCGGGCTTGAACGCGGTCAGGACGAGGATCACCGCGCCCTTGCGGAAGCGTTCGGAGCGCTCCTGGAGGACGCGGATCGTCCCGGCCAGGTTGAAGGTGATCGAGGCCGGGGGCGGGCTGCTCGCCGGGGTCATGGCGCCCTGGTCGCTGATGCCGTAGACGGGGCAGAACAGCCGGTTGTCGCGCACCCCGTCGATGACCGCCTTGGCCGCCGCGACGATCTCCTCCTTGCCCGGAAGCTTGGCCAGGAGTTCCCACTCCGCCTCGGAGATGCGCGGGGTGGGCCGGCTGTAGAGCATCGACCTGAACTCCAGGCCCTGCTTGCTCAGCTCGTCGCCGATGACCACGAACCGGTCCTGCCCGGTGAAGTAGGCGAAGCTTTCGTAGCGAAGTCGCTCGTTCTCCCACCCGTACGGCTGGACGGCCATCAGGAGCTCGACCTTCAACCGCCCGGCCGCCTCCCGGACCTCGCTCTGGCTGTTGTAATCCCAGCCACCGCTGATCGCGAACCTGGTCGGCGTGGGAAGCCCTTCCCGCGGCAGTTTCACCAAGGTGACCTCAGCGGTCCTGCCTTCGCTCGTCACCTCGATCGGAGGCGGATCGGTACCGGGCTTGATCTGCGGCAGGATGATCCGCAGCTTCTCCAGGACCTCGTCCGAGTCGTAGACGAGTTCCGCGTACTGGACGGCGCCGAGCGCGACGAAGCGTTTGAGGACCTGGACGGTGGACGCCTGGTGCCCGAACGCCGCCCCGTGCGCCGCGTAGAAACGCGGTGTCGTGTCCTTGAGGAAGCGGGACACGACTTCATGGAGCTGCTTGATGGAGGAGTCGAGCTGCGCCGAGGCAACGTCGATCACCTGCTCGATCGCCAGTTCCATTTCAGCCCCGCTCTCTTTCCAGGAGGAGATGTGGCCGCCGCCGTTCCGGCCCGGTTCCGGCCTTCTCGCGGCGGTAGAGGGCGTACCAGCCGAGGCCGCCGGGCCCCGCGGTGTCCTGGTCGCCGAAGAGGAAGAACGAGGTGGAGCCGCTGGGCGGGATGCCGGCCAGGCCGAGGAAGCGCAGCGCGATGTCGTTCAGGGTGAGCAGGAATCCCTCGCGCGGCGGCGTCCCGCCTGCCGCGGCGCGGTCCAGCCGGATCTGCCCGACCGACAGCCGCAGGACGTTCTCCAGGCTGAACAGCGTCGCGCCGCCCTTCGTCCCGGGCAGGCCGAGCCCGACGAGGACGCGCTGCGCCCCCTCGTCCCCGGTGTCGTCGTCGGCGGTGGACCAGGCGGTGAGCAGGCGCGCGACCAGGCCCGCGTCGCCGGCGAGCTCGCCGGGGGTGCCGAGGTCCAGCTCGTACGCCAGCCCGTACCACGGGCCGTCCGCCACCCCGCTGAGCGGAGCGCCCGTGACGACGGGCAGGTAGCCGGCGCTCTCCGGCGGCGCGTCCGCGTCCCCCGTGGCGAGGCCGCGCAGGTCGAGCGCGAAGTCCTGGAAGAGGCTGTCCTTGCGCGGGGTGCTCGTCGCGAGGTCGAAGCGCACCTCCCCGGGCTCGAAGGTGAACGTGCGCCGGGCCGGGTCCAGCGGCGGGAACGCCATGCGGACGCCCAGCCCGGAGAACGCGAGCCCCCGGCGCGGCAGGTCCGCGTCCGCGTCGCCGCCGAACGACAGCACGTCGAACGGGGTGCCGTCGTTCCGCCGCAGCACCTTGAGGTCGAGGAATCCGGACAGGTCGAACCACGACGCGACGTCCCGGCCGGTCTGCGGGTCGCCCGGGTCGCGGGTGGACATCCGCACCCCGGTGATCTCCACCTTCCGAACCGGGACGCCGGCGCCGAACCGGAACGTCGCCGGTTCCGTCCCGGTGAGGCTGTGCACCGGCCGGGAGCCGTCGTGCTGGTAGTGCCCGCGGAGCACGAGGGTGTTGAACGGGTTGCCGCCCTCCCCCATCCCGGCGACCCGCATGCCGAACAGCCGGTTCACGGTGAGCTGGGCCCACGACTCGAACTCCTGGACGGCGGTGTTCTCGAAGACCGCGCGCAGGCTCAGCAACCGGAAGTCGTGGTCCACGCCCTGGCGGGGCGGCACCGGCCGGGCCCGCTCGCCCGGACCGGGCGGCGTGAACGCCGGATCGGCGTAGTCGACGAGCCCGAACATCGAACTGTCCCCGGCGAGGTCGATCGCCGGGGCGCCGGGATCGTTGCGGACCTGGCTGATCTCGATCCCGAAGTGGTGGGCGTGGAACCGGCTCGGGTCGGTGACCCCGGCGACGACCCCGGCGAGATCGACCGGGAGCGCGTCGATCCGCATGCGCAGCACCAGGATGCCCGTCCAGGCACGATCGCGGGCCAGCGCGTTGAAGCGCGCGAGATACGGCTCGGGGCGCCCGGCCGCGGCCTCGAAGTAGCGCCGCAGCCAGCTCGACAGGACCACGAGCTCGGCGGGGTCCGGCGGACCGGGCCGCTCGTCCGGCCCCGGGCCGAGCCCGGGGACCAGGTCGCTCGGCGCGGCGAACTCCTCCCGTTGCGTCCACCGCTCCGGGTTGCAGACCAGGCTCTCGCTCGCCGGGCGCCCGGGGTCGTAGAGCGGGCCTTCCCTGCCCTTCACGATGAGGACGTTGGCGTAGTCGTCGTAGCGGTTGCGGCCGACGTCGGCGGCGAAGTCCCATTCGCCGATGTTCATGGTGTTCTGGAACACCGCCTCGCCCGCGCCGTCGCCCGCGCCCGTGAACCGGCCGAGGCGGGTGGCGTTGGCGGCGACGAGGAACAGGTCACTGGACTGGAACGCCTGCTGCAGTTCCGGGACGGGCGCGAGGAAGCACATCCGGCGCGGCTTCGGGTCGTCGTTCTGGCCGAGCAGGATCCTGCTCCAGCGGCCGTCGGGTTGGACGGTGACGAGCAGCCCGGCCGGCGTGGTCGCGTTCTCGGGTCCGGCTTGCGATTCGGCGTTGAACGGGTGCGCGCGCCCGCCGATCCGCGTCCGCCGGGTGGACGCGAGCGCCGTCCGCTCGACGTCCTCGATCCGTTCCCGGCTCCAGCCGCCGTGCTCCGGATCCACCTGCACTCCCGCGTACGGGGCCAGCGGGAACACCGCGCCCCGGTGCAGCGCCACCCCGGGGGCCACGTTTCCGAAGAGGGTGTGGTTCGCGGGGTAGGTGCTCGCGTCCCTCCCGTACAGGGAAGCGCCGCGCGGTTGGGCGACGTACGGCGTCGCGTCCTCCCCGTCGGCCCGCACCAGGCTCGCCCACGAGGTGCGATAGGTGTCGACGAGCAGCGGCGCTTCCGGGTCGGACGGCGGCCCGACCGGCGACGCTTCGGGAAAGGGGTAGCCGGCCACGTACGCGGGGAGGCGCGGCGTGAAGACGAGCCGGTCCCCCGGAGTGAAGGCGATGTACTCGGTGCCTTGGAGACCGCACAGCAGCTGCTGGACGGTGCCCTCGGCCCCTGGCGCCTCCAGCGTGAACGCGCCCGAAGGTGCCGCCTGGAACGCCTGGAGCGGCTCGGCCGTGCCCGGATTGAACACCAGATGTCCGGCGTCCGGGCCGGGCGCCGGCACCAGGCGGATGCGGGCGCCCGTGTCGGTGCGGTAGTGCGACTCCAGGACCGTCCGGGCACCGTCATGGTTCTGTCCGGTGAAGACCACGACCGTACGTCCCGGCAGGATCGCGTTCACCGGGTCGGCGGGGTCGATCGCGACCGCGAAGCCGAGCCTGTCCGCCCCGGACGGCAGGTGCCCGGCGGCCAGCGGCAGCCACAGCGCGTCGTCCGGGGGGACGGCGAACTGGAAGCCCCAGCGCCATCTCTCGTACAGCGACCGCCGCTCGATGTAGGTGGTGAAGTCCAGGCATCCGCGGCCGGGACCGGAGAAGGCCAGGTCGGCCTCGGAGATCTGGGTGGCGTCCGGGGCGGCGGGACCGGAGAAGCCGATCGCCCCGGTGCCGCGCACCCGCAGCACCTCCCCGTCGAGGACGAGCCCGGTGCCGCCGAGGATCCTGAGCCGCAGATCCCGGACGAGCGGGATCTCGACCGCGGTCGCGATCTTGCCGCCGTCCCGGTCGATGCCCATGACGACGTTCGGCGAGCCGGGGATCCGCGCCGGGTCGGGCAGCCAGACGATCACCCGGTCCGACGCCGCCCCGCGGACGATGACGTCGACCTCGCCGATGAACCGGTCGACGGCCCCCGCGGGCGCGAGGTCGGGCGCCGCGGTCGCGAAGACGAACGAGCCGCCCAGGCCGTGCATGGCCTGCTCCAGCCCGATCTCCGGGTCCGCCCGCGCCCCCTCGGGCAGCAGGTAGCCGAGCCAGCGGTGGAGAGGGTCGGGCGTTGCGGCTGAGGCGAGGTACAGCCGGGTCTCCTCGACCTGCTGGAAGAAGCTCACTGCGATCCGCCTTAGAGATCGGGCGCCGGAAGGGCGGGCGACCCGGCCGGCCCCGCGAAGGGCCGGCCGGGGCGGGCGTCACGTCTGGAACGTCAGCGAGCAGGCCAGCGTCGACTGCTTCGGCTTCGACGTGCTGTAACCGCCCTTGAAGTACCCGAGGATGTACGACGTGCTGCGCAGCAGCCGGACGTTCTGCAGCGCGCCCGCCCCCTTCGCGGTGTTCTCCGGGATCTGGACGAACCACTTGGGCGGAACGCTGTAGAGCGCCGAGGAGGTCTGGTTCTCCCACAGCCCCGCCCAGTCGTTGTCGGCCATCGGCTGGCTGCCGCCCGGCATCGAGTACGAGAAGGTCACCACGTTGGTGCCGATCCGCTCCAGGGTGACCGAGGGCGGGTAGATGACCGGGTCCCCCTGGCCGATGGCCGGCACGAAGACCGTGGCGCAGACGTTCTCCACCGCCGGGCCCGTCGCGTAACCGAGCAGGTAGCTCAGGTTGGTGACGTCCTCGGGAAAGGTGCCGTCGCCGTCGGGCCGGTCGCTGGTCACGCTGTTCTCGTTCTTGAACGGCTGGTTGCGCGGGACGTCGTGCCCGCTGGTCTCCCAGATGAAGACCTTGTTGCCGTACGTCGAGGGCCGGTTGCCCGGCATGGTGTCGAAGATGTAGTCGATGCGCTTCGGGTTCACGCCGTCCGGTGGGATCTCGAATCCCGTGGTGAGCAGCTTCTGGTCCAGGGCCGCCCGCGGGCGCGCCGGGGTCTGGGTCGCCATGTCGGTTCTCCTTTTGCGTCGTCGGCCGGAATCCGGCCATGCGAAGGCCCACCATCGGCTGGTGAGGCGCTTCAGGTGGTGGTGCGGAACGTGTGGACGGCGGCGGCGGTGGTCTGGCTCTCGTCCATGAAGTAGATGAGCGTGTAGGTGGTGTCGGCTGCGAGGTCGAGGCCGTCCAGCTTGAGACGGCCCTCGCTGGCATCGGTGGGCACCGCCCGCGCCATCGGTGCGGGCGCGTTGTAGGGGCTGGCCAGGCCCGGCCAGAGCCCCACCCAGTTCCGGTAGGTCTGGGGCAGGTATCCGTACAGCGTCCGGTAGTGGATCGACAGGGAATGGGCACCGATCTCATCGACCGCGATGCTCACCGAGGTCGGGGCCTCCGCGACCCCGCCCGCGGCCAGTACCGCGCTCGCGCAGGCATCGGTGACGTCCGGTCCGGTGCAGTAGGCGACCGTGTAAGCCGACCGCGTGACCTCAAGCCCGGAAATGGTCTCCAGCCCGGACTCGACATTCTGCGCCAGCCGCACTCTTACCAGCGGTTTGACCGTCCAGGGGATCACCGAACTCTCCCAGACCGCCAGTACGTTCCGATAGGACTTCGGCTGATTCCCGGAAAGCGTTCCGTACGTCACGTCGATCGTCTTCGCGGTGGCCCCGTCGACTCTGAGGACGCACTGTTCCGGCGGCGGCGATCCCAGTGCCACGGAACCCGCGGATACGGCTCGCCCGGCAACCACGACCGCCCCTTTCCGTGATCAATTCCCGCACCCGATCACCGCGACACAATCGCGCTCATTTCGAATAACACTAACTCTCGAATTCGCGGCTGTCGCGCCGTCCGGGCTGGCCGAGCTTGGCCACCCCTTTTGCCTGATTTCCGAAAAATATCCCTTACGTCCGATTTATCATTTCGCGGCCCGGCCGAGCACACCCACCCCCTCATGCCCACTCCCCGCGCCGCACGCCCAAGCCGAGATCAAATAATGGTGAAGCGTCCACCGGCCGAGCCGGGGAGGCGTCCGAGGTCGGCGTGGCCGAACGCCCTGTACGGTGTGCCGGATGGACGACCGCGCCTTCACGAAGCTGCTCGACTACCTCGGACGCGTCCCGGGGATCAGACCGTCCTTCGGGCACGGGGCGGACGCCGAGGGACGGTGGTGGGTCAAGTTCGAGATCAGCACCGGGCACCCATTGGCCTGGAATGTCGTCCAAGAGCTCGGCCACGTCCTGAACCACCTCTCGTTGCAGGAGCGGCTGCCGACGGTCTTCAAGCCCGTCTCGCCTCCGCCCTACCTGAACGGCGGCCCCGAAGAGTGCCTCTCGTGGATCATCGAGGCGCACGACCCGGAATTCCGTCCAGGAACATGCGCCGCCTGGCTGGAAGGCCGACTACCCCGCCCAGTTGACGACCTAGCCAAATGGCCGACGGATGACTAATTCCTTTCAGCCGGAAATGCCGCGGCACACCCTCGATCGCGCCGGTATTCGCCGTGTTCAGCCGGTGCGGCGGGAGCGGGCCAGAGCCAGCCCGCCGAGGAGCGCTCCGATCAGCCCCACCAACAGGGCCACGATGCCCCCGCCCAGCCCGTTGCCGGTGCCGAGACCACCGTCGGCGGTGACCACGACCAGCCCGCCGAGGGCCATGGCGGACAGCCCCGCCACCAGGGCCCCGCGTCCCCCGTTGGTGCCGATACGCCCAGCGGGGCGGGCCAGAGCCAGCCCGCCGATGGCCATGCCGGCCAGCCCCACCAGCGCGGCGACGACGGCCCCGAGTCGGCCGGCACTCATGGCGTAGACATCGGCGGCGGCCGGCTGGGCCGCGACAGTGGTGAGCAAGCGACGGAGGGACATGAGGTGTTCCTTTCATCATGGGACTGGACGCCGCCTGATCATGTCCGCCGGACCCACCGCCGGTCGTCCCGCGTACGCAGGCAATCCGTACGACCGCCGATGCCGTAGCCGGCTGCCGCGGACGCCGCAGGAACCGCGAAGGTACTGCGTTCGCGGTAGCCGAATGATCACCTGTGCGCAGGAGTCGCCCGCGCGGACATCTGGCTAGGGTGCGCACATGGGCAGGGGACGGGTCGGTGTCAGAGACTGGGCGATCGCCGGTGGGGTGGCTTCGGTCCTGCTCTTCGTCGGGCTGTCCGGGGATCGGCCCGGGACGGATCTCGACCTGCTCGGCTACGTGCTGCTGGCGGGCGGTGGCCTTTCGCTGGCCGCGAGCCGCCGGGCGCCGGGGCTCGTCCTGGCCGTCACGGGTTCGTGCGCGGTGGGTTACCAGGCGGCCGGTTTCGAAGCTCCTGCCGTCGCCTTCTTGTTCGCGGTCTACGCCGCCATGCGGGCGGGGCAACGCATCGTCACGGTGGCAGCTTCCGTGGTCGTGCTGGCCGCGCTGCCGCTGGCGGCCGTGATCTCCCCGCACGGCTGGACGATGGGCGAGGCCTATCCGCGGGGCACCGGCGTCCTGGAGTTGGGGTGGCTGTTCGCCGCCGGTGCGGCGGGTGAAGCGCTGCGGCAGGCCGAGCGGCGGGCGGCGGAAGCCGAGCGCACCCGGGAGGAGACCGCGCGGCGCCGCGCGGACGAGGAGCGGCTGCACATCGCGCGGGAGTTGCACGATTCGCTCACCCACCAGATCTCGGTCGTCAAGGTGCAGGCCGAAGTCGCCGTCCACCTGGCCCGCAAGCGCGGCGAACAGGTTCCTGAGTCGCTGCTGGCGATCCGGGAGGCCGGTCGGGAGGCGGCCAGGGAACTGCGCGCGACCCTGGAGGCGCTGCGTGACGACGACAAGAGCCCGCCGCATGGGCTCGACAACGTCCCGGAACTGGTGGAACGGGCTCGGACGACCGGCCTGGACGCGACGCTGACGATCGAGGGACGACGACACGACGTGCCGACCGCGGTGGACCGGACCGCCTACCGGATCGTTCAGGAGTCGCTGACCAACATCGCCCGCCACGCCGCCGCCACGACGGCGTCGATCCGGATCGACCACCGTCCCGACGCGCTGGTCATACAGGTCGATGACGACGGCAAGGCCACCCCGGACACCGCGCCGGTGCCCGGCACCGGGCTGCTGGGGATGCGCGAGCGCGTCACCGCCCTCGGCGGTCGCCTTCAGACGGCGCCGCGCAGCGAGGGCGGCTTCACCGTACAAGCCGAACTCCCCGTGGACCGGACGTCATGATCCGTGTCCTGCTGGTCGACGACCAGCCGCTCATTCGCAGCGGATTCCACGCGCTCCTCAAGGACGAGGACGACATCGAGGTGGTGGCCGAGGCCGCCGACGGAAGCCAGGGCCTGGCAATGGCCAGGGAGCATCTGCCCGATGTCGCGCTCATCGACATCCAGATGCCGGTCGTCGACGGCATCGAGGCCACCCGGCGCATCGCCGCGGACCCGGCCCTGACCGGAGTGCACGTGGTCATCCTGACCAACTACGGCTTGGACGAGTACGTCCTCGACGCGCTGCGCGCCGGCGCGGCCGGATTCCTCGTCAAGGACATCCAGCCGGAAGACTTCCTCCACGCGGTGCGCGTCGCCGCGCGCGGCGACGCGCTGCTCGCACCGTCGATCACCCGCAAGCTGATCGACCGGTACATCACCCAGCCGCTCGACACCCGCACCGGCAGAGGGCTGAAGGAACTGACCGACCGCGAACGCGAGGCCGTGGTCCTGGTCGCCCACGGCCTGTCCAACGACCAGATCGCCGACCGCATGGTGATCAGTCCGCTGACCGCGAAAACCCACATCAACCGGGCCATGGCCAAGCTCCACACCCGCGACCGCGCCCAACTCGTGGTCCTCGCCTACGAATCCGGCCTGGTCGCCCCGCGCACCCCCTGACGTCCAGTGGGGTAGGAGTCCCGTATGGGAAAGGGCAAGCGGCTGCCGCGGCAGGTGTACGAAGGGGAGCTCGCCCGCCTGCAGGCGGAACTGGTGAAACTGCAGGAGTGGGTGCGCGTCGAGGGCGCCCGGGTCGCCGTGGTGTTCGAGGGACGCGACGCGGCCGGCAAAGGAAGCACGATCAAGCGGGTCACCGAGTACCTCAACCCCCGGGTGGCCCGGATCGTGGCGCTGCCCGCGCCGACCGACCGCGAACGCACGCAGTGGTACTTCCAGCGCTACGTCGAGCACCTGCCCGGCGCGGGAGAGATCGTGCTGTTCGACCGCTCCTGGTACAACCGCGCGGGCGTCGAGCGGGTCATGGACTTCTGCACCAAGGAGGAGTACATGCGCTTCCTCCACCAGTGCCCGACCTTCGAGCGGCTGCTCGTCGAGGACGGGCTGCTGCTGCGCAAGTACTGGTTCTCCGTCAGCGACGCCGAGCAGGAGCGCCGCATCCGCAACCGGCTCGACGACCCGATGCGGCGCTGGAAGCTGTCGGCGCTGGATCTGGAGTCCATCACCCGCTGGGAGGACTACTCGCGCGCCAAGGACGAGATGTTCCTGTACACCGACATCCCCGAGGCGCCGTGGTATGTCGTGGAGAGCGAGGACAAACGGCGCGCCCGGATCAACATGATCGCGCACCTGCTGGCCAGCATCCCCTACCACAAAGTGGAACGCGCACCGCTGAAGCTGCCTTCGCGGCCACCCCCGAAAGGCTACGAACGGCCACCGCGGGACATGCAGACCTACGTCCCCGACCACGCCGCGGCCCTCGACGCCAGGGACCGCTGAACGGCGCCCGGAGTGGACGACTCCGGGCGCCTGTTCAGGAGGCCGCGCGCTTGGCCTCGGCCTGGATGGCCGCGGCGTCGAAATCGTTGATCTGGCCGGTGAGTTCGCTGGTGAAGACGCTGTTCACGGCCACCTTCTCGGTGATCAGGCCGGCGCGGGTCATGTAGTCGATGTTGCGTTGCAGTTCGTCCGCCTTGAGGATTCCCCACTGCCGCTCGCCGGGCTGCACGCCCAGGGTGTACATGCGGGTCTGGAGCACCTTGGTGTCGTTGGCGCGGGCCTTCTGCGGGGGCAGGGCGGGGTTTCGCGCGTCCGGGTGTGCGGCGTAGAGGTCGTCGATCGCCGCCTTCGGGTTGGCCTGGGCGAAGACGACGCCCTTGGCGACGGCGCGGCCGATGCGGGCGAACAGGGCGGGGTCCTTGCGGAGGTTGGCGGACGTCGCCGCCAGGCCGCCGCCCGCCAGTTCGTCGATCTTCGGCATCGCGATCCTGCGCAGCCGGATCCCGCTGTTCTCCATGATCTGGAACTGGGTGTCGAACAGGGCGACGGCGTCCACGTCCCGGTTCTTCAGGGCGGTCGCCTGCTGCGCGCCGGTGCCGATCGCGACGAAGTTCACCGCCTTCTCGGGGATCCCGGCGTCCCGCAGCGCCACCTTCACGTTGGTCACCGCGGCGCTGCCCAGGGACGCGGCGCCGATCCGCTTGCCGCGCAGGTCGGCCAGGCTCTTGATCGGCGAGTTGGCGGGCACCCGCAGCCCGTAGATGTTCTTGCGGTAGAAGGAGGAGAAGTAGCGCAGGCCGAGGCGCTTGCTCGGCTGGTCGCCGAAGATCACCGGTTCCGGGGTGATCGCGCCGACGGTGGCGTTGTCCGTGGCGACCTGCTGGGCCTGGATGGTCGCCCCGTCGAGCAGCACGAAGCTGACGTTGAGGTTCTCGTCGGCGAAGTAGCCGCGCCGCTCGGAGACGGCGAGGCTGGCCAGGCCGGCGTTCCAGGTCTTGGCCGACAGGGTGATGACGACCTTGTCGCCGTCCGGCGCGCCGACTCCGGGCACCGGCTGCCCGCACGCGGTCAGCGCGGTCAGCGCGATCAGCGCCGCCGGGATCGCGGCCCGCCGCCGGGTGGTGAACTTCATCGGGCCTCCTCAGACGTCCTGGACGCGCACGTCGTTGTCGGCCGACCAGAACACGGCCCGGCGGCCGATGCCGGTGATCAGGAAATGCAGCACCAGGCCGATGATCGAGAGGATCACCAGGACGGCGAACATGGACGCGGTGTCGAGCTGGGTGTTGGACGCCTGGATGACGTAGCCGAGGCCGGCCTGCGCGCCGACGAACTCGGCGACGATGGCGCCCAGCACGGACAGGATCGCCGCGGAGTCGAGCCCGGCCAGCACGTAGGGCAGCGCGGACGGGATGCGCAGCCGGCGCATCACCTGCCACTCGGACGCCCCGAACGAGCGCAGCATGTTCCGCTCGTCGGCGCCGGCCGAGTTGAGCCCGAGGATCGCGTTGATGAGCAGCGGGAAGAACGCGATCAGGGCGGTGGTGAGGGTCTTGGAGGTCATCCCGAACCCGAACCAGATCAGCAGCAGCGGGGCCACGGCGACCTTCGGCACCGCCTGGATCGTCACGACCAGGGGCAGCACCGCCTTCTCCGCCAGGGTCGACTGGCTGACCAGGAGCGCGAGGCCCATCGCGAGGATCGTCGCGATGAGGAACCCGCCGAGGATCTCCTGCAGGGTGATCCAGGTGTGGAAGACCAGCTCACCGTCCACCAGGCCGTTCACCAGGGCGACGGCGACGTCGCTGGGCGGCGGGACGATGATGGGCGAGACCCCCATCGCCCGGACCACGATCTCCCAGGCCGTCAGGACGATGGCGAACAGGGCCGAGCTCAGCGCCCAGCCGGGCAGGTCGCCGAGCCGGAAGCGGCGGTCGGCGGTGCGGGCCTCGATGGTGTGGGTGTCTCTGGCGCGGGGCGGTCCAGAGTGATCCGCGACCGTCGTCATAGTGCTCTCCTCCTCGGACGGATGCGGTCAGGTGGTGGTGAGTTCGTGTTCGGAGTCCAGCGTGTCGCGGATCTCCCTGACGTAGTCGCCGAAGCGCTCGGTGTTGATGTCGGCCAGGCTGCGGGGGCGGGGCAGCCCGACCTCGACGACGCTGACGATCCGTCCCGGCCGGGACGACATGACCACCACGCGGTCCGACAGCAGCACGGCCTCGGAGATGCTGTGCGTCACGAACACGACGGTCTTGCGGTCGCGTTCCCAGATCTGCAGCAGTTCCAGGGACATCTGGTCGCGGGTCATCGCGTCGAGCGCGCCGAACGGCTCGTCCATCAGCAGGATGGGCGGGTCGTGCATCAGGGCCCGGGCGATGCCGACGCGCTGCTGCATGCCGCCGGACAGCTCCTTGGGGTGCCGGTCCATGAAGTCGCCGAGGCGGAGCGTGCGGAGCAGCGTCTTGGCGCGTTCCACATCGGCGTCGCGGCCGCGCCGTCCGCCCAGGTCGCGGGGCAGCAGCACGTTGTCCAGGATGGTCCGCCAGGGCAGCAGCAGCGGCTGCTGGAAGACCATGCCCATGGCCTGCCGCGGGTCCTCGGCGCCGGTACGGAACCGCAGCACGCCGCCGGAGTGCCGCTCCAGCCCGTTGATGATCTTCAGTAGGGTGCTCTTGCCGCAGCCGCTCGGCCCGACGATGGAGACGAACTCGCCGTCCTCGATGGACAGGCTGACGTCCCGAAGGGCGTGCACGCTCTCGGCTTTCCTGGATCGGTACCGCTTGTCGACGCGGTCGATCTCGATGATCGGTTGCTTAGCGCTCGTCATGGCTGCGCTCCTGCCTCAGGGGGCCGGGTACTGGTCGGACAGGTTCTTGCCGCCGAGCGTGGTCAGGACCCCGCAGGCGGTGGTCTCCGACAGGCCGAGCCCGGCGAGCTGTCCGGTGATGTGGTAGAGGGTGGGCAGGCGGTCGAAGTCACCGGCGGTGAACTCGACGGTCGCACGGGTGCCCGTGCGGCGGTCGAGAACGCGCCGCTTGGGGTAGTCGGCGGGGGTGACCGTGACGTAGTGGGCGTCCGGGACGCCCGTGCCGGTCGTGGACGGCATGTACTTGACGTGCAGGAGCGGCGCTTCCGCGTCGCCCGACCCGGCCGGTTTCGGGTCGCCGATGCCCTCGACGGACAGCGCGGCGAAGGTGAAGCCGTCCCACGACGCGTGCGCGGCGACGTAGCCGGCGTCCGCGGCGCCGCGGGCCGGCGGGATCTCCGCGTAGAGCTTGGCGTAGCCGAGCTCCTCGCGGCCGGAGATGATCGGGTCGGCGAGGCTCTCCCACAGCACCAGGACCAGGTCGCCGCGGACGGGGTCCGCCCCGCCCTCGTAGACCACCGGGACGGCGAGGTCGAGGATGTTGTAGCCGCGCCCGGCGAGCCAGGCGATCCGGGTCAGGTAGCGGAACCGCACGCGGACGGTGGGCGTCCCGTCCAGCCGGAACCCTTCGGGCAGCAGGGACTCCAGCCGCCCGCGGTCGGCGGTGAAGTCGGCCCACACCGTCGTCTGGTGCGGGGACGGCGAGCCGTGCCAGCGGGAGTCGTCCAGGCGCTGCCGGGGGCCGGGCGTCGGCCCGAAGAGGACCGGCATCCGGTAGATCCGGTCGGGTTCGAACGTGAACGGCCCGCTCATGAGGCCACCGCCTCGTGCGCGGCGCCGACCAGGCCCGAGGCGGCCTCGACCAGCAGCGACGTGTCGTTGCCGAGGATCACGAAGCCGTGGCCGCCCTGGACGGCCTGGGCCAGGCCCTTCGGGTTCGACCCATAGGCGACGCCCGAGGGCTTGCCCGCCTTCCGCGCGGCCTCGCTCACCCGCCCGACGAGCTTCTTGACCTCCGGGTCGCCGCCCGGAAGCCCCATGTCGAGGGCCAGGTCGGCGGCGCCGACGAACACCCCGTCGACCCCGTCGACGGCGAGGATCTCCTCGACGTTCTCGATGGCCGCGCGGCTCTCCAGCTGCGGCAGGCAGAGCACGTCCTCGTTCCCGCGCCGGAGGTACTCCGCGCGGGGCAGCGTGCCCCACTCGCCGGCGCGGGAGGTCCCGCCGCTGCCGCGCCGCCCGTGCGGCGGGAAGCGGGTCGCCGCCGCCGCCTCCCGCGCGGCCTGCGCGTCGTCCACGTGCGGGAACAGGATCCCGGCCGCGCCGCCGTCCAGCAGGCGCTGCACGGTGGACGGCGTGTGGTCGGCGACGCGCACCAGCGGCAGCACGCCGAGCGCCGAGGCGAGCGAGATGTGCCGGCCGGCGGTCTCGGCCGACAGCAGGGTGTGCTCGAGGTCGATGACGACGAAGTCGAACCCGGCGTGCGCCATGGCCTCGACCGACTCGGAGGCGGAGAGCTTGACCCAGGTGCCCACGGGGATGGGGCCGCGCTGCCGGGCGAAGGCGTTCTCGAAGGTCATCAGCGCACCTCCAGATCGTCCGGTTCGGGGTAGTCGGCGGCGTTGAGCACCCAGCCCCGCTTGGCGGAGAAGTCCCGGCGGGGGCCGGCGAAGATGTCGAGCAGCTGGTTGCGGCCGTGCCCGGACGCCTCGGTGGTGTGCACCGTGGGCGGCGGGATGATCGCGACCGACGGGCTGCCGATCCGGACGTGCTCGTCCTCGCGCCAGGCCATCCGGCTCTTCGTCCAGGGGGTGCGGATGTGGTGCTCGAACTCCCCGGAGACGGCCAGGGAGATCTGCTCGAAGTCCGCGTGGTCGTGCGGGGAGAGCTTGGTGGCGTCGCGCGGGCCGTCGTAGTGGTACAGGAAGTTGACCATGAAGGCGCGGGACCGGAAGATGCGGCCCAGCCGGTCCGGGCTGCGCTCGATCTCGCCGATGCCGGAGTAGACCCGCAGCCGGTCGCCGCCCGCGGGCTCGGGCCACTCCTCCAGCAGCGCCACGCGCGGGTGGGGCGCGGCGTAGGAGTCGGCGTTGCGGGCCCGCCGGGCGAGGTCGTCGTTGTGCGGGGTGAACAGCCGGACGATGTCGGTGGCGGACTCGACGGTGATCGCGCTGTCGCCGGGCGGGACGATCGCGATCGACTTGCCGGTCACGCTCTCGGTGGTGCCGCCGGACTCGATCACGACCTTGGCGTCGTCGTGCGGGAGGACCACCACGTACTCGTCGTGCTGGCCGTCCCGCGCCAGGCGCTCGCCCGGCACGGCCCGGGTGTAGAGGAGCACGACGTTCTGGCCCCGGATGATCCAGGTGCGGGAACCGGCCGCGGAGACCTCGTCGGGACCCAGGGCGCTGAAGTCGTAGTACTCCGGTGCCGCGATCGGGGCGTGGGGGTCGGCGGCGGCCTGCTTGGCGGCCAGGGCCGCCCGCGGGTCGTCGGACGCGTATGCCATGGGATCTCCTCAGTCGGGGAGGCGCAGCAGGAACGAGGGGTTGTCGCGGACCATGCGCCGCAGGTCGGCCGCGGGCAGCCCGAGGTCCAGCAGCGCCTGGCCGACGCGCAGGAAGGCGTCGACCGGCATGGGCCGGCCCTTCTGGCCGAGGTCGGAGGCGATGACCGTGTGCTCCGGCCCGATCTCGCGGATCCAGTTGAGGAGGTTCGCCGGGTCCCACTTCTTGTTGCCGAGCGGATCGTACATGCCGACCTCGTGTTCGACGAACGCGCCCATCGCGGTGAACTCCCTGCACAGGGCCGGGTCGGCGCCGATCACGAAGTCCGGGTGGTTGATCAGCATGCGCTCGATGCCGCGGGCCTTGGCCTGGGTGAACAGCTCGCGGATGTGGTCGGGGTGCCCGTGCCCGCCCGAGACGATGGTCTCGGTCTCCTGGACCAGGTCGAGCACCTCGTGGGCCTCGGGGACGAGCTTGCCGTCCTCGGTGCACATGGGCACGATCCGGGACGGCAGTTCCACCGTCGCGACGGGGAAGCCGCCGCCCTCGGGGTGCGCGTCGATGTGCCGCTGGGACGAGAAGGTCGGGAACCACACGGCCTTGCCGCCCATCCGCAGGCACATCGCGACCGCGTAGGGGTTGATGCCGCCCACCTGGGCGTTGAGCGCGATGCCGCCGAACACCTCGGTGCGGATCGTGGCGAGCCGGTCCCGCATGGCGAGCACGTCCATCACCGTGTTGTGGTGGTGCGACTTCACCAGCATCGCGCGCATCTGGAGGCGCTCGCCGTCCTTGGCGCCCTCGGCGTGGTCGAACTCCCGGGCGAACGGGTTGGGACCCGAGTGGCAGTGCAGGTCGACCAGACCGGTGAGGACCTCCGCTGCGGGGGGCGGTGACGCCATGTGTGCTGCTCCCGTGGTTGTGGCTTACGTGACCGAGGTCATTGCGCTCGGCCCCGGACACTCTGCGCTGTTCGTATCGTGAATGTCAAGGTCCCATTGCGAACAAGTTTCGCGGATGCTTCAATCGAGTCCATCGGGTCATGCCTGGTCGCTTGGAAATCTTGCTCCAGATTCGCTAGAGTTCTGAACATCAAGTTCATATCGTGAACATGGAGGTTTGCCAGGTGTCTCGACCTGACACCGATGTCTCCGGAGGGCAGCCCGCCGACATCCAGGCGGTCGCCCGGGCGGCCCAGATCCTCGCGCTCTTCAGCCCGGGCACCCCCGAGATCACGGCGGCGGGAGCCGCCGCGGCCATCGGACTCAACCGCACCACCACCTACCGCTACTGCACCTCGCTGGCCTCGGCCGGACTGCTGGAACGCCGCGGCGAGGGCACCTTCGCACCGGGCCCGCTCGCCCTGCAGCTCGGCGTCTTCGCGCTGTCCCGCCGGGAGATCCTCGACCTCGCGCCGCCGCACATGAGCGAACTGGCCGCCGGCGCCCGGTCCACGGCGGTGCTCAGCCTCTGGGGCTCGTCCGGCCCGGTCGTGTCGAGGGTCGAGGAGGACGTCGCGGGCACCGTCTCCGTCCGGGTCAAGGTCGGCACCCAACTGGACCTGGGCACCGCGCAGGCCGCGGTGTTCCTGGCCTTCCACCGGGACCAGCTCCAGGCCGAACGCCTGATCGCCACCTGGCCGGCCGAGGCGCAGACCCGCCTCCGCGAACAGCTGGAGCGGGTACGGGCCGGCGGGTACTCCGCCGTCGACAACGGCCGCGGCATCGCCGTCCTGGCCGCCCCGATCTACGACGAGCACGGGCTGTGCGCCTCCCTGGCGCTGCTCAACACCGTCCAGGCGATGTCGCTGGAGCCCGAGTCGCCGCAGCTGCGGCTGCTGCTGGACACCGCCCGGCAGCTGACCGTGAAGATGGGCGGCCCCCTGTCATGACCGACCGCGACACAGCGCACCGCAACACACAAAGGAGGGCCACGTGGGCACGGACCTGACGACCGGGGACGCGGCCATCGCCGACATCCCCGACGGCGCCACGATCGCCGTAGGCGGGTTCGGGATCTGCGGAACCCCGTTCGAACTGATCGACGCCCTGCTCGACCAGGGCGCCCGCGACCTGCACGTCATCGCCAACAACTGCGGCATCGACGGCCAGGCGCTGGGCCTGCTGCTGGCCGCGGGCCGGCTGCGCAAGGTCACCTGCTCCTTCATCGGGCAGAACAAGGAGTTCGCCCGGCAGGTCCTGGCCGGCGAGATCGAGATCGACCTCACCCCGCAGGGCACGCTCGCCGAGCGGCTGCGCGCCGGCGGCGCCGGCATCGCCGCGTTCTACACCCCGACCGGCGCCGGGACGCAGGTGAGCGAGGGCGGCCTGCCGCTGCGGTACGCGCCCGACGGGTCCGTCGCCGAGGTCAGCGAGCCGAAGGAGACCCGCGACTTCGACGGCCGCCCGCACGTGCTCGAACGCGCGCTGCGCGCGGACTTCGCGCTCGTCCGGGCGCACCAGGCCGACCGGGCGGGCAACCTGCGCTACCGCCTCACCGCCCGCAACTTCAACCCGCTGGCGGCGATGGCGGGCGCGGTCACGATCGCCGAGACCGAGAACCTGGTGGACGGGCTCGATCCCGATCAGGTGCACACCCCGGGGATCTTCGTCCAGCGGCTCACCACCGCGCAGCGCCCCGACAAGCCCGTCGAGAAGATCACAACCCGGGAGGCGTGACCGCACCATGGCGTGGACCAGAGACGACATCGCCCGCCGCGCGGCGGCGGAGGCCAGCGACGGCCAGTACGTCAACCTCGGCATCGGGCTGCCCACCCTGGTGGCCAACCACCTCCCCGACGGCGCGGGCATTGTGCTGCACAGCGAGAACGGGCTGCTCGGCGTCGGCCCCTACCCCCTGCCCGGCGAGGCCGACCCGGACCTGGTCAACGCCGGCAAGGAGACCGTCACGCTCGCCTCGAACGCGGCGTGCTTCGACTCGGCCCACTCGTTCGCGATGATCCGCGGCGGGCACATCGACCTGGCCATCCTCGGCGCGATGCAGGTCGCCGCCAACGGCGACCTGGCGAACTGGACCGTTCCCGGCAGCCTGGTCAAGGGCATGGGCGGGGCGATGGACCTGGTCGCCGGGGCCCGCCGGGTGCTGATCCTCACCACGCACACCGACAAGCACGGGCGGCCCAAGCTGGTGTCCGGCTGCACGATGCCGCTGACCGGCCGGGCCGTCGCCGACCGCGTGATCACCGATCTCGGCGTCCTGGACATCACCGGCGGCGAGTTCGTCCTCACCGAACTGGCCCCGGGAGTGACCGCCCAGGACGTGCTGAGCAACACCGACGGGCCCGTGCGCGTGGCCCTCACCAAGGAGCGGGCATGACATCCCCCGGCCTCCGGGACCGGACCGCCATCGTCGGCGTGGCCGAGAGCGACATCGGCAAGACCCCCGGGCACACCGTCTTCTCCCTGCAGCAGCAGGCGATGACGGCGGCGCTGCGGGACGCCGGGCTGCGGCCCGCCGACGTGGACGGCTTCATGACGTCCGGCTACCCCTACACCGAGCGGCAGGCCGTCAGCGCCGCCGAATACCTCGGCCTGCGGCCCCGGTACGTGGACGACACCAACATCGGCGGCTCGGGCTTCATCGCCGCCATGGAACGGGCCGCGGCGGCGATCGAATGCGGGCTCTGCGAGACCGTCCTGATCACGTACGGGTCGACGCAGTACTCCAGCAAGACCCGCGCGCTCGGCGGCCGGCCGGCCGAGTTCGGCTACCAGTTCGAGGTCCCCTACGGGCTCCCGCTGCCCCTCGGCGGATACGCCCTGGCGGCCCAGCGGTACATGCACCTGTACGGGGCCGGCTCCGCCGACCTCGCCGAGGTCGCGGTCGCGGCACGGCAGTGGGCCCAGCTCAACCCCAAGGCGGTCCGCACGAAGGACCTGACCGTCGACGACGTGCTGGCCTCCCCGATGATCAGCACCCCGCTGCGCGGGCTCGACTGCTGCCTGGTCACCGACGGCGGCGGCGCCGTCGTCATGACCTCCGCGGAACGGGCCCGGGACCTGCGCGCCGATCCCGTGCTGATCAGCGGGACGGGCTACGCGCAGTCGCACGAGTCGATCGGCAACGCGGCCGAGATCACCGACACCGCCGCGCGGGAGAGCGGCCGGCTGGCCTACACGCGCGCCGGGCTCGGCCCCTCCGACATCGACATCGCGCAGATCTACGACTCCTTCACCATCACCGTGCTGCTGAGCCTGGAAGACCTGGGCCTGTGCGGAAAGGGCGAGGCCGCGGCCTTCGTGGCGGACGGCCGGATCCGCCCCGGCGGGGACTTCCCGCTGAACACCAGCGGCGGCGGCCTGTCGTACTGCCATCCGGGCATGTTCGGCATCTTCCTGATCATCGAGGCGGTGCGCCAGCTGCGCGGCGAGACCGGGAACCGCCAGGCCGGATCGCCGCGCGTCGCGCTGTGCCACGGCACGGGCGGGCAGCTGTCCACCGCGTCCACCGCGATCCTGCGCCGGGAGGAAACATGATCGAGCGTCCACAGCCCAAGGTCACCCCGGACGCGGAGGCGTACTGGGAACTGGTGCGCGAGCATGGGACGCGC
Source organism: Actinomadura vinacea (assembly GCF_039532545.1). Taxonomy (NCBI): domain Bacteria; kingdom Bacillati; phylum Actinomycetota; class Actinomycetes; order Streptosporangiales; family Thermomonosporaceae; genus Actinomadura; species Actinomadura vinacea. The sequence continues at coordinate 276,793 of NZ_BAAARW010000001.1, read as the reverse complement.
AGCGTCCAGCGGTGCTCCGACTGCGGTTCCGTGCAGTTCTACCCGCGGCTCCTGTGCGTCGCCTGCGGCGGCCCCGTCGAGCAGGCTCCCGTCAGCGGGCGCGGCAGCATCTACAGCTTCACGGTCGTCCACCGCCCGCCCGCCGGATTCGCCGAGCTGGCCCCCTACGCGGTCGCCCTGGTGGATCTGGACGAGGGCACCCGGGCCATGGGACGGGTCGTCACCGACGACCTCGAATCCGTCCGGATCGGCGCGCGGGTGGTCACGATCATCGAGAGGACCGACGAGGGCGAGGCGCTCCCACAGTTCGCGCTCGCCGACGCCGGGTACTGACATGGACGTGGGTTCACTGGCGTTCGGGGTCGCCGTCGACCTCGGGTCCACCCGGCCGCTGCCGCCGCAGCTGGCGGCGGCCGAGGACCTGCTGTCCCACGCCGAGGCCGCGGGCGTCGAATCGGTCTGGCTGGGCGAGAGCTACCACTCGTCCCCGCAGTCGTTCCACCTGCCGTCCCCGCTGATCACGCTGTCCCATCTGGCGGCCCGCACCCCGCTGCGGCTCGGCACCGGCGTGCTCCTCGCCCGCGCGTACGACCCCGCGCGGCTGGCGTACGAGGCGGCGCTCGTCGACCAGATCAGCGCGGGCCGGCTGACCCTCGGCATCGGCCTGGGCGCCCCGGGCCTCCGCGGCACCCTCGGCGGCCCCGACCAGCCGGGCGGGACGATGATCGACCGGCTGCTCACCGAACTGCGCGAGGCGTGGGCGGCGTCCACCACCAGGCCGGCCGTCCCCGCCCCGTACCGGCCGGGCGGCCCCGAGCTGCTGGTCGGCGGCCAGGGCGATGCCGCCGCCCGGCGCGCCGCGCGGTCGGCGGACGGCTACTACGCCGCCACCAACTACTCCGATCGGCTGCTGTCGGAGCAGTGCGCCCGCTACCTGGCCCACCTGCCGGAGGGACGATCACCGTCGATCGCGGTCAACCGGCTCTGCCTGGTCGCCGAGGACCCCGCCGCGGCCCTCGACCAGGCGGAGCGGGCCTTCGGCCGCGTCCGGGACTACTACCATTCCCGCGGGCTGTGGAACATCGGCGCGGACGCCGGCGACCCGTCCCCCTGGCTCGTCGGCTCACCGGAGACCGTGGCCCGGCAACTGGAGCGGTACCGCGGTTGGGGCGTCACCCACGTACAACTGCGCCTGCTGCCGGACGGCGCTCCCCACGACACCGCCACCAGGACCCTGGAACTCATGGCCGCGCACCGCCTCCTCCCCGGTCGCCCGCAGGTTTCGTAGCCATCATGGTCGCGACGCCGTCGAGGATCAGGTCAAGACCGAAGGTGAAGTCGGCGTCGATCGGTTCGTCCGTCTCCTGGACGGGAGGCGGCTCGAACAGCCCCGAGGCGAACATGGCCGCCGCTTCGGGGCAGCGGACCGCGTCGACCAGCCGGGCCATCGTCCGCCCGTAGTCCTGCTCGGCCCGGTGCTGGTCGAGGCCGCCGTCCCGCCTGCCGTCGGCCAGGTCCAACGCCTGCTGGCAGGCGCTGCGCACCTGACCGGCCAGCAGGCCGATGACGCCCAGCTTCCGCGGCCAGTCGAGGCCGGTTTCGCGCAGGATCCGCAGACCGGCGTCCAGCCAGGTGATCTCGTTGGGGCCGCGGGGCGGTGACGAGATCGGCAACCGCACCAGCCATGGATGCCGCCAGTAGATCGCGGCCTGCGCCAGCGCCCACTCCCGCAGCCCGGCGCGCCACTCAAGGCCGTCGGCTCGCGGCGCCGGCGCGGGGCCGAGCGCCTGGTCCCGCATCAGGGAGAGCAGTTCGTCCTTGGAGCCCACATGCCGGTAGAGCGACATCGTGGTGTACCCGAGCGCCTCGGCGACCTTGGGAAGGGTGGCTTTCGCCAGCCCGCCCTCGTCGGCCAGGGCCACCGCCGCGCGCACGACCCGTTCGACGTCCAGTTCGGCCGGACGTCCCATCCGTGACCCGGCCGGCAGCCGCCACAGCCGGACCAGTTCGGGAGCAACGTCCTCCGCACCCATGACAGGTGATCACCTCCACTTTAGTGTGATAGACATACTATCTACAGCAAACAAACTGGGGGCGCGCGTGTCCGCCGCGGTGGGCGCGCGTCGAGGACCATCTCGGGTGAGGAGCATTCGCCGGCGAAAAGAAAGTCCCCGCTCGACCGGACGACCGAAGTGTCCTTCCGAACACGTGTCGGAATCCCTGTGCCAAGGGAGGAGCAGCGAGAGGTGCCGACGCTGGGTGAGCTCTGCAAGGAGCCGGACTTTTCTCTTCGACTCGTGGTGGGCGACCACGCCGCCAAGGACCGGGTGGTGAAAGCGGTCGGCGTGATGCACCACCCCGCCCATCCCTGCAAGCCGGGCGACCGCACGGACGCGCTCGTGGTGACCGGGCTGCCGAGGCGTCCCGAGCGGCTGGCGGGGAATCCGATGGTCGAGGATCTGCTGAACGATCTCGCGCGGCAGAAGGCCGCGGGACTCGCCCTGGTCGCGGACCGGCAGGACGGGCAGGCGATTCCGGTGTGGCTGCGCAGTCGCGCCGCCCGCCTGAACGTGCCCTTGCTGACCACGACCAGGACGATCGACGAATGGGGCCACCTGGCGCCGCGCCTGCGCGCCTATCGCGCCGGTTGGTACGCAGAGCGGCTCACCGCCCTGCTGGAGCGCCTTCCCTCCCGGTCGAGCGACCCGGGTGCCCTGCAGCGGGTGGCCGAGTGGCTGGCGGCGACCGTGGACGCCGAGGTCCTGGTCAGCGATCCGGAACGGGGCATCCTCGCCGCCTGCCCGCAGACCGCGCCCGCCACGCTGGCACCCCTGCTGGCCAGGCACGCCGCCGCGGCGGAGATGGGAGCGCACACACGGGTCACCGCGCTCGCCGGTGCGCGGCCGGCGGTGCTCGCACTGCACAGCGGCCGCCCCCTCCGCTCCGACGATGACGACCTGGTGGAGCACGCGGCCCGGGTGCTCGGGTTGATCGATCAGGCCGCCGTCCGGCAGCGCGAACTGAGCGTGGCCGAGCACGGCGTCCGCCTCGGGGCCTTCCAACTGCTCATGACGGGCGAGGTGGTGGCCGCCCGGCGGGTGCTGTCCGGGCTGGCGCCGCGGCTGCTGGCGGCCGAGCGGGTGCGCGTCCATCTGCTCGACTGCGCCGGCGCCGACCGGGAGCCGACCGCCGAACAGTGCGAGAACGCGCTCGACGACCGGGCGATGATGGTCAGGTGCCCGGCGTTCAACCATCTGATCATCGTGGCCGCCGACGACGGATCGCACGACGTGCGCGACGGGCTGCGAAAGATCGTCGCCACCCTGCCCCAGCACCGGATGGGATGCAGCCGGGCGCATCCGCTCGACACCATCGCCGACGCCTACACCGAAGCGTCCGACGCGCTGACCCTGGCGCGGCACGCCCCCGACCGCGTGGCGCTCGCCCAGGCGCAGACCGACCTCGTCGAGGTCCTGCCCGTCGACTCCGCACGGCGCTGGGCCGCGGCACTCCTGCACCCGCTGCTGGCCCTGCCCGTGACACAACGCGACCAGCTGCTGCGCACCCTCGACCTGGGGCTGGATTTCCAGCACAAGGCCGCCGGGCGCATCCTGGGCGTCCACCGCAACACCATCAGGCACCGCATCGACCACGCCTTCGGCCTGCTGGGGCTCGACCGCACCCGCCTGCTGCACCAGGTGGTCGTCTCCGCCGCCCTGAAGATCGTCTTCAGCTACGGCCACCGGGAGGCCTCCGCCGATCTCACCGCCGACTTCACCGCGATGCTGTCGACGCCCCGCGTGCGGTCCTGGGCCCAAGCGTTCCTCCAGCCCCTCGAAGCCGACCGCCGCGACCTCCTGCGCACGCTGACCGCATGGCTGGACAACAACGCGCACGCCGAAACGACCGCCGGCGCGTTGAACATCTCACCGATCACCGTCCGCAACCATGTGCGAGCCGCCGTCCCGCTCCTGCAACACGAACTGGTCGCCGGCCTGGACCAGCAGGTCACACCGGACGAGCATGTGCTCGGCGGCGTGCGCCCCCTCGCCTTCGCGCTCTACGCCGGCACCCGCCGCCCCGCCCTACCCGCCACCTGGACCTCACCAAAGGCAGCCACGTGACCCGTCCGTGAAGCACGGGCGCCGATGTCGAAAACGACGTCCCGGAGAAGCCGATCAATACCCGCAAGCTATCCACCTCCTCATGTCGGCACTAGGTCCCAAGCGCACAATTTCCTCGTCACAGCGGGGTGCCGGGTGCACAGTGGACCGGCTCCGTGCATAAGGGCGGTCTCAGCGGTGTCCCGCGGTGAACCGTCGCGGCCGTCTTGTGCACCGGTGACGCCCACTGCCGCGGCCCGGTGTGCATCACGGCACCGGGCCGGGCATCGGCGCATCGTGATGATCGCGAAGATGTGCGTCCGTGATCTGGCGCCGGCGAACAGCACCCAATAGCTTGCGTTCAGGGGGTGCGCGAATGCGTTATATGCAGGGGGACAACCGTCTGACATGCTGCCGCGGCGACCGCACGGACATCGGTTCAGACGCCAAATCGGGCGACGACAAAGATGCGATCCAGAGAGCGGACGACTCCAGGTCGAGGATGAGGCGAACCCGATATTCCTGCGGCCGGGGAAGAGCACAATGACGGGGAGCGGAATGGTGGGGCGACGGACGATGGGGATCGCCGGGGCCGCGGTTCTGGCGGGCGGCCTGATCATCATGGTGGGCCAGGCGCCGGGTGCCGCGGTGCAGGCGGCGGCGCAGGCCCATTCTCGGGAAGTGCTCTTCAACGGCGGCGACGAGAGTCTCAACGGTGTCGAGTACCACTCCTTCCGCGTCCCGTCGCTGACCCGTACCAAGGCGGGCACGCTGTTGGCGTTCGCCGAGGGGCGGGTGAGCGGCAACCGTGACCACGGCAACATCAACGTGGTCTACAAGCGTTCCACCGACCAGGGCGCCACCTGGTCGGGGCTGCTCCAGGTCGTCGGAGTCGGCCAGGGCAAATGGGGCAACCCGACCCCGGTCGCCGACCAGCTCACGGGGAAGATCTGGCTGTTCATGACCTGGATGCCGGAGGGCTACAGCCAGCGCGGGGAGGACGGCACCAAGAAGATCTCCAAGTGGGAGCACCGCAAGGTGTTCCTGTCCGGCAGCGAAGACGACGGCAGGACCTGGAGCGACCCGGTCGACATGTCCGAGCGGCTCAAGCCCAGGACCAAGGCGGACGGCTCGGCCTGGGTCTGGGACGTGGTCGGCCCCGGAGCCGGCGTCCAGACCACCGTGAGCAAGCCGGGAAGGCTGATCATTCCTGCCGTGCACCGGCACATCTACAGCGACGACGGCGGCCGGACCTGGCAGATGCGGCTCATCACCGACCAGGCCACGGGGACCGTCCAGGAGAAGACGACCGAAAGCAGTGTCGTCGAGCTGGCGGACGGGCGGCTCTACCGCAACGACCGCGTCAGGGAGAGCACGTGGGAGACGGCCAAGCGCCGGTGGGTGGCCTGGGGCGGGATCGAGGAGGGGTTCACCCGGTTCGAGCCGGACATGGGGCTGCTGGACCCGCGGATGCACGCCTCCACCCTGCGCTACACCGCCCAGACTCCCCGGCTGATGTTCCTCAACTCCGCCAGCACCGACAACCGCGGCAGGATGCGCCTCCGCATCAGCTATGACGGCGGACAGACCTGGCCCGTCAGCCGCGCGTTCGACCAGGCTCCGCTCCCGCAGGAGGGGAACGGCTACATGGAGGGCGGCTACTCCAGCATGGCCAAGACCACCGACGCGCACGTCGGCGCGCTGGTCGAGATCAACGAGAACACCGATCAGTCCAAGACCTCACACCGCTCCATCAGCTTCCGCAAACTCAACCTCCCCTGGATCCTCGACGGCGCCACCGAACCGCCCCGGGACGGGTCACGCGCGTAGCAGGCCCAGGCTGGTGAACATCTCCCGGCACCATGCCAGCGCGGTGTCCGTCGTCTCCCATTGGGGGTCGTCGGGTGACAGGTACGGCAGGACGTACGGATTCGTGATGCCCTCTGGAAGGTCCTCCGGATAGCAGTCGTGCGGCGGGTACCCGTAATCGTTGTCGCGCATGCGGCCGGCGATCGGCTCCGCGGCGCTGTCCCACACCGCGAGCCACAGGCGGCGCAGCATCGCGGGATGCGCCATCACGAACATCAGCCGTCCCATGTCCAGCGGCTCCGCCGCCGAGATCACCCGCGCGGCCGACGCGAACCGGTCCGTCGGGCTCACGTAGGGGCCGAAGGCCGACCAGATCTCGACGCTGTGCCCCGACGCGGTGATCGACGAGCACAGCGCGGCCAGTGCCACCCCGCGGTTGTGGATGGCCGAGTGCGGGGTGGTGTTGGTGTAGCCGGCCGGTACCAGGAACGTCACCACGCGGCCGCGCGCCGACAGCCGCTGCGGCACCGCGTCCACCATGCACTCGGGCTCGCCGCTCAGGTAGGCGCCGATGTCGACCTCACTGCCGGTCACGTCCCAGGCGGGCACAAGGGCCGTCGTCAGCACCTCGTCCTCGACGCGCTCGCGCAGCTCGGCGACCTCGGCGTCCATTTCGGGGAGGACGGTGGTCCAGCCGTCCCTGGCCAGCTGCAGCGCCTCGTCCCACGACGCGCCGGCCCAGTCGTCGCTGCAGTGGCGCCCGTCTCCGCCTTCGATGCTGTCGGGGGCGCGGGCCTCGTCCACGAACTCCTGCCAGGACCACATCGTGCGCAGGGCGTGGACGGTGTCTCCGAACCGGGGATCGTCCTGGCTCATTCCTCTCCCAGTTCCAGAGCCGAACGGTGGGCCGCCGACATGCCCCGCGCCACCCGCCACCGGATGGCCTGCTCCACACTCGCGCCCGCCTGGAGCAGCTTGGCCGCGTCGATGCTGGCCCGGGGCGAGAACATCACCGGCAGCCGCTTCTCCGCCGCCATCGCACGCAGCCGCCGCACCTCCTCGATCACCCGCCGGGCGGCCTCGGGCTGCGCGGGCGCGTGCGCGAGCGCGATGCGTTCCTCCAGTTCCTCGTCGACCGGGACGTCGATGATGATGAAGCGGTCCAGCGTCGCCGCGTCCAGCGCCTGGCGGCCCACGTACTGCCGGTCGCCGCCGGTGCCGTAGGTGTTCGCGGTGGCGATCATGCGGAAGTCCGGGTGCGCACTGATCATGCCGTCGGCGAAGGCGCAGGACCGGATGGACAGGGCCTGGTTCAGCTCCGCCAGCAGCCCGGGATGGCCGCTGTCCAGCTCGTCGAGCAGCATCAGCCCGCCGTGCTCGAAAGCGCGCCGGAAGGGTGTCGCGTGGTAGTGGCCGTGCGCGTCGTAGTAACCGAAGATCTTGCTCATCGGGGTCGTCGGGCCGAGGGAGAGGGCGTGGAACTCCTGCCCGAACGCCTCCGCCACCTGCTGCGCCATCATCGACTTCCCGGTGCCGGCCGGGCCCACGAGCAGCACGTGGCAGCCGGCGCCGAGCGCGAGCAGCACGTCCGGGAACACCGCGTGGGTGTGCCCGCCGACGCGGACCGGGTCCGGGGCGTCCCCCACCCTGACCTCGACGACGGGCGGCACCGTCTCGGCGACGGTCGCGGCGACCACGCGGGCCGCCTCGTCGCGGGCGAACCGGCCGACGGACCGCGTGATCTCCTCGCGCGATTCCTCCAGCGCCTCCCACGCGTCCTTCAGCTCCTCCTCCACCGCCGCGCGCGCTTCGTCCAGCGCCTTCGCCGCTGCCGCGCGCGCTTCTTTCAGCGTCTTGGCCGCCGACTCGCGCGCTTCCTTGAGCGTCTTGGCCGCCGACTCGCCCGCGACGCTCGCGGCCGTCTTCTCGGCGACCCGCTGCGCGGTGTCGGTGGCCGTGACCCCGGCCGCCGACTCCGCGGCCTGGACGATCTCCTCGGCGTGCGCGACGCGCTCGTCGGCGATCGCGCGGGCGACCTCTTCGGCCACGCGCCGCGCCGTCGCCTCCATGGTCTGCTCGGCATGGGGCGATCTGGCCAGGGCGTCGCCGTACCGCATGACGGTCTCGAACGCGATGGCGCCCGCGATCTGGCGGACTTCCGACTTGGAGCTCTCACGCATGAGCGAAATTATCGGCAAGCCGCGCGGGACCCCTCCCGAAGGAAGGTGAGGGGCGGCTAGCTCCGGATCATCTCGCGGGGAGCCGGGATCTCATGCGGCTCGTCGGCCGAGGACATCAGCACGCGTGCCAGCGGGCGGGGGAACCACCAGCTGTACCGGCCGAGGAGGGCGACGAGCGCCGGGGTGAGCAGCCCGCGCACGATCGTCGCGTCGATGACGATCCCCGCCGCCAGCGCGGTGGCGAAGATCTTGACGTCGGTGACGGGGATGGTCGACAGGGCCGTGAACGCCAGGAAGAGGATGAGCGCGGCCGAGGTCACCAGCCTCCCGGTGCGGCTGATGCCGGTGATCACGGCGGGCACCGTGGTCCGGCGCAGCCCCTGCCGGGTCAGGTCGACGTGGGCCTCGCGGATCCGGTGCAGGATGAACACCTCGTAGTCCATGGAGAGCCCGAAGAGGAAGGCGAAGACCGCCATGGGCACCCAGATGGTCACCGCTCCGGTGGCCGGTGTGCCGAACAGCGCCTCGCTGCCGTACCCCCGCTGCCAGATCAGGACCACGGCCCCGTACGCGGCGGCCGTGGACAGCGCGTTGAGGATCAGCGCCTTCAGGGGGAGCAGCACCGAGCGCAGCGTGCGGGCCAGGGCGACGAAGGTGAGCAGCGCGACCAGCCCGAGGATCGCGGGCAGGGAGCCGTAGACCGCGTCGACGAAGTCGGCGTCCAGCGCGGGCCCGCCTCCGGCCAGGGTGCCGGGCTGTGAACGGGCGGTGTCGACGACGGCGGAGACCGCGTCGCGTCCGGCGTCGTCGGCCGGGTCCCGCACCGTCCACACGTCGATGACCCGGCTGCCGCCGTTCGACCAGCCGGCCGGAGCCGCCGTGCCCGCCACTCCGTCGACCTTTCGCAGGCGTTCCCGCGTCGCCGCCGGGTCCCCCTGGGTGAGCACTTCGATCGGACGGGCGATGCCCTCGCCGAAGCCCGCCTTCACGATCTGGGCGAAGGCCGCGGCGGGCCGGCCGCCGTGTCCCAGGGTCTCGGTGTCCGGTAGGCCGAGGCGGATGGTCAGGGCGGGTGCGGCCAGTGCGATCAGCAGCGCCCCGCTGACCAGCGCGCTGATGATCGGGCGTCCGGTCGTGGCGCGGGCGACGCGGGTCCACAGCGGGCTGTCGGGACGGCGGGAACGGCGCGGCCGGTCGAGTCCGGGACCCCAGGAGAACAGCAGCACGGGCAGGAGCGTCAGCGCGACGGCCACGCTGACCAGCGGGATGAGCAGGCCCGCGAATCCCACGCTGCGCAGGAAGGGGACGGGAAGGACCACGAGCGCGGCCAGGGAGATGGCCACGGTGGCGCCGCTGAGCGCGACCGCCCGCCCGGCACTCGCGGCGGCCCTGACGATTGCGGCCTTGCGCTGCTCCGCGTCGGCGGCGTCGAGCCCTTGTTGTTCCTCCCGCCATCGCGTCACCACGAGCAGGGCGTAGTCGATCGCGATGCCCAGGCCGATGAGCGCCACCAGGTACTGCACGATGAACGACACGTCCGTCACCGCGGTGATCAGTCTGACCAGCAGGAACGTCGTGGGGATGGCCACGGCCGCCATGAGCGGCGGCACGATCGCCAGTCCGCTGGTGAAGACCAGGATGAGCACCACCAGGGCACCCACCGCGCCGACGAGCGTCTCGATGATGGGGCTGCGCGCCGCTCCGCTGTCGCGTCCTGAGAGCAGGGGCTGGCCGGTCAGCTCGACCGGCGCCCCGGCGATCCGGGCGTTCTCGATCGCCTTCTTCACCGCGGGCAACGACTCGGCGTACGGTGCTTGGCCGGGAACCGCCGGCGGGTAGAGCAGCGCCACGGTGGTCCTTCCGTCCGCGGACAGGAGGGAGCGGTCACCGGTGCCGGTGTAGGAGGCGCTCCGCCCGCCCTGGGGGGTGGCGCGCCGCACCAGTTCCTCCCATTGCCGGCGGTGGGGAGCCTCGTCCAGCCGTGTGCCTTGGGGCACCGTCACGGTCATCAGCAGCGGGGCGGTCCTGCCGCCCGTTCCGGCGAAGCGCTCGTTGATGGCGTCGTTGGCCATCTGTGCCGGTTTGTCGGGAAGACGTGACTCGTAACTGAGCTTGTCGATGGTGCTGCCCGCGGTGGCCCCGCCTGCCACGGCCAGGGCCACCCACACCAGTACAACGACCAGGCGGTGGGACAGTACCCACCGCGTCAGCGTTTCCATCGTGCTCCATCTCCTTCTGAAGTCATGAACATGGGCGTGGCACAGTGGCTGTATGCACGTGCGGATCTTGGGGCCGCTCGAAGTGGTGGTGGTCGGGCGGCCCGTCGAGGTCGGGGGCGCTCGGCAGCGCGCGCTGCTGGCGCGCCTGGCGCTGGACGCGGGGCGCGTGGTCTCGGAGGACTCGCTGGCGCGGGCGCTGTGGCCCGGCGACGGCCCCGCCGACCGGACGAACGCGCTCCAGACGCTGGTGTCGCGGCTGCGCCGGGCACTGCCCGGGGAGCAGGTGCTGCGCCGCGGCCAGGGCGGCTACCGCCTCGACCTCCCACCCGAGGCGGTGGACGCCCTCCTGTTCGAACGGCTGGCCCGCGACGGCCGGCGCGCCCTGAGGGACGGCGACGCGGCGGCGGCCGCGCTCCGGCTGCGCGAAGCGCTGGCACTGTGGCGGGGCGAGGTCCTGGCCGAGGTGGCGGACGCGCCGTTCGCGGAGCCGCACAGGCGGCGGCTGGTGGAGCTGCGGTTGTCGGCGGTCGAGGAACGGGTGGAGGCCGACCTCGCAAACGGTGCCGAGTGCTCGGAGCTGGCGCCCGAACTGAGGGAGCTCACGGCGCTGCACCCGCTGCGGGAGCGCCTGTGCGAGCTCCTCGTCCGAGCGCTCCACATGGCCGGGCGGCAGACCGAGGCCCTCACCGCTTACGCGGAGTATCAGCGGCTGCTGGCAGACGAGCTCGGCACCGATCCCGGGTCGCGGCTCCGGGACCTCCACCTGTCGGTTCTGCGCGACGAGACGCCCCCGCGGCGACGCGAGAACGGCGCGCGGCCGCGCGGCAACCTGCCGAGCCCGCTGACGAGTTTCGTCGGCCGGACGGAGGAAGGTGAGCACATCCGGCGATCGTTCGGCGGCGGGCGGCTGGTCACTCTGGTCGGCCCAGGCGGCGCGGGAAAGACCCGGCTGGCGACGACCGTCGCGGCGGAGCTGGCGGACCGGATCGAAGGCGGCGCCTGGCTGGTCGAGCTCGCGCCGGTGACCGATCCCGCCGGCCTTCCCGAGGCGTTGGCCGGCGCGCTCGGGCAGCGCGAGCCGAGCCTGCTCGATCCTCCCGCCACCGCACCGGATGCGGTGAGCCGCCTGGCCGAGGCGCTGTCCGGCGCCGAGACCCTCATCGTCCTGGACAACTGCGAACACCTGGTCGAGGCCGCCGCACGGCTGGCCGCGGACCTGCTCGGCCGATGCCCGCGGCTCAGGATGCTGGTCACCAGCCGCGAACCGCTGCGGATCGGCGGCGAGGCGCTGTGCCCGGTGCGGCCGCTCGGGCTGCCCGAGGCGGTACGGCTGTTCACCGACCGGGCCGCCGCCGTGCGGCCGGGGTTCTCGGTCACCGATGACAATGCCGCGGCCGTCGGCGAGATCTGCCGGCGGCTGGATGGGCTGCCGCTGGCGATCGAACTGGCCGCCGCGCGCCTGAGCACGCTTCCCGTCCAGGCCCTGGCCGAACGTCTGGACGACCGGTTCCGGCTGCTGACCGGCGGCGACCGGACGGCGCTGCCCCGGCACCAGACCCTGCGGGCCGTCGTGTCCTGGAGCTGGGAGCTGCTGACCGCCGAGGAGCGGCGGCTCGCCCGCAGGCTCGCGGTCTTCGCCTCGGCGATCACGCCGGAGGCCGCTGGACGGGTATGCGGCCTGTCCCCGCCGGCGGCGTTGGACGCCCTTTCCGGCCTCGCCGGAAAGTCGCTGCTCCAGCCGGTGGACGGCACGGAGGCACGCTTCCGCATGCTGGAGACGATCCGGGAGTACGGCCTCGCGCGGCTGGCCGAGAGCGGGGAGGCGGACGAGGCGGAAGCCGCTCACACGGCCTACTTCGTCGACCTCGCCGAGCAGGCCAAACCGCATCTTTCCGGCACGGGGCAGCTTCGCTGGCTGGACGTTCTCACAGCCGAACGCGACAACCTGAAATCGACCTTCCATCGCGCCCGCGTCAGGGGCGACGCCGAGGCGGCGGTGCGGCTGGGAGCGGCGCTCGCGCTCTGCTGGACGATCAACGGCAACCACGCGGCGGTGGCGGACCGGCTGCGGCTCGCCCTGCGTTCGGCCGAGGGTGCCGAGCGGCCCCCGGCGAACGCGATGGCGGTCGCCACGGCCTTCTACCTGTTCAACCTCATCCTGTCGGGCGGGGCCGCGCCCGCCGAACGCCAGGAGATCCGGGACCTCGCGGCGCGCGGGGTCCGGCTGGCGGCGGATCATCCCGCCACGGCGCTGGTCGAGGGGGCTCTGGCGCTGCTCACCGGCGAGGGCCCTGCCGGGCTGGTCGCGATCGAGCGGCAGCTGCCGCACGCCGATCCGTGGATCTCGGGGATGCTGCGGCTGATGCGGGCGCTCCTCCAGCACGACCGCTGCGACGCGGCGGAGGTGCGGCGCGACCTGGCGGCCGCGGTCGACGACTTCACCCGGGCCGGGGAACGGTGGGGCCTGGCGATGTCGCTGACATTCCTGGCGCAGTCGCTGACCACGCTCGGCGACCTCGACGGCGCCGTCAAGTCGTTCGAAGAGTCGATCCGGCTGCTGCGCGAGCTCGACACCACCGACGAGGCCGGCCTCCAGCGCATCCTGCTCGCGGAGGCCCGTGCCCAGCAGGGTGACCTTCACCAGGCACGCGCCATCCTGCTGGAGGCGGTCACGCCCGGCGCCAAGACGCCGCCTCCCCGCTACGTCGTCCTCGCTCTGACCCACCTGGGCGACGTCGCCCGCTGGCAGGGCGACCAGGAAGAGGCGGCGCGCCACTACGACGCGGCACGCGAGGGCTCGCAGTCCTTGCCCTATCCGACGCCGTTGGTCGACGCCATGATCGCGTCCGCCGCCGGACGGCACGCGGTGGAGTGCGGGGAACTGGAGACCGCGCGCTGCCGGCTCACGAAGGCGTTCACCTTCACCGTCGAGGCACCCGACATGACGGGCGTGGCCGACGTCGGCGTCGGGGTGGCGATGCTGTGCTCGCGCCGCGGAGCGGCCACCGCCGCGGCGGAGGTGCTGGGGGCCGCGCACGCGCTGCGCGGCGGCCCCAGCGAACACCACCCCGACATCGCCGGGCTGACCGACCGTCTCAAGGTCGAATTGGGCGAACACGCCTTCCAAGCCGCCTACGCCCGCGGGAGCGGCTCGGACCGCACGGGCGCGCTCGCCCTCATCGAGGCTCAACTGCTCGCCGAGGAACGGACCGCGCTGACCACCCAGCTGGACGCACGCTGAGAATCCTTTCTTCGTGGTTCAGGCGATAGGGGTGTCGCGCCGCCGGAAGCCCACCAGCCCCGCGACGACGAGGCCCGCGGAGATACCGCCGAGCCAGATCAGGGGTGTCGCGCTGAAATCGCCGCCCGGGAGATCCGGGGTGTGGGCGAAGGGCGAGAGGTTCAGCACCCGCTGGTCGAGTTCGAGCACCCCGCCGAGTTGCTCGAGCACCAGGGCGCCCGCCGCGAGTGCCCAGATGAAGGCCGTGACCCGTGGCAGGAGGCCGAAGACCGCGACCCCGCCCGCGGCCAGGATCAGGGCGGCGGGGACCCGCACGAGCGCCCCCGCCAGCATCCGCGACAGTTCACCGGCCATGTCACCGCTGCGCAGCCCGTGGACGGTCCCTACGACCAGGCCCGCCACGACCATCAGCGCGACCGTCCCCGCGGCCGCGCAGGCCAGGTGGGAGGCCACCCACCGACGCCGCGTCACGGTCGTGGCCAGCACCGGTTCGGCGCGCAGGCCGGTCTCCTCCGTACGCAGCCGCAGCACCGCCGTGATGGCGTACGCCGCGGCCATGAAGCCCGTGATGGTCAGCACCCAGGCGAGATAGCCGTTGGTCACCGTGTCGCCGCCGCCCAGCTTGGTGATCGAATCGGCGACGTCCTCGTTGCTCCCGACGAGCTCTTCGATGTCGTGCGCGACGGCGCCGAACACGCCCGCGACGACCGCGACCCCGGCCGCCCATCCGATCAGGCCGCCGCGCTGCAGCCGCCACGCCAGGCCCCAGGAACTCGCAAGGTACGGCGAGCCTCCGGGACGGCCCGGCCGCGGCGCGATGAGGCCGGCGTCCACGTCCCGGCGAGCGCCGAGCCGTACCGCCGCCCCCGTCAGGAGAGCGACCGCCGCGATAGGGAGCGCGAACACCCACCAGCGCTCGCCGCCGAACGGGCGCACCTGCTGGGCCCATCCGATCGGCGAGAGCCACGAGAGGTGCTTGACGACGCCACCGTCGCCGGACGCGGCACTGGCATCGCCTGCCGCCCGCAGCATGAACGCCAGGCCGAACACCGCGGCGGCGGCGCCCGTGGCGGTACGGGCATGCGCGAAGAACTGCGCGGTCACCGCGGCGACGCCGGCGAACGTCCAGCCGACGAGCGCCATGGAGAACCCGAACGCCAGCGAGCCGGCCACCGGCGCGCCGTAACCGATCAACGACAGCGCCGTGACGCATGCGATCGCCAGCATCACGGCGCCCGCCACGAGCATCGCCGACGCGAGCCGGGCATGCCGGCCCAGGATCGCCGCGCCGAGCAGCTCGGCCCGCCCGGCCTCCTCCTCGGCACGGGTATGGCGCACGACCAGGAGCACGGCGGGCAGCGCGAGCAGGAACACCAGCAGCGCGCCCGCCTCGGCGACGGTCATGCCGCCGAGCGTGTCCGCCCCGAATCCGGGCCCGCTGAAGACCGCCGAGGCCGGATTGGAAACCACCGATTCGGCGTACTCCCGCCGTTGCTCCTCCGTGGTGTAGCTCGACTTCATCGTCGAAGCCGTCGACGCCACGAGGCCCGCGGCGAGCAGCACCCACACCGGCAGCCGTATCCGATCGCGCCGCAGGGCCAGGCGCGCGAGTGTCCATGTTCCGGTCAACGCCTTCACAGCGCGGCCCCCACGGGCTCGTCGCTCTGGTAGTGACGAAGGAACATCTCCTCCAGCGTCGGCGGCCGGCTGACCAGATCGCGGATGTCGTGGTCGGTCAGGCGACGCAGCAGCTCCCCCAGATGACCGGCGTCCACCTGACAGGTCACACGGGTGCCCTCGACGGTCAGGTCATGCACGCCGGGAAGCCCGTCCAGCCCCACCGGCACCCGGCCCAGGTCGGCCTGGATCGAGCTCCGGGCGAGGTGCCGCATCTCGGTGAGCGAGCCGGTCCGCATGATGCGCCCTTGGCGGATGATGCTCACCCGATCGCAGAGCTGCTCGACCTCTCCCAGGATGTGGCTCGCCAGCAGCACGGTTCGCCCGTCTCTGCGCTCTTGGGCGATGCAGTCCTTGAAGACCTCCATCATCAGCGGATCCAGGCCCGAGGTGGGCTCGTCCAGGATGAGCAGCTCCGCGTCCGAAGCCAGGGCCGCGACCAGCGCCACCTTCTGCCGGTTGCCCTTGGAGTAGGCCCGCCCCTTCTTGCGCGGGTCCAGTTCGAAACGCTCCAGCAGCTCGTTCCGGCGCCTTGGGTTCAGCCCTCCACGCAACCGGCCGAGCAGATCGATGGCCTCCCCGCCGGAGAGCGTGGGCCACAGGCTCACGTCGCCCGGCACATAGGCCAGGCGCCGATGCAACTCGATGACATCACGCCAAGGGTCGCCGCCGAGCAACCGGGCCGAACCCTCGTCGGCGCGCAGCAATCCCAACAGGATCCGGATGGTGGTGCTCTTGCCCGAGCCATTGGGGCCCAGGAAGCCGTGCACCTCCCCCTCCCGGACGGCCATGTCCATTCCCGCCAGCGCGATGGTCTTACCGAACCGTTTGACCAAGCCCTCGGTCTCGAACGCATTTCTCACGCGGCTCAAGGTGCCGCCCCGAACTTGCAGACCGCGTACAGACCACTGTCGCCGCACTTACAGCCTCAGCTCGGCCCAACGGCGGGACGGTCGAGGGACGCGCAGCGGAGGGCTCGGCGAGAACCCGTACAGCGGCTTGAGGGACGCCACGTTCGAGGTCGGGTACGAGGACGATGCCCTCTACCTCGCCGAGCGCGAAGAAGGCCGTCCGTCCGCGACATCGCCACCGCGTTCAGGCGCACAGACTTGTGTTAAGGTCCGAGGCGATCTCTCACCGTTGGGCTCTTGCCTCGCCAACCAGCTTCTACGGGTCCCGATGGCCTGGAGAAGGTGGGAGTCACACATCACATCCTGAAAAGGGTGCTCTGTGATGGTCGTGACAGTTTGGCGTGCCGAATCGCCGTCTGGCCCATGGGCGTTCGAACGCCTGAGTTCTTGCCCGGCATTCCGGTCTTCCGCACAGTGCCGAGGATCCGCCTGAAACCGTGATCCGGCGTTAGCGGTTCTTCTCGCTCGCGCCGTTCCGCGCTGTTCTGTTTCGCCACCAGGCAGAGGTCACGCGTTGCGCGGCCACGACGGTCGCCGCGCCACCGGGAGGTCACCGCAATGCCGGAAGACAAATCCACCGAGCCGGTCACACAACGACCGTGGCTGGTTCTCGGCATCCTCTGCATCGGCTTCTTCATGTCGTTGCTGGACGGAACCATCGTCAACATCGCCGTCCCGACGCTCATCCACGGGATCGACGCCTCGTACGACCAGGTGCTGTGGGTCATCGACGCCTACATGCTCGTCTTCTCGGTGCTGCTGATCAGCACGGGACGGCTCGGGGACATCTTCGGATACCGGCGCCTGTTCCTGATCGGCATCTCCGTCTTCACCGTCGCCTCGGCGCTGTGCGGCCTGGCCGGCTCCCCGGCACAGCTGCTGGCCGCGCGGGTGCTCCAAGGGCTGGGCGGAGCACTCCTGTTCCCCCAGGTGATCTCGTCGATCCTGGCGATCTTCCCGCCGCATCAGCGCGGCCGGGCCTTCGGCGTCTTCGGCGCGATCGCGGGATTCGCCCCGATCGTGGGCCCGGTCGTCGGAGGCTTCATCCTCGCCCACCTCGGCTGGCGCTGGATCTTCTTCATCAACGTCCCCATCGGCGTGATCACCGCCGTCCTGACCCTGCTCCACGCCCCCGCCATGCGCTCCGGCCGCACCCACCGGCTCGACCTGACCGGCGTGGCCCTGGCGACCGCGGGAGTGGCCGGCATCGTCTTCGGCCTGATCGAAGGGGAACGCTACGACTGGGGCACGGTCACCGGGCCGATCAGCATCACCTCGATCATCGTGGCCGGGAGCGTGCTGCTGGGACTGTTCGTCGTCTGGCAGCACCTCCAGCGCGGCGAACCGCTCATGCCGCTGAGCCTGTTCACCGGACGCGACTTCGCGGTCGGCAACTGGGTCGGGTTCGTCTTCCAGCTCGGCATGATCGGCATCGCCTTCGTGCTCGTCCTCTACCTGCAGACGGCACGTGGATACTCGCCTCTGCAGACCGGACTGGTGCTGCTGCCCAACGCCGTCCTGACCGCGATCGGCTCGGCCTACGCCGGCCGGCTCTCCGACAAGATCGGCGGCAAGTACGTCCTCATGGCGGGCATGACCCTGCTCGCCGCCGGGCTCCTGGTCCTGGTCCTGATGGCAGGCCCGCGCAGCAGCGCCTGGCACCTGCTGCCGGGCCTGATCATCATCGGCCTCGCCAGCGGTGCGACCTTCGCACCGCTGCAGCAGTGCACCATGGCGGGCGTCGATCCCCGGCTCGCCGGCGCCGCCTCCGGAGTCTCCAGTACCACCCGCCAGATCGGCGGAGTCCTCGGCACCGCCGTCCTGGGCGCCGTCCTCTCCGCGGGTCTCGGCTCGGCCCTCCGGGACGAAGCGGCGAAACAAGCAGGCCGACTACCCGCACACCTGCGCACGCAGTTCATCGAGAACACCACCAGCGGCGCACACCGGTTCAGCCCGCCCACACCACCGGACGGCCTGACGCCGACGAACACCGCCCTGTTCGAACGCCTCGGCCAAGAAGCCTTCGCCGCCGGTTTCGTCGACGCCATGCAAACCGCGCTCCTGGCCTCCGCAGCGGCCCTCGTCGTCGCGACCCTCTTCTGCTTCTTCTTCACACCACACCGCAAGCACGACACTCCCCTGCCCGGCACCACCCAAGAATCCGCGACCACGGCACAAGACTGACCACGAACACGAACGGGCGCGGCACCACACCGCGCCCGTTCATGTTCATCTGAGGAGCCGCCACCCGCGCTGCGAACCGATGGTTTTCGGGCGGCCGTGCCGATCGGCCCGTTGACCCATTCCGGACGGAAAGGAGATTCGCTTCCGGAGAGCGGGCTGGTAGCGCCGATCCTAGGAGGATGTGGAGCAGCCACAGGGCTCGGCTGAGGTGGTTCCTGGTGTGCCTGCTGGCCAGTGGGGGACTGGCGGCCGCAGGAGCCTGGGTGCCGGACGACTGGCCATTGGGCGTTCGGGTGGCGGCAGCGGTGGCGGCGGCGATTGCCGCCGGCGCCGCCGGATCGTTCGTCACCGAGGTGATGAACGCTCGACGGGCCAAGACCAGCACGCGGGGCGTCTTGGAGCATCTGCTCAGGCCCCTGACGCCGCCCGCACCGGTGGACGAGGCGGAGCAGAGCGTTTTCACGCTGCTGCTGGCGACAACCTGCCCCACACCGTTTTGGGGGCGTCAAGCCGAGCGGCAGCGGCTGTGGGACTGGTGCGAAGCTCCGGCCACCAGCCCGGTGATGGTGCTGGGCGGTCACGGCGGCTGCGGCAAGACGCGCCTGGCGTTGCAAGCCGCCCGCGGACTGGACGAGGACTGGGTGACCGGCTGGCTCAAGGCCGATACCGGGCCACAACTGGTAGATGCGGTGGCGGCGGCGGAAATGCCGACGCTGGTGCTGGTCGACGACGCCGACACCCGCACCGATGTGGGCACGCTACTGGACGCGGTGGCCGCACACGATGGGCGTCCACCGCTGCGGGTGCTGCTGATCACCCGGCACGGGGACGGACTCCGGCAGGCACTGATCGACGCGGTGGAGGAGCCGCACCGGCCAGTGATCGTCCAGGCGCCGGTGCTGACGCTGCGCCGACTGGGTCAGCAGGGTGATCTGATCCGCTGGTACGGCGAGGCGACCGTCGCGTTCGCCACCCGAAGCGGCAGGTCGGTCCCGCACCTGTCGTCCGCGACCGCGCCGGTCCAGGAGGGCCAGACCCTGCTGGAAGTGCTCGCCGCCGCGATGTTCGCGGTACTGCACGCGGCCGGCCCGGGCGACCAGGTACTTGGAGAATCTGGCGGCCGACGACCCGGTCCACCGCCTAAACCTCGCCCACGCCCTCGACCACCTCGGCACCGCGCTGAACGGCCTGGGGCGGCACACCGAAAGCCACGCCGCCCACCAGAAGGCCGTCGATCTGTACCGGGACCTGACGGTTGACGCGCCCATCCACCGCCCCAACCTCGCCCACGCCCTCACCAACCTCGGCACCGCGCTGAACGCACTCGGGAGTCATGCCGAGAGCCATGCAGCCCTTGAAGAGGCTGTCGCCCTCTTCCGGGACCTGGTGGACGACGATCCAGCCCAACGCCCCAACTTCGCCCACGCCCTCACCAACCTCGGCGGCCAGTTGGGCATTCTCGATCGTCACCGCGAAAAATTGGCTGCATGGCGGGAGGCGGTGGCCGTCTGGCGAGCCCTGGCGAGCGGTGACGAGGCCCTCTATGGCGAAACCTACCGGGCCGCTCGTTCCTTCCTGCAGCAAAGGTTGCAGCAGCAGGGTTTCGACGACGAAGCGATCAACCTCGACCTGTAGGCGCTAACGAGAACGTCCAGGATCGGCCTGCACGGACGGCGGCACGATGTTCCGGCGCGAGCAACACCGGCCCAATGCCCCGCGGCTGCGCGGACGTACTCCAGGCGCATCCTTGATGCAGTTGCGACTTGTTTGCAATAGTGGCGGCCATGACCTACTCACTTCCTGATCTCCCCTACGACTACGCCGCGCTGGAGCCGGCGATCACCGGGGAGATCCTGGAGCTGCACCATTCCAAGCACCACGCCGCCTACGTCAAGGGCGCCAACGACACCCTGGAGCGGCTGGACGAAGCCCGCGGCAAGGAGCAGTACGGCGGCCTGGTCGGGCTGGAGAAGACCCTGGCGTTCAACGTGTCCGGCCACGTGCTGCACACGATCTTCTGGGACAACCTGTCACCGGACGGCGGCGACCGTCCCGACGGCGAGCTGGGCAGCGCGATCGACGAGCACTTCGGCTCGTTCGAGGCGTTCCGCAAGCAGCTGACCACGGCGACCGCCACGGTGCAGGGCTCGGGCTGGGGCGTGCTGGGCTGGGAGCCGCTCGGCCGCAAGCTGGTCGTCCAGCAGGTATACGACCACCACGGCAACGTCGGCATCGGCGCCACCCCGCTGCTGGTCTTCGACGCCTGGGAGCACGCCTACTACCTGCAGTACCGCAACGTCCGCCCGGACTACGTCGAGAAGCTCTGGGACCTGGTGAACTGGAACGACGTCGCCGCCCGCCTCACCACCGCCAAGGGCGCCTGACGCTCCGGCCCCGCAGACCGCGGCGCCCACCAGATCGGGATCATGCTCAGAACACGTTCCTCGCGATCCGGTGGGCGCCGTGCCACATTCTCCAGCCTGCAGGGTCCCCAACGGCACGAAGGCGACTCGGATCCCAGATCACCCAACCACCGATCGAAGCACACCGGCACGGCACGGTGTGCGGTGACCGGGTCGAGGGTCGGCAGCCGGCGTCGTCCATTCCGTCCGCGGCCCCGGCCGAGCGTGCATGCGCCTCCATTACCAAGAGTGATTCATCACTTACTTAAGGTGTCAAGCGGGTGAGACGTTGGCAGCATGTGAGCCGTGAAGGGGCGCTGGTGGGCATGGTGGCGGAGCGCGGGTGCCGCAGCCCTGGCTGTGGTGATCTTGGTGATCTGTTCCGGCCTGGTCGTGGTGCTGCGCCGGCAGGGGGTGGAGGCCGCGGCGAGCTGGGCTCAGCTGGGGTCGATCCCGCTGACGGTCGCGCCGTTGTTCTCCCTGGTGATCGCTGGATGGCGGAGAACGGACGGCGGGCCGGGGGTGTGCACTCCCGAGCAGATCGACCGGGCCCAGCAGACCTTGGCCGGCCTGGTATCGGAACAGTGGCGTGAGGAGATCGGCATCCGCCGGCTGGACGATCCGGCTCCCATGGCGGTGCGGTGGTGTCTGACCGGGCTTCCGGTGATGGACCACGACCCTCGACTCGCACGGTCGCGAGGGCTCAGGTCGCTGCTGGGCGGCGGGCGACCGCGGTTCACCGGCCGCAGCGACCGTATCGCCGCCATGGTGAAGGCGTACCGGGATCTGCCTCGCCGTCGGCTGGTGATCCTGGGGGATCCGGGCATGGGCAAGACCACGCTCGCCGTCTTGCTCCTGCGCCAATTTCTGCATGAACGGCGGGAACACGAGCAGGTTCCGGTCATGGTGACGCTGTCGGGCTGGGATCCCGACCGCGTGCCTTTCCATGAATGGTTGGCCGCCCGGCTCGAACAGATCTATCCCGCGCTGCGCGCGGGCGTCTTCGGTCCGGATGCGTCCAGGGCCCTGGTGCGTGAGCGGCGGATCCTGCCGATCCTTGATGGCCTGGACGAACTGCCCGAAGAGATGCACCCGAAGGTGATCAACGCGCTGAACGAAGCGTTGACCGCCGAGGACCCGCTGATCCTCACCTGCCGCACCGCGGAGTACGAGACCGCGGTCAACGCCCTCGGAGGCGACGTTCTCACAGCGGGGGCGGTCATCGAACCCGCGCCTCTGCGGTCGGCCGACATCACCGCCTACCTGGCCCGCAGTCTGCCGCCCCGCCCCGGCGGCACATGGCCGGCCCTGTTGGGCACCCTCGCCGCGGACGAACACACTCCCCTGGCCCGGGCGCTGGCCACACCGCTGGCACTGTGGCTACTGCGCAAGGTCTACGTCGACACGCGAACCGACCCCGCCCCCCTCATGGACACCTCGCGCTTCTCCGGCTCCGAGGAGATCATCGATCATCTGCTCGACCATCTCATCGAGGCCCTCCTCACCGCCGACCGCGATCACCGCGCCGAGGACCACGCGCTGCGGCCTCGCCGCACCCGCAGGCCCGAGAAGGTCCGCGGCCGGCTGTCGTACCTGGCCCATCACCTGCAAGCCACCAACGCCACCGACATCGCCTGGTGGCACCTGCACAGGTCACAGCCCCGCCATGGCATCGACAACCTCACTGCCCTGGCGGTCGGGCTCGTCGCCGGCCTCACCCTTACGCTGACGAACCTGGCCATCTTCGGGTTCACCGGCAAACTGGGCAACGGACCGGCATTCGGGCTGGCCTTCGGGGCCATGTACCGGCTTTTCACCTGGGCCTCTGCCCGCATGGGCCGCTTGGACGCCGCGCCGTCCCGCCACCAACGAACTCGTCGGTTCCTCCGCAAGACCGTGATCTGGCTTTACGGTGGCCTGGTCTTCGGGCTGACGGTCGGGCTGGTGGACGCGCTCACCGACGGGCTGCGGGATGGGCTCGCCGACGGACTCACGGTCGCGCTCGCCAACGGGCTCACCGTGGGACTCGCCTACGCCCTGGCGACCGGGTTCTTCAACCCCACCCGGCCGGACGCGGTACCAGCCTATGCCGATCTGCGGCTTCGGGGCCGGCTCCGCCCGCTACTGCGGCATGTCACGATCTGGAGCGTCGGCGGGCTGCCGTTCGGGCTGGCGGTCGGACTCATCAACGGGCTGGCGGGCGGGCTGGGAAACGAACTCGCCCCTGGGGCGGACGGCCTCACCGGCATGATCGCCATGGCCTGGATGAGCCTCGCCTTCGGACTGGCGTTCGGAATCGGGCTGGGGCTCCGGAACTGGTCACGGACTCCCCAGGCCACCGGCAGAACACAGACTCCGCGCGACTCGCTTCACCGCGACCTGCAGCTGACATGCCTGGAATCGTTCTCGCTCGGACTTGCCACAGGGCTGGCGTTCGGGCTCGCGATCGGCCTGGAGGCCGGCCCCGCCAACGGCGTTTCCTACGGGCTGCTGTTCGGCCTCACCTTCGCGCTCATGGTCGCGCTCCAAGGGTGCAGCGGCGCCTACCTCATCACACTCGTGCGCATCCGCCGGCACGCACCGCTCCACCTCATGAGTTTCCTGGAGGACGCCCACCGTCTCGGCCTGCTCCGCCGAGTCGGAACCGTCTACCAGTTCCGGCACGCCAAACTCCAAGCCAGACTCGCCGATTCCTACCTCTGCCGGACCGACCGTCTGGAGTGTCGGTGCGCACAACTGTGCCACCTCACGCGACCGGCGAGTATTCATGAAGGGGTCCGCTGAGTCGAGCACGGCAGAGGACTCGGATGGAGCCGGGTCGTCTCGCCCGTCGGGCGGTTGCCGCCGTTCGGCGATCGCGTTGGCGGGCGGCGCCCATACCGGCGTGGTGATGACCCGACCGCCGCCGGCTGCGTCCGGCCCTGGCCCGGATCGGGGACCTGTTCCCGCGGCTGTCCGGCCAGGCGCAGTACAACCGGCATTTGCGGGATAGGGGACCGCTGCTGTCTGCGTTCGCCCTGTGGGGCGGCCGAGGCCGCGGCTGATGGACGGTCCCCGTGCCCTGCGGCGCCTCCCGCGCCACCGTGGACCGCTGGGTACTGAACCCGCCACAGGCTTCATCGAGCGGGGGAGACCGGACTCCCTGCCAGTGGACATGCGAGCACCTGTCTCGCTGAG
This sequence comes from Actinomadura vinacea, assembly GCF_039532545.1. Lineage (NCBI taxonomy): Bacteria > Bacillati > Actinomycetota > Actinomycetes > Streptosporangiales > Thermomonosporaceae > Actinomadura > Actinomadura vinacea. The sequence continues at coordinate 252,890 of NZ_BAAARW010000001.1, read as the reverse complement.
CCGTCGAGTGTCGTCCCGCGCTGCTGATCTGATACTCGAGGACTGAATGTCAGGATGCGCCATGCCGCCTGACGCACGGGCCCGCAGACCGCGGCGCCCACCAGATCGGAATCATGCTCAGAACACATTCCTCGCGATCCGGTGGGGGCAGTGCCACATTTCCCCTCGCGCTGACGTCATCCAGGACATGGGCCTTCAGCACGCGCGCATCGCGGCACGTGTCTGGGCCGTGGACATGGGCGGGTCCGGCAGTCCACGGGCGGCAACGGCACGCAGTTGAGGAGGCCCTCAAATCATGCCTCGCACCATCGTGATCACCGGTGGCACGAACGGCATCGGCTCGGCGCCGGCTCGCCACTATGTGCGGCTCGGCGACCGGGCTGCACGAGCCTTCCAAGCAACCACTGCGCAGCGTCGTCCGGGCCATGTCAGCAGTACTCGCGCAGCCCGCGGCCAAGGCCGTCCCGCCGATCGCCGCACTGATCGACCAGCCGCCCACCGACCCGCTGACCGCATGGAAGAAGTCCGCGGGATCAACGCGGCCGCCAGGTACACGTACCGGTCCCCCGCCACCATCCCGCAGCGGGACGGCGTCACCACCTGGAATGGGAGAATGGGGCGCTTCAGGGGGTCAGGTCCCAGATGCGGAAGATGCCGTCGCGGCCTCCGGTGACGGCGGCGGGGCGGTCCTGGAACGTGGTCGTGACCACTGAGAAGACCTCACGTTCGTGGTCCTCCATCGGCGGGGCGAGTTCGGTGCCCGCGGTGAGGTCCCAGAGGCGGACGGCGCCGTTCTCATGGCCGGTGACGGCGAGGACACGGTCGGCGGTGACGACGGTGTCCATGGCACGGACCTCGGTCCCGCTCTCGATCGGGTCACCGAGGGGCGTGCCGTCGGCCAGGTTCCAACGGTAGATCGTGCCGGCTTCGTCGACCGCCGCGACCATGGTCTCGGTCAGTGCGACACCGTTGATGTAGAGCTTGCTCGGCTCCAGCCTGTGCAGCGGCTCGGCGGTCTCCAAGTCCATGACCACCACCTCTCCGCCCCCGCCTGCGGCGACGAGAGCGCGCCCCTCGACCTGCGCCGCGGTCACGGCGCAGAGTTCGCCGGGGCTGGAAAGCCAGCGGGCACTCTCATCGAGCTCAGCCGGAGCAGCCGGGTCCCATACGAAATGTTCCAGACCCCCGCCCGCGAACGCGTGCAGTCTTCCGCCCAATTCGAACACGTCGAGCGTCTCCGCGACACGCCACGGCTCGGGTCGGCTGAGCAGTTCACCGCCGTCCAGATCCCACAGCGCCGGTCCCTGGTGCTGCCCGCCCGTGGCGACCAGTATGCGCCCACCGACGACCGCCGCCCCGACCTGCGCGAAGTCGGGGTAGAGCGGGTCGGAGTCCTGATCCTCGTCTTCCTCTTCCTCGTCCTCGTCGGCGACGGCCCACGGCAGCGAACGTTCGGACCAGCCGTCCAATGGGTGCCAGGTCCACAGTTCGTCGCTCTGAGCGGTGCACACCACCAGCGGTTGACCGTCCACGGTGACGACGTCGAGATCGTCAATGGGGCTCTTTGACGGGAGCTGGCTGTACTTGAGCAGGCGTTCGGGAGACATGCAGGCGATTCTAGGAACCAAGAACGACAGCAATCCGCAGTCTCCGACACGCCCGCCGGCCGCAAGGAGATCACCGCACGCGACGCGCCGGCCAGCCCCCTGACCGAGCGCGTCGTGACGGCTGAAGCTTCCCAATACCCAGCTCTTGCGACGGCTGGTGCATTTCGTACGCGCGCGGATGGGCCATGAGCCGGGGCATGCGGTCATGAGCCGGCCGAGGTGTGGACAAGTTCGGCAAGTTCGTCGATCTGTGTCGCGGGAAAGGCGTTCTTCGACCACGCCGGCAACGAGGTGGCGCGTATCCGCGCGCAACGCCAGTTCACCACCTGGACCAAGCGGCGCGGTCTTCCTGGCCTTGCTCACCAGCCGCGGCCGCCGACTTCACCAGGCGGCTCCACACCTTCCTGAACTGGGCGATGGCCGACGGCCACATGCCGCGCCCGCAGCTGCCCACCGTCGCGCGGAACAGCCTCCCGCCGCCTGGCTCTGCTGCGCCGCTTCCCGACCGACGAGGGAACCCTGCTCCGCACCCGGGTCACCGCATGCCTCGTCCTGCTCTAGGCCCGACCCGTCAGCCGCTTGGTCCGCCTCACCATCCACGACGACGGACAGGTGTCCGTCCGCCTCGGCGCCCGAGCCGTTCGCCGCGATGCTCGAAAGCGGGCCGCCAACATGAACCCCGACACAGACTGGCTCTCGCCCGGCGCCTTCCTGAACCAGCTACACCCGCTCGGCGTCCCGGTCACCCAGACCCGCACCGCGGCCTTCCAGCAACTGGTACTCCAAGCTCCCGCGCTCGTCGTCGCCCAGGCCCTCGGCTACCACCGTCGGCGGAACATGGAGCCGCTACCCCAACGCTTTCCGCCCGCCCTCCGCCTCATGGCCCGTCAGCGCTGTAGGGAGGTCCAGAACGCGTAGCGGTGGTCCGCGGCGAAGTCGGTACGGCCGATGCCGCCGTTTCCAGAGGCGAGTTTCTGGACGTACCGGCCCTGAGGCGTGAACCGCGCCCACTTCGGGAGTCCGGCGGCGCGCGGCTCACCGGTGCGCGCGAAAGCGCTCCAGTAGGAGATCGTCGCGTCCGACAGTTCGGCCTGCGGCTCGTTGAGCGGCTCGAACAGCTTGTACTCGAAGAGGTAGGCCTGGTCGATCATGTGACCGGTGCCCAGCGGGAAGCTCGGCCGGGGGAATCCCTGGAAGTACGGGGACTCCTTCTCGGCGAAGTCGTAGGCGTAGACGGGCACGTGGCGGGAGAGCGCGCGCTGGGTGTCGAACGCGTCCGTGGACCACTGGGAGTCGGTCATCACGGCCGTCAAGGCGGCGCCGGCTGAGCCGTGGGCGTCGACCGGGTACTCGGCGAGCACCTTCTGGGCGTCGCTCCCGAAGGTCTCGGTGACCTTCTTGACGTAGTCGTCCTTGGTCAGCGGCCTGCCGAGCACGGTCTCCTCCGCGCCCACCCGGCCGCTCTCCTCGTCATGGGTGGACCCGTGCAGCACCGGCACCCGCTGGAACGCGCCGGCGGCGAACGCGCGCGCGGGCGACATGGGCAGCACGGCGCCGTCCACAACCGGGCGGTAGCCCTCGTGTCCCGACTCGGACGCCGCGAGCAGTTGCGGCACCGACCTGCGCCGCAGGCACGCATCGGCGTCGTCCGTATTCTCGCAACCGGCCGCCTTGGCGGTTGCGAGCCCGTTCTCCTGGGCCTTCTTGAGGGTCATGGCCGCGTCGTCGCCGACGCATCCGGCGCTCTGCACGATCGCCTTGTCGAACAGTCCCCTGGCCCCGGGTGAGACGAGCTGGGAGCACACGCTGTAGCCGCCGCCCGACTGCCCCATGATCGTCACGTTGCGGGCGTCGCCGCCGAACGCGGACGCGTTGCGCCGTACCCATTTGAGGGTGGCCTGCTGGTCCAGCAGCCCCAGATTGGCGGGCGCGTCGAGACCTAGGTGGGAAAGGAAGCCGAACACTCCCAGCCGGTAGTTGATCGAGACGACCACGTTGCCCTCGGCGGCCAGTTTGGCGGCCCCGTAACCGGCGCCGTCGCCATACACGAAGCTGCCGCCGTGGATCCAGACGATCACCGGCAGGGGGCCGCGGGTCTTGGCCGGGGTGGTCACGTTGAGGTAGAGGCAGTCCTCGTTCTGACTGGGAACCGCGATGGGCTGGTCGGACGGCTGCGGGCAGGAAGCGCGTGGCTTGCTGGCGTCAAGCGGAGCCGACCACGGCCGCGCCGGCTGCGGAGGCCGCCAGCGCCGCTCGCCCGTCGGGGGCGCCGCGTAGGGGATGCCCTGGAACGTGCGCACGTCCTTGGAGACGGTGCCGCGCACCGGGCCTTCGACGGTCCTGACCTGGGCGGCATCGTCCGCCGACGCGCCGGGCACGAACGCGCCCACGGCCACGGCGGCGCCGAGGACCGCGACCGTCGACCGCTTCTTGGTCATGAGAGTTGGCATACCGAGGAACCTAGATCAAATTTGGGCAAACGCGCAAGACGATCGCCTGAGGCGTTCGCCCGCATCAAGCGCTGCTATCATCCCGCCCATGGGAAACCGGGAGAAGTTGCTGGACGCGGCCAGGAAGTGCCTGTTCGACAAGGGCTACGAGCGCACGACGGTGCGCGACCTGGCCTCGACCGCCGGGGTGAGCATGGCCGCCATCGGCTACCACTTCGGCTCCAAGGAGGCCCTGCTCAACCAGGCGCTGTTCGAGGCCCTCGACTCGGGCGAGGCGCTCTTCGGCGGGGCCGCCGACGGCGCCACGTCAGTCGCGGACCTGTGGCGCGGCCTGGTCGAGGCGTTCTCCGGCAACACGACGTTCTGGCTGGCGAATCTGGAGACCGTCATGCTCGCGCTGCGCGATCCGGAGCTGCGCGACCAGGTGGCCGAAGGGCTACGTCAGGGCCGAACCGGCATGGCGAGGGTGATCACCGGCATCGACGAGGCCGAGCTGCCCGAGGAGACCGTCCGCACACTCGGCTCGGTCCAGCTGGCCCTGATCAGCGGCATGATGATCCAGCACCTCATCGCCCCGCAGGACGCCCCCACCGCCGACGAGGTGATGGCAGGCCTGGCCGCCCTCAACGCCCACCTCCCCAACTACGCGCGAACCTGAGCGGCTAGTTCTTCTGGTTGGAAACGCAGCAGGTGGCAGGCCGCCCGCCAGCCGACGAACGCTCCTTAGCATTGGAACGGGAATCCGCGCGCCTTGCGCGGGCTGGGGAGTTCGCCGGCCTGGAGCGCCGCCTCGACGGCTGGGGGACGCCTCGCGTTCGGCGTGCTCGCCGAGCGCCCGGCGTCGCAGCACGGTGTGCAGCATGTCGTCGGTGATGACCGGCGGCCGTCCGCCGTGCCTACCCCCTCCAGCGTCGACTCCCGGATGTTCTCCCGCTCCGTCTCCGCAATCGCCACGAAGAACGCGAACAGCAGCTTCCCCGGCCCGGCGGGCTCGTAGATGCCGGGCAGCGGCCCGGCGAACGCGGTGAGTCCGGCGGCGTCGCGGCCGAGCCGCTTCATCTCGTACACGGTGACGATGGCCCGGCAGTGCGGGGCGTGCGCCTTGATCTCCCGCGCCGTACGAAGCGCCTCCTCGAACTGAGGGCGCACCCGCACTCGGGTGCTGATCTTCTCGCTGAACACCTCGTCGCGCGGGATGCCGTGAGCGCGTCGAGCCGGGAGTCGAGTTCCTGACTCAGGATGTCCGCGCCCGGGGCGTCCGCGTCCCCGACGAGGGGTGGTGATGACCCCGGATCTTCGCACAATGCAGTTCTCAGAAGGGGGCCGACCGAGATCTCACTCCTGGACCACCCGACCAACCGTGTGGGAGCTCGCGATCAGGTCAACTGATGCGCCAGCTGTTCCAGGCCACCCTTGATGAGCTGCCCATACTCGTCGTCGCCAAGCGCGCCGATCGTGTCCCGCGCCTGCTGGAGATGCTCACGGGCGCGGCCGAGATCGCCCAGCTTGCGATAGCAGTCGCCCACGTTGAGGTGCAACGACGGGTACAAGCCAGCCACCGAAAGCGTTACCCCGGCTTGTGCCGCCCGCTCATCGGTGACCAGATCGGCGGCGGCAAGCGCTCGTAGATCCCAGACCAGCTCCTGGCGCACGTCGTCTTGCACATCGGCCATCGCATGGGCAAGGACGCACACGTGCAGCGGGTCGCCCTGCTCGCCACCGATGTCGTCCCAGATCTGCGCGAACAGGTCGCGAGCGGTCTCACGCTGACCTCTGTGATGGTGCAGCTCCACCCCTTCGCCGATCCGGGTGAGCGTTGGGTCAGTGATCATCTGCGGTTCCCTCACCGGCTCATCTCACGACGGTCACACGGATCGTAGCTGAGCGAATGACTCATCCCGAACGGCACACGGCAGCCAGGAACCCTGCCGACACCCCGCAATACGCGACACCCGAATACGCGCTCACGTCCGCCGCGCGGATGGTCATCGCCTTTCCGCCGGCAACTGTACGACAGTGGGTTTCGCTTCCCCATGCCACAGATAACAGGACCGCTTAGCGGCCGGAGACCGTCACCGCAGGTGACGGCTCACGCCACCGCAGATACTGGGTGTTATCCGTGGGACAACTTCACACCGGCCCGGACGCCGACACCCCGTCAGCCGTCCGCCAGGGCCGACGAAGCCTTAGCGCACGAAATACGACACAGTCGAATACGGCAGGGTGCCAGTCCCAGCCCCTGTGGGGTCAGGCCGCCGGGAAGGCTGCCCGTACGGCCACAAGCAGTGCCGCGGGAGTCACGATCAGCACTGGACCCTCGGGATCCTTGGTGTCACGAACGGCCACCACACCAGGCAGGCCAGCCAGCTCGACGCAATCGCCGCCGTTGGATGCGCTACGGCTGCTCTTACGCCACTTGGCGCCGGTCAAGTCCATGTCTCCAGCGCCTTTCGCCAGGTCCTGTGAGGATCGGTGCGGGTCAGGCCCTCGGGAGCGCCACTCGAACTGCATCGCGTAGCGCGGAGGCCGTCACCAAAAGCACGGGGCCCTCAGGGTCCTTGCTGTCACGCACCGCCACCAGGCCAGGGACACCCGTCAGTTCAATCAGGGCGCCGGTCCGGTCGGCCTCGCCGCCGTCCTCACCGCGCGGGCGGCGGGCGCCCGCGAGATCATCGCCATCGACGCGTTCGCCACCCGGCTGGAGGTCGCCCGCCGGCTGGGCGCGACCGCGACCATCGACCTCAGCGGCACGTCCGCCGAGGAGTGGAAGGACGCGGTGCTGGACCTGTGCGGCCAGACCGGTCCGGACGTCGTCGTCGAGGCCGCCGGCGCGCTGCCCGCGTTCCCCGAAGGGCTCGACCTCACCGGCGCGCACGGCAGGTACAGCGTCCTCGGCCTGTGGGGCGCGATCGGCACCGTCCCCGTCGCACCGCGCGAGCTGACGACCAAGAACCTGCGCGTCACCGGCGCGACCTTCCCCAAGCCCAAGCACTACTACCGGGCGATGAATCTCGCCGCCCGCCTAGGCCCCGAACTCGGCCTCGCCGACCTGGTCACACACCGGTTTCCAATAGGCGGGGCCCCAGAAGCGCTCGCCGCCGTCAAGGCAGGCGAGACGATCAAGGCAGTGATCGACCCGTCCCTGTAGCACCCGGCGGCAGAGGAAGACGGCGAGGGCCCGAGAGTCGGGACCTCGCCGTCGGTTCATCCCTCAGCGGTCGACGTCCTTGTCGCTGAAGGCGGTGTTGTCGGCCGCGCCGGAGGTGGCGCTGCCGGCGGTGTTGTCGGCTTTGGCCGAGAGGGCGCCGCCGACGATGACTGCGGCGACGAAGCAGCCAGAGCCGATCGCCAGGCCCTTCAGGGGTTCGCCGGAGTTGACGCCGCTGATGACGGCGGCGCACTCGCCAATGGTTCCCCAGCCGACGACCCTGCCGAAGCCAACGTCGTAGACGACGACGCAGCGGGCAAAGACGAAGCCGCTGACAAGGGCGAAACTGGCGGCAAAGATGCCGCCGGTGACAGCGGAGGCAGCGGCGTCGACCTCGGTGTGCACGGCAGAATTGAAGTCGCTCCTGGAGATGAGGGCCCCGACGACACCGCTGAAAAGTACGGCGATGGCGATGGCATTGAGGCTTTTGAGTCCGAGAATACGATCCACGGTTCTCCCCTTAGTTTTTCTCCCCGTCCGTCGGTCGGACGGGCACAGGAGAGACGGTGTGGAGCGGAGCCGCGGTGGCAACAGGCTGGACGGCCGCCGCGGTGTACCGGTGGTCGCGGTCCGCTGTCAGCCGGCGTGGTCGTACGCCATCAGGTGAGCTCCCTAGCCCTGGGAGAACGCGGCTGGGTACAGACCCTCAACTTCTCCCTCGCCGCCGCGCTGACGATGGCGTTCGCGGCCCCGAACGCGGCCTCGCCAGCCTGGTGGCACACCGGTTCCCGATCGGCGGGCACCGGAAGCGCTCGCCGCCGTCGAGGCAGGCGGAAACGATCGAAGCATGATCGACCCGTCCCTGTGGCACCCGGCCACAGAGGAAGACGGCGAGGGCCCGAGAGTCGGGCCCTCGCCGTCAGCTCATCCGTCAGCCGTCGACCTTCTTGACGAAGCTGCTGGCAGTGTCGCCGGCCGCGCCGGGGGCGCCGCCGACGGTGCTGTCGGCGTCGTCCGAGACGGTGCTGACTGCGGTGTTGCCGACGGCGCCGGAGGTGGCGCTGACGGCGGTGTTGTCGTCTTCGTTCGTGAGAAAGAAGCCGACGATGAGTGCGGTGATGAAGACGGCGACGCCGATCACCAGGCCGTGCAGGCCCTCGCCGCGGAAGGCGGCGCCGTTGACGACGCCGAACCAGCTGATGGCTCCCACGGCGACGATCGCGCCGAAGTCGACGCCTTTGACGGCGCACACGGCGAAGATGCAACCGAAGACCAGGGCGGAAACGGCGGCGATGAAGGCGCCGTAGACAGCGAGGTCAGAGTCGGCAGCCCACACGTGCAGACCAGAGTCATTGCCGTACCTGTGGATGAGGGCCCCGACGACACCGCTGAAAAGTACGGCGATGGCGATGGCGTTGAGGCTTTTGAGTCCGAGACGAATCACGGTTCTCCCCTTAGTTTTTCTCCCCGTCCGTCGGTCGGACGGGCACAGGAGAGACGGTGTGGAGCGGAGCCGCGGTGGCAACAGGCTGGACGGCCGCCGCGGTGTACCGGTGGTCGCGGTCCGCTGTCAGCCGGCGTGGTCGTACGCATCGCCGCCCACTGGCATTTCACCCACCGCGCCTTTCGCGGCGCCTTCGGCGTCCCGCCCGGCGACGACCGTCACAGAGCCTTGTAGGCGGGCAGCGTGATGACCATGGTGACGCCGCCCCCGGGCGTTTCCTCGATGTCGATGGTGCCGTCCATGGCCTCGGTGAGGCCGCGGGAGAGGGCGAGGCCGAGGCCGACGCCGGTGTGGTTGTCGCGGTCGCCGAGGCGCTGGAAGGGTTCGAAGACGCGGTCGCGGTCCTCCGCCGGGATCCCGGGCCCGCGGTCGATGACGCGCAGCTCGAGGCGGTCGGCGTGGGTGCTGGCGGTGACCAGCACCGGCTCGCCGGGCGGGCTGTGCCGGGCGGCGTTGGCGATGACGTTGGCCAGGACGCGTTCCAGCAGGGCCGGATCGGCGAGGATCTCGGGCAGCCCGTCCGGGATCCGGATCACGGTGCCGGTGCCGTCGCCGAGGGCCCGCGGGACGATGTCCTCGGCGGCGATCGGGCGCAGCGAGATGCCCAGCGCCCCGGCCTGCAGCCGGCTCATGTCGAGCAGGTTGGAGACGAGGCGGTCGAGCCGTTCCAGGGACTCGGCGGCGGTGGCGGTCAGCTCGTCCTGGTCCTCGACGCTCCAGTGGACGTCCGGACTGCGCAGGCTGTCGACGGCGGCCCTGGCGGAGGCGAGGGGGGTGCGCAGGTCGTGGCTGACGGCGTTGAGCAGCGCGGTGCGCATCTTGTCGGCGGCGGCCAGTGGCCGCACCTGCTCGGCCTCCTGGGCGAGCCGCTGGTGGCGCAGCGCCACCGCGGCCTGCGCCGCGAACGCCTCCAGCACCCGGCGGTCGGCGGCCGGCAGCGTCCGGCCGCGCAGGACGACGGAGAGGGCGTCCTCGGCGACGAGGATGTCGGTCTCGCCCGCGTCGGGGGTGGTGCAGGGCTCGCCGCCGACGGTCGCGACCACGTTCCAGGCGTCGGGGTCGCGCGGCGTGGCGGGCGTGGCGGGCTCGTCGGGGTCGCGTTCCAGCAGCGTGACGGCGGTGAGCCCGTAGGTCTCGCGGAGCCGTTCGAGGATCCCGGCCAGCGCGGTGGATTCGCGGCGCCCGTCGATCGCGACGCCGCCGTGCTCGCCGCGCAGGATGTCGCCGGCCAGGGTGGACAGTATCTGCGATTCGGTCTGGGCCCGGGCCGCCTCGCGGCTCCTGCGGGCGGTGAGGTCCACGATGACGCTGACGGTGATGCCCACGACCACGTACACGATCAGCTGGAGGAGCGCCTCGGGCGCGTGCACCATGAAGGTGTACAGGGGCGGCGTGAAGAAGTAGTTGAGCAGCAGCGAACCCGCGACCGCGGCGAAGATCGCGGGGTACAGCCCGCCGATCAGCGCGACCCCGATCACGGCGACCTGGAACAGCAGGATCTCGCTGGCGAGCGAGAACTGCTCGCGCAGGAGGCCCAAGAGGACCGTGAGCAGGGGCAGTCCGATGGCGGCGGTCAGGAAGCCGGCGTTGCGCCGCCGGGCGGGAACGCCCCAAGACTCCCGCAGCGCCTTCCAGCGGCGTCCCTGTTTGGCCTTCTCGTGGGTGACCAGGTGGACGTCGATGGAGCCGGACTGGGCGGTGGTCGTGACGCCGACGCCGCGGGAGAGCAGCTGCGCGAGCCGGCCCCGGCTGGACGCGCCCAGCACCAGCTGGGTGGCGTTGACGCCGCGCGCGAAGTCCAGCAGCGCTTCGGGGACGTTGGTGCCGACGACCTGGTGGTAGCTGCCGCCCAGGCTCTCCACCAGGGCGCGCTGGCGGGTGAGGTGGGCGGGGTTGGCGTCAGTGAGGCCGTCGCTGCGGGTGACGTGGACGGCGAGCAGGTCGGTGCCCTTGGTGCGGTCGGCGATGCGGGCGGCGCGGCGGATGAGCGTGTCGCCCTCGGGGCCGCCGGTGAGGGCGACGACGACGCGTTCGCGGGCCTCCCAGGTGCCGCGGATATCGTGGTCGGCGCGGTAGCGGTCGAGCTGGTCGTCGACCTTGTCGGCCAGCCAGAGCAGTGCGAGTTCGCGGAGCGCGGTGAGGTTGCCGACGCGGAAGTAGTTGCCGAGCGCGGCGTCGATCTTCTCGGGGGCGTAGACGTTGCCGTGCGCCATCCGGCGGCGCAGGGCCTCCGGGGCCATGTCGACCAGCTCGATCTGCTCGGCGCGGCGGACGACCTCGTCCGGCACGGTCTCGCGCTGCGGGACGCCGGTGATCTGTTCGACGACGTCGTTGAGCGAGTCCAGGTGCTGGATGTTGACGGTGGAGATCACGTCGATGCCGGCGTCCAGGATCTCCTCGATGTCCTGCCAGCGCTTGGTGTTGGCCGAGCCCGGCACGTTGGTGTGGGCCAACTCGTCGATCAGCGCCACCCGCGGGCGCCGCTCGATCACCGCCGCGACGTCCAGTTCCGTGAACGAGGCGTCCCGGTAGGTCGTCGTCCGGCGGGGGATGATCTCCAGCCCGTCGAGGAGCGCGGCGGTGACGGCACGGCCGTGCGTCTCGACGAAGCCGACCACGACATCGGTGCCGCGCCCCTGCCGCCGGGCGGCCTCGGCGAGCATGGCATAGGTCTTCCCCACCCCGGGCGCGGCGCCGAGGTAGATGCGCAGAATTCCCCGGCCCATCAACCCTCCTGACTCAGCCGCGGAACGGGAACAGCTGGTCGAGCGCGATGTTGAGCTTCAGGACGTTGACCGCGGGCTCGCCCATGAAGCCCAGCGCACGTCCATTCTCCTCCTTCTTGACGAGGCGCTCGATCCGGGCCGGTGGGACGCCCCGCGCGCGGGCGACCCGGTTGACCTGCAGTCGCGCGTAGGCGGCGCTGATCTGCGGGTCGAGGCCGCTGCCGCTGGCGGTGACCGCGTCGGCGGGGACGGCCGGCCGGGCGGGCGCGTTCCCCCGAACCGGAACGACCAGGCCCTTGCCGTAATCCTCGCCGTACTCGGCCGGTTCGACCGGGACGCCCTTGTAGGTGGCCATGAACGGGGCCCGGACCACGCCCTGCTGCTCGTTCAGGCTGATCACGCGGGTCGGGTGCGGGACGTCGCCGTTGGCCGAGCGGGGGCCGAAGACCGCGAGCACCGCGCCCACGCCGCCGGGGGTGCAGAACGGGCGCGCACCGCTGACCCCTTCCAGTTCGCCCGCGGCCTTGCTGCGTTCGCAGACCTGGGTGAGCAGGCTCTGGGAGGCGTTCGCGTCCTCCTTGCCCGCCGCGATCAGCTTGGGGTCGGGCAGCTTGTCGACGACGCTCTCCGGGCCGAGATTGCTCGCGGCGCTGGCGGTCGGGTCATAGCCGTCGCCCGCGGCGGACGGGCGGCTCTGGAAGTACTGCCGGAGCGGGATCCCGTCCTTGCCGGTGAACGACTGCCCGATGAGCCCGCTGCCGACCGTCCTGCCGCCGGTCTCGGCCATCGACCCGTCGGCCTTGTCCTTCAGGCCGGGAACGCGGCCGACCGCGAAGACGGCCAGCGGGTAGAGGAGGCCGAGCAGCACGGTGAAGACCAGCAGCGCGCGCAGCGCGGCCAGGTGCTGCCGGATCCAACTGGGCATACGCATGTCAGGACATCCCGGGGAGGAACTGGACGATCAGGTCGATGAGCTTGATGCCGATGAACGGGGCGATGATCCCGCCCAGGCCGTAGAGGTAGAGGTTGCGCGACAGCAGCTTGGCCGCGCCGCCGGGCCGGTACCGCACGCCGCGCAGCGCCAGCGGGATCAGCGCGACGATGATCAGCGCGTTGAAGATCACCGCCGACAGGATCGCCGACTGCGGGCTGTGCAGCCGCATGATGTTGAGGGCGTCCAGGCCGGGGAACAGCGCCAGGAACATCGCGGGGATGATCGCGAAGTACTTGGCGATGTCGTTGGCGATGGAGAAGGTGGTCAGCGCGCCGCGGGTGATGAGCAGCTGCTTGCCGATCTGGACGATCTCGATGAGCTTGGTCGGGTCGGAGTCCAGATCGACCATGTTCCCGGCCTCCTTGGCGGCCGAGGTGCCGGTGTTCATCGCCACCCCCACGTCGGCCTGCGCCAGGGCGGGGGCGTCGTTGGTGCCGTCGCCGGTCATCGCGACCAGCCGGCCGCCCTCCTGCTCGGTCCTGATGAGGGCTAGCTTGTCCTCGGGCTTCGCCTCGGCCAGGAAGTCGTCCACGCCCGCCTCGTCCGCGATCGCCTTGGCGGTCAGCGGGTTGTCACCCGTGATCATCACGGTGCGGATGCCCATCCGGCGCATCTCGCCGAACCGCTCCCGCATCCCCTCCTTCACCACGTCCTTGAGGTGGATGACGCCCAGGACCCGCGCCTTGCCGTCTCCCGCCGCTCCGTCCACCGCCTCGCCGACCACTGTTTCGCCGACCACGAGCGGGGTGCCGCCCGAGGCGGAGATCCCGTCGACGATGGCGCCCAGTTCGGGCGAGACCGTCCCGCCGTGGCCGCGGATCCAGTCGGCCACCGCGCTCGCCGCGCCCTTGCGCAGCATCCGGCGCTCGCCGGGGACGTCCAGGTCGACGCCGCTCATCCGGGTCTGGGCGGTGAACGGGACCCAGGTGGCGTGGGTCAGCTCGCCGGGGCCGCGCTCCCGCAGCCCGTACCGCTGTTTGGCGTAGACGACCACCGAGCGGCCCTCGGGGGTCTCGTCGGCCAGGCTGGACAGCTGCGCGGCGTCCGCGAGCTCCTCCGCGCTCGCCCCGTTCACGGGGACGAACTCGGCCGCCTGCCGGTTCCCGAGGGTGATGGTGCCGGTCTTGTCCAGCAGCAGCGTGTTGACGTCCCCGGCCGCCTCGACGGCGCGGCCGCTCATCGCCAGCACGTTGCGCTGCACCAGGCGGTCCATGCCCGCGATGCCGATCGCCGACAGCAGCGCCCCGATCGTGGTGGGGATCAGGCAGACCAGCAGCGACACCAGCACGATCCCGGTCACCCCGTCGCCGCCCAGCGCGAGGGAGTCCGGCACGCCCGGGTTGCCGGCCTTGGAGTAGATCGCCAGCGGCTGGAGGGTGGCGACCGCCAGCAGGAAGATGATCGTCAGCGCGGCCAGCAGGATGTTCAGCGCGATCTCGTTCGGCGTCTTCTGCCGGCTGGAGCCCTCCACCAGCGCGATCATCCGGTCGATGAACGACTCCCCCGGCCGCTGCGTGATCTTGACGACGATCCGGTCCGACAGCACCCGCGTGCCGCCGGTCACCGCCGAGCGGTCGCCGCCCGACTCCCGGATCACCGGCGCCGACTCGCCCGTGATCGCCGACTCGTCCACGCTGGCGATGCCCTCGACCACGTCCCCGTCACCGGGGATGACCTGCCCGGCCTCGACCACCACGTGGTCGCCGCGCTTGAGGTCGGTCGCGCCGACCCGCTCGGTGACGTCCTTACGGCCCGGGGCCCAGTCGAGCAGGCGGCGGGCCATGGTGTCGGTCTTGGCCTTGCGGAGCGCGTCGGCCTGGGCCTTGCCGCGTCCCTCGGCGACCGCCTCGGCCAGGTTGGCGAACAGCACCGTCAGCCACAGCCACACCACGACCGCCCAGGCGAACACGGTGGCGTCCAGCACCGCCAGCACCGTGCTCCACACCGCGCCGACCTCGACGATCAGCATCACCGGATTGCGCCACAGGGTGCGCGGATCCAGCTTGCGGACCGCCTCCGGCAGCGTCGTCACCAGCAGCTTCGGGTCGAGTAGCCCGCCGGAGACCTTGCCCTCGCCGCCGGGTCGGCCAGGACGGCCGGGCGGCCGGGCGGGGGCCTGAGCCGGGATCTTCGTCTGTGTCGGTGTCTGTCGCGGTGTCATCTGCGGTGTCATCAGTGGAGTCCTTCGGCCAGCGGCCCGAGCGCCAGCGCGGGCAGGAACGTGAGAGCGACGAGAATGACCGCCACACCGGCGACCATCCCGACGAATTGCGGACGGTGGGTGGGCAAGGTCCCCTCCGACTCGGGCGCGTGCCCCTGCCGGGCCAGCGTCCCCGCCAGCGCCAGCACGAAGATGATCGGCATGAAGCGGCCCAGCGCCATGCACAGGCCCAGCGCGGTGTCATAGAAGGCCGTGTTGACCGTCAACCCCGCGAACGCCGACCCGTTGTTGTTGGACGCCGAAGTGAAGGCGTAGAGCACCTCGCTGAGCCCGTGCGGCCCGGAGTTGAGCATCCCCTCCCGGCCGCTGCCGGTCGCCATCGCCACCGCGGTCCCGGCCAGCACCAGCATCGGCGTGATCAGGAAGTACGCCGCGGCGAGCTTGATCTCCCGCGCCCCGATCTTCTTCCCCAGATATTCGGGGGTGCGGCCCACCATCAGGCCGGCCACGAACACCGTGATCACGGCCAGCACCAGCATCCCGTACAGGCCGGACCCGGCCCCGCCGGGCGCGACCTCGCCCAGCATCATGTTGAACATCGTCATCATGCCGCCGAGGCCGGTGTAGGAGTCGTGGAAGGAGTTGACCGCGCCGGTCGAGGTCAGCGTGGTCGACGCGGCGAACACCGCCGAGTTCAGCACCCCGAACCGGCTCTCGGTGCCCTCGGCGGCGGCGCCCACGGCGGTCGGGACGGTGCCGTGGTGCATCCCCTGGAAGACCATCGTCAGCACGACGCTGCCCATCGCGATGACGCCCATCACCGCGGCGATCGCGTAGCCCTGCCGGTTCTGCCCCACCATGCGGCCGAACGTGCGCGGCAGCGCGAACGGAATCAGCAGGATCAGGAAGATCTCCAGCCAGTTCGTCCACGACGTCGGGTTCTCGAACGGGTGCGCGGAATTGGCGTTGTAGAAGCCGCCGCCGTTGGTGCCCAGCTCCTTGATCGCCTCCTGGCCCGCCACCGGCCCGCCGGTGATCGTCTGGTGGACGCCCGAAAGCGTGCTCACCGTCGTGCCGCCCTCGAAGTTCTGCACCACCCCGCCGGCGATCAGCACGATCGCGGCGACGAACGCGATCGGCAGCAGGATCCGCAGCGAACCGCGGGTCAGGTCCACCCAGAAATTGCCCAGCCGGTCGGTGCGCTTGCGGGCGAACCCGCGGACCAGCGCGATCGCGACCGCCATGCCGACCGCCGCCGACACGAAGTTCTGCACCGCCAGCCCCGCCATCTGCACCAGGTGGCCCATCGTCGACTCGCCCGAGTACGACTGCCAGTTGGTGTTGGTCACGAAGCTCACCGCGGTGTTCCACGCCTGGTCCGGCTTGACCGGGTCCATGCCCAGGCTCAGCAGCAGGTGGTTCTGCAACCGCTGGAAGCCGTACAGGAACAGGACCCCGATCGCCGAGAACGCCAGCACGCTGCGCGCGTAGACGCCCCAGGTCTGCTCCCCGTCGGGCTGCACCCCGATCAGCCGGTAGAGCGCCCGTTCCACGCGCGAGTGCTTCGTCCCGGTGTAGGCGCGGAACATGTAGTCGCCCAGCGGCCGGTACGCCGCCGCGACGGCGAGCACCAGGGAGCCGAGGAAGAGGATCCCCGCGGTCGTCGAGCCCACTAGAAACGCTCCGGGAACAGCAGGGCGGCGACCAGGAAGGCGATCAGCGCGACCGCCAGCACCAGTCCGATGGCGTTCTCGGCGGTCACAGTCGTTCCACGCCCTTCACCAGCAGGCCGAGCGCGGCGAAGATCGCCACGGTCAGCAGCAGGAACGCCACGTCACTCATCGATCGGTCACCTCAGTCGAAGTCCGGATTCCGGGACGGCCCCAGGACGCCCCGAGCGTTCTGGGCCGCTTTGGACAGTCAAACGCCCGACTTCTGGTGATATCGACCCTCTTAACGTGTTCTTGACGCGCCCCCCACCCGTCTTGACGCGACGCTGACGGGGCCCCGAAACACGGCCGCGCCGGGCTTTCCGCGTCATCGGGAACAGGGCGCCTCCATGCCCTGATTCCCGATTTCGCAGATCGCCCGGCGCGCGTATGGATTCGCGTTAAGGGAATTCGCCAAAGGGTCCCGGTCAGCCGACCTTCGGGGTGGCGCGCATGCCGACGTACACGCACCGGGTGCCGGTGGTCAGCGTGGAGAAGACCACGGGCATGTAGTCCTCGCTGAAGGACGGCCCGGCTCCGGACGCCGCGAAGACCGTTTCCGAGACCGGCGTCAGCTCCATCTCCAGCGGCGGGGAGAGGTCCTTCATGCCGTCCACGAACTCGTACCGCATGTGCGCGGTGCCGTCATCGGCCCTGGTGACGGTCACAACGACACCCTCCCGCCGGTAGGTGCCGAGGAGCGGCGTCATGTCGACGGCGGGCGGCTCCTCGGCCGGGCCGAAGGGGGCCGGCATCCGCACCCCGGCGAGTTCGCCGAGCAGTTCGCGGAAGAGGTCGGCGTACAGCAGGCGGGCGCTCCCGCCGTTGGTCAGCAGGACGACCGCCACGCCCGCGGACGGGACGACGCGCAGGTAGGCGTACTGGCCGATGGCGGCTCCGTCGTGGCCGAAGCCGGCGATGCCGTCCCAGTCGTACAGGGTCCAGCCCAGTCCCCAGCCGTCGGCGCTGACCGTCCACTTGTCGGGGACGTCGACCTCGCGGTGCTGCATGGCCGAGACGGCGGCGGCGGAAAGGACACGGGTGCCGTCGGGCGCGGTGCCCCCGTCCAGGTGCATCTTGGCGAGGCCGGCGAGGTCACCGGCGGTGATGAGGACCCGGGCGGCCGGTCCGACCGAGCGCGGCATCTGGTCCCAGAACGGCGCGGGGTCCGGGTACTTGCCGGGCTCGCCCAGGTGGCTCATCGCGACGCGGAACCGCAGCGCCTCCTCCGGCAGCGTCATCGTGTGCTCCAGCCCGAGCGGGGCGGCGAGCAGCTCCTGGATCGCGGCGTCCCAGGTCTGCCCGGTGACCACCTCGATGACGCGGCCCAGGACGACGTATCCGAGGCTGCCGTACGACACCGCGGTCCCGGGCGGGCAGTCCAGCGCCACGTTCCTGGCGGCCTCGACGTACTTGGCCAGGGCGTCGTCGCCGCGGCCGCCGTCGAAGTTGAAGTCGTTGGTGACCCCGCCGGTGTGGCTGAGCAGCTGCCGGATGGTGATCTTGCGGGTGGCCTCTTCGTCCGGGGTACCGAACTCGGGCAGCACGTCCACGACGGGCGCGTCCAGGTCCAGCCGGCCCTCGTCGACCAGCCGCATGATCATCGTGGCGGTGTAGACCTTGGCGATGGAGCCGGACTGGAACACCGAGTCGGTGGTCACCTCCACCCCGGTGCCGCGGTGCAGCACGCCGCTGGCCAGTTCGTGGATCCGCCCGTCCACCAGCACGGCCAGGGTCGCGCCCGGGACGTGGTGGGCGGCGCGCAGCTCGTCCAGCCGGGCCTGCCAGCGGGCCCGGTCGAAGCCCTGGCCCTCCGAGTTCCACGCTCCCCACTCGCCCTCGGCCGTCCAGTTGCCCTCGGTGTCCCAGTTCAGCTTCTCGGTCATGGCTCTCTTCTCCTTGGTCTTGATGTTGAAGGCTTGTCGGTGAGGAAGGTCAGTGGCTCGCGGCCGCGACGGGCTCGCGAACCTTGTCGTGGTGGTCGCCGTGCGGGGCGGCGTTGCGGGGCCTGTCGCGGATGACGATCAGGGCCAGGACGGCCGCGGCCAGCACCCCGGCGGCGCTGACGGCGAAGGTCGTGGACATGGCGGACGTGAACGCCTCGCGGGCGGCCTGGGCCAGTGCGCCGTCCGCGGTGGCGAGCGCGTCGCCGAGGGAGCGCCGGGCGGCCTCGGGGGCGTTCGCGGGCAGCGCCTCGGTGTAGCCGCTCGACAGGACGCTGCCCAGGGCCGCGACGCCGAGCGCGGCGCCCATCTGCTGCAGGGTGTCGTTCAGCGCGGAGCCGACTCCGGCCTGCTCGGCGGGGACGGTGCCCATCAGGGCGGAGATCGCCGCGGGCATCGCCAGGCCGCCGCCCGCGCCGAGCACGAACAGGGCCGCGGCGGGAAGCCACAGGCCGTGCTCGGGGGAGGTGGCGGCCAGCAGCCCGAAGCCGGCGGCCATGACGGTCAGGCCGGTGACGATCAGGGCGCGGTTGCCGAACCTGGCGCCGGGGCCGGCGCCCAGCGCGTTGAAGCCGAGGGAGGCGACCGCCATCGGGATGAAGGCCAGCCCGGCCTGGGTGGGCGTGTAGTCCAGGACGTACTGCAGGTACTGGGTCAGGACGAGCAGCAGGCCGCCGTTGCCGATCTGGACGAGCAGGAGGGAGAGGCTGCCGCCGCTGAAGACGCGGTTACGGAAGAGGCCGAGCGGGACCATCGGGTGCGGGGTGCGCAGCTCCCAGACCACGAAGGCGGTCAGGGCGGTGAGGGCGAGCGCCGCGGTGGTGATCGTGGCGGGGCCGGTCAGGCCGTGCCGGGGCAGTTCGATGATCGTCCAGACCAGCGCGGTGGCGCCGGCCATCGACAGGACGGCGCCGAGCGGGTCGGCCTTGGTCCGCGGCCCCTTGGACTCGGGCATCAGCAGCAGCGCCGCGGCGATCGCGAGGGCGGCGATCGGCACGTTGATCAGGAACACCGCGCCCCACCAGAACCAGGCGATCAGCACGCCGCCCAGCACCGGGCCGCCGACCAGGCCGAGCATGGCCACCGCGCTCCAGGCGGCCATCGCCTTGCGGCGTTCGGCGTCGTCGAACACGGTGATCAGGATCGACAGCGTGCTCGGCATGATCAGCGCCCCGCCGGCACCCATGATCGCGCGGGCCGCGATCAGCTGTGCCGGATCGGCGGCGAAGGTGGCGGCCAGCGAGGCGGCGCCGAAGAGTGCCAGCCCGATGACCATGACGCGGCGGCGGCCGTACCGGTCCGACAGCCCGCCGGCGGTGAGCAGCAGCCCGGCGAAGACCAGGATGTAGGAGTCCAGGATCCACTGGGCGTCGCGGGCGTCGGCGCCGAGGTCGGCGGCCAGCGACGGGATCGCCACGGTCAGCACCATGTTGTCGATGACCAGCACGGACATGCTGAGGCAAAGCACGGCCAGGATCAGCCGGCGGCGTGGATCGCGTACTCGCATCAGGACTCCTCCAGGGCTTGCGCACATCGTTCTTGTGATGCGAACACTGTACGCACAAGCGTCCGACGTACGCAACACCTGTTCGCAAATTGCGCACACTGTGCGCTACGGTGCCGGGGACGAGAGGAGCCCCACATGCCAGCAGCGAAACCGACCGTTCCTTCGGTATGGGCACGCCAGCGGCGGCAGCGCGAGCAGCCGGCGCTGAGCCAGGACCGGATCGTCGCCGAGGCCGTCCGCCTCCTGGACGAGGAAGGCCTCGACGCCCTCAGCATGCGCGGCCTCGGCACCCGGCTGGGCGCGGGCGCCACCTCGCTGTACCGCCACGTGGCCAACAAGGACGAGCTGATCGAACTCGTCGTGGACGAGATCTACGGCGAGCTGCGGGTGCCGGACGCCGACCCCGCCACCTGGCGCGCGGCCGTCACCGAATGCGCCCAGAGCCTGCGCGCGATGATCCTCCGCCACCCCTGGTCGGCCACCGTGCTCGGCCAGGTCGGGCTCGCCGAGCTCGGACCGAACCTGATCGACCGGTCGGAGCGCATGCTCGCCGTCCTGCACGCGGCGGGCTTCGCCCCCGGTACGGCCGACCTGGCCCTGAACACAGTCCTCGCCTACACCATGGGGACGGCCATCAGCGAGGCGGCCTACCTGTCGATGCTCGCCCGCAGCGGCCAGACCGAGGACCAGTGGGCCGACGACCTGCGGGCCACCACCGAGCAGGCGATCGAGGGCCACCCGCGAATGCAGGAGGGATACGCCGCGCTACACGAGCAGGATCCGCGCCAGATCCGCGAGGACAACTTCACCTACGGCCTGGAATGCGTCCTCGACGGCCTCCAGGCCCGCCTTTAGTCGAGTTCGACGCTTTCCCGGATCCCGCGCCAGGCCATGGTGCCGCCGTCGACGGGCACGTTCACTCCGGTGACGAACGAGGAGTCGTCGCTGGCGAGGAAACAGGCGACCTTGGCGATCTCGCCGACATAGCCGCGGCGCGGGATCAGGTGGGTGCCGTACATGGCGCGCGCGGTCGCGAGCTTGTCGGCGGAGCGTTCCAGGTGGGAGTCGCTCATCGGGGTCTTGATCGAGCCGGGGCTGTAGGAGTTGACGCGGACGTGCGGGCCCAGGTTGATGGCCGCCGTCCGGGTCAGCTGGATGACGGCCGCCTTGGACACGGCGTACGCCGTCATCCCCGCTCCCGTCATGCCGGAGACCGAGGCGGCGTTGACGATGGCCGGGCCCCGGTCGGAGGCCATCAGGTGCGGCGCGGCGTGCTTGGTGGCGAGCCAGACCGCCTTGAGGTTGATGTCGAGGACGGCGTCCCAGGCGTCCTCGTCGAGCTTGTCCACCGACGTGCGGTCCGCCGGGGTGAACACATGGTCCAGGACGCCGGCGTTGTTGACCAGGACGTCCAGGCCGCCGGCCCACGCGGCGAAGTCGTCGACCATCGCGCGGATCCGCTCGCCCGACCGCAGATCGGCGGTGAGGGCGCGGACGCCGGCGCCCTCGGCCTCGACCAGTTCCCCGGTGGCCTCCAGGCCGGCGGTGTCGACGTCGGTGATGCCGACCTTCGTGGCGCCCTGCCGGGCGGCCTCCACGGCGATCTCCCGGCCCATCCCGCTCGCGGCCCCGGTGATGAGGATCCGCTTGTCTCCCAGCATGTGCTCTCCTTCTCCGGTCAGGGACGGACGGTCAGGGTGATCTTGCCGGTGGCCGCCCGGTCGTCGAGCCGGGCGAGGGCGGCCGGGGCGTCGTCGAGCGCGAACGCGGCGCCGTCGACGGGACGCAGGTGGCCTTGTTCGTAGTAGGCGAGCAGGTCCGACCACTGCTCGGCGGGGTAGCCGCGCTCCTCCTGGACGAGGTGGCCCCAGGCGACGCCGATGACGTCGATGTTCTTCAGCAGCAGCCGGTTGGCCGGGATGTCGGGGATCCGCCCTTCGGCGAACCCGAGCACGAGCAGCCTTCCTTCGCGGGTGAGCGAGCGGAGCGAGTCGAGCATCCGGTCCCCGCCGACCGGGTCGGCCACGACGTCCACGCCGCGCTCGCCCGTGAGCGCGCGGACCCCGTCCAGCCAGCCGGCGGCGAGAACGGCCTCGTCCGCTCCGGCGGCGCGGGCGAACGCGGCCTTGTCCGCGGTGGAGACGACCGCGATCGTCCGCGCCCCGAGCGCCGCCGCGACCTGGAGGGACGCCGTCCCGAGACCGCCCGCGGCGCCGTGCACGAGCACGGTCTCGCCGGCGCGCAGCCGGGCCCGCCGCGCCAGGGCCAGGTGCGCGGTCATGTAGTTCATGACGACACCGGCGCCGCCGCGGAAGGACATCGCGTCGGGGAGGCGGAAGGTGTATTCGGACGGCGCGGCGACCACCTCCGCCCAGCCGCCCACCCGGACGAACGCGGCCACCCGGTCGCCGGAGGACAGGCCGGTCCCGGGCGGGGCGGCGCGGACGGTGCCCGCGACCTCCACTCCCGGCGAGAACGGGAGCTCGGGCTTGCGCTGGTACCGGCCGCGTGTCATCAGCAGGTCCGGGAAGCTCACCCCGGCGGCGTGCACGTCGATGAGGACCTCGCCGTCGCCGGGGACGGGCTCGGGGACGTCCTGCACGACGAGCGCCCGCGGCCCGTCCAGGCTGGTGACGCGCACGGCCTTCATCGCTGTCCCCTTTCTCCGGCCGGATGGCCCGCCGTCGGAGTCTAGCCCGCAATCCATGAGTATGAATAGTATGTATTTCGCACTGCCGCCGGAGCGAGTGGAGACACCATGACCCTGAGGTTCGGGCTGGCCCTCATGAACGACTTCCCGCCGCACGTCCAGGCGGCGTCGCGGATCGGGCAGATGCGCGAGCAGGTACGGGCCGCCCGGGACGCCGGGATCGGCTCGGTCTGGGTCCTCAACCACTACCTCGGCAACATGCCCACCCTGCAGCCGCTGCCCGCGCTGGCCGCGCTCGCCGAGCACGCGGGGGACATGTCGCTGGGGACGAACATGTACATCCTGCCGCTGCGGCATCCGGTCGGCCTGGCCGAGGAGTACTCGACCCTCGACCACCTCTGCGGCGGCCGCGCCATCGCCGGCCTCGGCATGGGGTACCGGGGCAACGAGTTCGCCTCGTTCGGCGTCCCGATGGACGAGCGCGTCAGCCGGTACGAGGAGAGCGTGACGCTCATGCGCGAGCTGTGGGCCGACCGCCCGGTCACCTTCGAGGGCACCCACTTCACGGTCCGCGACCAGCGGATCGGACTGCCGCCGGTGCAGGCCGGCGGCCCGCCGGTGTGGGTCGGCGCCGGCGTCCACAAGACCGGCGCCCGCCGCGCCGCCCGCCTCGGCGACGCCTGGATCGTCCCGCCGCACGCGCCGCTGGACAAGCTCGTCCCGATCCTGGACCTCTACCGCGCCGAACGCGAGCGCCTCGGCCGCGGCGCCGCCCAGGAGATCGTCGTGCGGCGCGAGCTGGTCCTCGACGACGACCGCGAGCGCGCCCGCGCCATCGGCCTGGCCGCGCGCGGCGCGACCTCCGCCAAGTACTCCCAGTTCGAGGCGCCCGACCAGACCGGCTCCTACCGGCACCTGAAGGGCTCCGCCGACCTCGCCGAGGTCGCCGACACGTCCTACCTGTTCACCGACCCCGAGTCGTGCGTGGCGTCGTTGAAGGAACTGGAGGCCAACGGGATCACCTACGTCATCCTGCGGATGCAGTGGTACGACCTCGACCAGGACCGCATGCTCCAGACCCTGGAGACCTTCCGGGACCGCGTCCTCCCGCACTTCACCTGACCGCGCCGTCCCGACCGGGCGAGCGGCGCTGGCGCCATGTCCACCACCCAGGTAAACGCACTCGCGCGGTACCTGAGGCCACTTCGAGACAGGCCCCGGCCCGCATTCGCCCGGCTCCCGACGCACGTTCCAGGAGCCGGACGAAAGAAGATGACGGAAATGTCTTCGCAGCCTTTGTCCGAGACGGTCGGTAGCCTTTCGCGGAACGATCAGCTCCCCGGGTTCCGAAGGGTCGTCGTCCATGTCGAACGCCCCAGCTGCCTCACCGAGCGGGCCCGTGCCCGTTGACGAGGACGTCTTCGCCATGCCCGAGGACTGGCGGGCGATCCTGCACCCGCGGCATGGAGGCACCCCGGGGCCGCCGATCGAGCTCGACCCCGAGGCCGCCGCCGCGGCGCGGAGTCTCGCCGAAGAGGCGCACGACGCGATCGTCTTCCTGCTCAAGGCCGAGAAGACCCCCATCGACATGATCGAGTCGACGCGCGCCCATCTGAACGGCGAGGCCGACCCCCAAGGGGCGGCGGTGGTCGCGGCGGTCGTCGCCGCCGAGACCGAGCTGATGGACGACATCTTCGCCGCCATCGATCGGGCGCGCGGGCTCGGCCTGTTCGCGGACGCCTGGATCAGCGAGCACGGCCTCACTTTCGCCGCCGCGGCGACGGCCGAGCTGAGCCGCGTCTTCGTCCGCGGGTACGAGTACCAGAAGAAACACTCCTGGTGCCATCTCAGCGTCCGCCGTCCCGGCGAGGAGGAACGAGGCTCGGGCCGGATCGAGTACTGCCTCGACCTGGTCTCGTCGCGTGTGCGGGCGTTTCTCGCCGCCGCCGGCGAACGGGATTACCTGGAGGCCGTCGAAGCCCTCGCCGATCGCCGTCGGGACAAGGCGCAGCGCATCACCACGGCGTACTTGGCGCCCACCCGGCTGAAGTGGGTCGACGAGGCGTGCGCGGAGCTGGATCGCGACACCGGTGACCGCGACAGGCTCGACGTGCTGCGCTCGCTGGGCTCGTTCGAGCAATTCGAACTGCTCCGCGAGCGATACCTGCTGATCCTCACCGGCGATCCGCTCTACACCATGGTCGATGGCGTCGGGCCCGCCCTCGCGCCGGCCGTGGCCAGAGCCATCGACGTCTCCGGTTATGACACGGAGGTCCAGGCCCGGGTACTCGCCGCGTTGCCCACCGATGAGGCGTTCGACCTGCTCGTGGCCCGCCTCCACCGGCCACACGTGCACGCCGCCGTGGTCGAGGCCGCCCGGCGCTTCCCCGCACGGGCACTGCGCCTGCTGGCCGCCACCGTCGGCAAGGACCCCGCGGCCGCCTCGTACGCCGCACGCCTGCTGCGCACTCACATCTCAACCCACCCCGAACTGACCGCCGCCCTGCTGCCGAGTCTCCCCGCCGACGCGCGCCACGCCGTCGAGGCGATCGACGAGCACGCGAAAGAGTGGCCCGCGGAGGTACCTCCCCAGGCCCTGCCGCGGCTGCTGGTCGAGCCCCCATGGACACGCGACCGGGCCGAGGTCAAGCCGGTGACCGTCCGAGGTCTGAAGGCGCCGGACGAGCCGGTCATCGCCTGGGCGCCCGGCGAGCGCGAGAAATGGGCGGCGACCACCGAACCCGGCCGTCCTCCGGAGCAGGATCCCCACTGGGACAAGGCGATCCAGAAGTTCCGGGCAAGCCCCATGGACGCCGCTGAGAAGGTGAACCTGCTGACCGGCGGCCCCGAGGATCGCGTCCGCCCGCTGCTGGCCGGGTGGCGGCCGACCCACACCCACCACACCGACAGCGCGTGGTTGAAGCCCATCGTGGCCCGCTTCGGGCTCGATGCCCTGCCCGCCGCCCTCGACTTCGCATACCGCCCGGCGATGGCGGTCAGGGTGCTGCTGCCGTTCTGCAACGCCGAGGTCGCCGCCCTGATGGCCGAGTCGCTGGTGCGGCGCCCGAGGCTGCGCCCGACCGTCGAGGAATGGTTGCGCAGGCACGCCTTCGCGGCTTCCCGCGAACTCGTCCCGGCGGCCCTGGGCAAGGCGGGCCCCCAGCGGCGCGAAGCCGAGGCGGCGTTGCGGTTCCTCGCCTCGGACGGCCATCGCGACAAGGTCGTCGACGCCGCGCGCGACCACAAGAAGAAGGCGGCGGAGGCGATCGAGACCCTCCTCGACCGCGACCCCTTGGACGATCTGCCGGCCGACATGCCCCAGATCGACCGCTGGGTCGACCCGCACCTGCTCCCCCAGGTGCTCCTCCGCGGCACAGGCCAGGCTCTCTCCGGCGAAGCGGCCCGGCACATCATCACCATGCTGCTCCTCTCCAAGCCCGACCACCCGTACCCGGGCGTCCACCAGGTGAAGGAGATCTGCGACCCCGCCTCGCTCGCGGCGTTCGCCTGGGCCCTCTTCGAAGGGTCCGGCCTGCGCGGGCAGAGCGGCGGCGCGGGGGACGAGGCCTGGGTCCTCACAGCGCTCGGGCTGCTCGGCGACGACGAGACGGTCCGCGCGCTGACGCCGATCATCCGCGCCTGGCCGGGCGACGGCAGCCACCACAAGGCGGTCGCCGGGCTGGACGTCCTGGTCGCGATCGGCACCGACGTCGCCCTCATGCACCTGAACGGCATCGCGCGAAGCGTCAAGTACAAGGGGATCAGGGCGAAGGCCCAGGAGCGGATCACCGCGCTCGCCGCCGAACTCGGACTGTCCCCGGAGCGGCTCGGCGACCGGCTCGTCCCCGACCTCGGGCTGGACGCCGACGGCGGCCTCACCCTCGACTACGGCCCGCGCCGTTTCACCGTCGGGTTCGACGAACGGCTCAAGCCTTACGTCATGGACGAGAACGGCGCCCGGCGCACGGCCCTGCCCAAGCCCGGCGCCCGCGACGACCAGGAGCTGGCCCCGGCCGCGCACAAGCGGTTCGCCGCCCTGAAGAAGGACGTCCGGACCGTGGCCGCCGACCAGATCCTGCGGCTGGAACAGGCCATGGTCACCCGGCGCCGGTGGACGTCGGCAGAGTTCCACGGCCTGATCGTCTCGCACCCGCTGCTGTGGCACATCGCCCGCCGGCTGGTCTGGATCACCGGAGAGGGACGCGCGTTCCGCATCGCCGAAGACCGCACGCTCGCCGACGTCGACGACACCGGGCTGGAACTCGCCGCCGAGGACCGGGTCGGCGTGGCCCACCCCCTCGACCTGAGCGGCAAGCTGGACGCCTGGGATGAGGTTCTCGCCGACTACGAGCTCATGCAGCCGTTTCAGCAGTTGCGGCGTCCGGTCCACGCGCTGACCGACAGCGAACGTGCCGGCACCGCCCTGGAGCGATTCGCGAACGTCTCCGTCCCATCGGTCAAGGTGCTCGGCATGGAACGCCGCGGCTGGCAGCGCGGCACCGCCGAGGACAACGGCATCCAGTCCTGGATCACCCGCGAGGTCCCGGGCGGCACGGTCGTCATCGATCTCGACCCCGGCATCACGGTCGGCGACCCGACCTACTGGCCCGAGCAGACCATCACTCGGGTCTGGCTGAGTGACGGCACAAGGCTGAGCTGGCGGATCGACCGTTCCCCGCTCCCCTTCTCAGCCCTGGCCCCGGTGACCGCCTCCGAGATCCTCAACGACCTGAGCACCCTCACCACGCCCTGACCAGGCCCTCGCCCGCCGGGCTTCTTGATGATCATCTGGGATGGTCTGAAGCGGGTCAGTGCGCGTCTTCACCGCGCCGGAGCCGGTCGCGGGCTTGCGCGGCCTCGGGGTGGCCGAGCCGGGCCGCCTTGCCGAACAGGTGGGCCGCGGTGGAGTCGTCGCCCCGGGCGTGGAGCATCAGGGCCAATCGGTAGGTGGCACCGGGATGGCCGGAGCGCGCGGCGCCGCGGTAGTAGGCCTCGGCGCCGGTGCGTCCCTCGGCCCATGCCGGGGGATCGCCGCCGTACCCGGGAAGGGTCAGCTCGTAGGCGAGCTGGGCGGCGATCTCGGTGCGCCACTGGGGTGCACTGTGCACGACGACCTGGGCCACGATGTCGCCCGCGGCGGCGGCGGACTCCAGCCAGGCGAGCCCTTCGGCGGTCCGGTCCTCGCAGAGCAGCAGCAGCCCGAGCCGGCACGCGGCGTCCTCGTTCCCCTCCTCGGCGGCATTCAGAAGGTCGATGCCATGCGTGCCGAACAGGGCCCCGTAGCGGCGCTCTGTCATGGACAACGGCTCGTGCCAGGCCGGGGCGGCCGACCAGTCCGGCGCCCGCGCGCCCGGGTGATCGTCGACAAGAGATGTCAGATTGTCGATCAGGGCGGCCACCGAGACGTTGATCAGCGCCTCGTCCAGGCCGGCGACGGTGCCGACCGGGGTGCCGGGCGGCGGCGGGAGGGCGGCGCGGTAGCGCCGGTGCCAGTCGGGCAGGCTTTCGTGGGCCGGGTCGTCGGCGCGGGCGCCGCTGTGGCGTGCGAATGCCTGGCAGGACAGCACGTAGGAGGCGACCCAGTGCCAGGCGGGCGGGCGTTCGCGGCGGCGCGCCAGGACGTCGCTGATCGCGGTGGCCGACAGTTCCTGCACTCTGGGCGGCTCATCGCCGTCACGGGCGTGCAGCGCCTTGGAGATGGACGCGATATCGCGCAGGCTGGGAGAACCGCAAGCCTCGCGCAGCTCGACGAGCTGCTGGACGAACCCGTCGAGCCGGGCTCCCTCGTCAGACTTACCGATCATCGAACCCCCTGACCGATCAGCATGGGCGACAGCTCGCATACGCCGCGTTAATGGTCTCATTTCGAAGTCCCCCGCGGTATGCGAATCGCGTTCCAAATCACTCCAGATCGGAATTCCCGGACAGGGGACACCGCATCAGAACAGAGCAGAACGACATAGAAGAGGACGCTGATCACCGGCTACCATCGAACCCGAATTCGTCTCGGAGTTTTCCGCCTTAGGGGTGATTGTTGAATTACGTCCGTTTTTATGGGCTTGCCGTGATCGGGCGTACCATCTCGTTCCACTCCGATCCGATAAGTGAAATCCGTATCCGTTGCGCGGTGCGGATGTGGCGTACTGGAGACGTGGCGTACCGGCCCCCCTCCGGGCCGGTGCCGAGCAAAGGCAGGTGTGGATGGACCTCCCGCGCGGCGATGACGAGTACCTGGCCTTCCTCCTGGTGGCGAACTGGTCGCTGCACACTGGACGCCGGCTGCGCGAAGCGCCGCCCGAGGAGCTCACGGAAGGAGAGCTGATGGAGTTCTGGAGCGACCCGACCTGGGAGACCGCCCCCACGCTGGGGCACTCGCCGTGACGGTTCGGCAGACTGTGTTCCGATGAACGGATCTGAGCGCGAGGGTGTCGGCGCCGGTCACCGCACGCGCGGAAGCTCGCCCGCCTACCAGGCCGTCCTGCTCGGATTCGGCCTGCACGGCGTGGCACACCTGGCCCAGGCCGCCGCCGTCCGCGGGTACACGCCGGGCTCGGTCACCTCGCCACTGGTCGTCATCCCCTTCACCCTCTGGGCCAGGGGCCGGCTGCGACGAGCAGGGATGCTACGCCCAACGCGCCCGCACGAGGCCGTCCAGAGCCTCGCTCTGGCAGGAGTCGCACTGGGCGTAACTCACGCGGTGGCCCATCGGCTGGTCAGCGCGCAACGAACTCGACGGCACCTGGCGGCTTCCTTGCCTGTTCAGGCGTGCCCCTGGGAGGGACCGCTCAGGCGGTGGCGCCGGACGTGACGGGGAGGCCCGCCGCGCGCCAGGCCTGGAAACCGTCCGCGAGGTCGGTCGCGCTGGTGAGTCCCAGATCGTGCAGGGCGGCCGCGGCCAGGCTGGAGGTGTAGCCCTCCGAGCAGACGACGATGATCCGCAGGTCGTAACCGGTGGCCTCGGGGAGGCGGGCGTCGCTGGCCGGGTCGAACCGCCACTCCAGCACGTTGCGCTCGACGACGAGCGCGCCGGGGATCTCGCCCTCGGCCGCCCGCTGCGCCGCCGGACGGATGTCGACCAGCAGCGCGCCGTCGAGCCACTCGGCGTGGGTCTGCTCGGCGGTCAGCCGCTCCAGGCGGCCGCGCGCTTCGGCAAGGATCTCGTCGATGGAACGCGCCCCGGCGGGACGTACGGTCACCACTGCTCGGCCTTCTCCTCGATCAGCGGGACCAGCTCGCCGGACCCGTTGAGCTCGTAGCGGTTCATGGTGCTCAGCGGTGGCGAGTATACGTGGACGCTGACCGCCGGCGCGGTCGAGGTGTTGTGCACCTCGTGGATGTAGTCGGCCCCGAACGCCCGGGTCTGCCCGTTGGTGACCTGGCGGCTGCCGCCGAGGTCGCGCTCCTCCAGCGCGCCGAGCGCCACCGCGAACGCGCCGCGCGATCCGCCGTGGTCGTGCAGCCCGGTGGTCTGGCCGGGCAGCCAGCTGATCAGCCAGATCTCGGTCTCGCCGTCGTTGTGCAGGCGCTCGTACCAGCGCCCCTGCGGGCTCAGCCGGACCCGCGGCAGCCAGTCGTCGGGGGCGGCGGCCAGGGCCAGGGCCGTCTCGGCGGGGCCGGACAGCACGAACGCGGGTGTGCTCACGGTCATGGGATGCAGGTTCCTTGCCTTCGTCGTCTCGCTCGCGTGGGTGTCGTGGTCAGGCGCGACGACACAGAGCACTGGCCTGCCGCCGGAAGTCGACGTGCAGGCGTGACCACAGAGGAAGGCACGGCCGCATGCGGACCAGCATGCCAGCAATTCCCCACCTAGTCAATCTGAAATATCTATAAGAGATCCCCGTTCAGGTCCCGGAGGAGGGTGTCCAGATGATGGAGACGATCTGGAGCGCGGCCTCGGTCAGCCGGGGGTCGCCGGTGGCGCGGGCGCGTCCGGCGGCGGTGCCGGGGTCGATGCCGCGGGTGCAGAGGCGCCAGGCGGTGTCGGTGTCGAGTTCGAGGGACGCGTCCGGCGCGTCCTCCGGGCGCCGTTCCAGCCCCCAGCGTTCCGCGCCGCGGGTACAGGTCCAGGCGCCGGCGCCCGGGCCGGTCACGATCACCTGGAGGGACGTCCCTTCGGGTGCGGAGACCTCGCGCAGCGTGTGGGGCAGGGCCCGCATGAACGTGTCGATGACGGGTCCGGCGTAACCGGGGTCGTCCAGCCCGGGCTGTCCGGTGGCGTCGCAGATCTGCTGGTGGTGCGTCCAGTACTCGGTGAAGTCGCGGGCGGCGTCCAGCCAGGCCGGATGCGGCTCCGGCCCGGCCCACGACACGGGGAGCCCGAGCGCGCCCGGGTCGATCGTCTGCCAGTACGCCACGACCTGCTCGCCGACGGTGGCGAGCTGGTCGATCAGGAGCGGCGGGCTGATCCGCCGGGCGGCGGTCACCCACTCGTCGTTGATCCGGTCGATGAACGCGGTGAACGCCTCGCCCTCGCGCGGTCCCAGCACCTGGTACCCGTCGCGGAGCATGGACAGCCGTCCGACGTGGTCGCCGAGGACGTGCGCGGCGATGTCCTTGACGGACCAGCCAGGGCAGGCGGTGGCACGGTCCCAATCATCCGGGCGGAGGTCCTCCAGCAGTGCGACGAAGGCGGCCTGCTGCCCGGCGAACAGCGGCCGCGCGTCGATGGCGGGCCCGAGCCAAGACATGTCGATCATCACCCAAGCCTATGGACCACGCCGGGCACGTGCCACGGGAGAAACGCCGGTCAGGCCGTGTCGCCGCGCCGCGGTACCGGACAGCGGACTGCAGAAGGCCGGTCCGCCCGGCGGTGCCGGTAGCGTCACGGGGACGCTGCCCGCCACGCCGCCGAGGAGGCACCGCATGACCGGCCTGACCATCACCGATGCCCTGATCTTCGACGGCTGGTCGGCGGAGCCGCGGGAGGGGTCGCTGTACGTCCGGGACGGTGTGATCACCGAGATCGGGGACCGGGTGACCCGGGCCGAGCGGGTGCTCGAGGCGCGCGGCCGCACCGTGCTGCCGGGGCTGATCGACGCGCACTTCCACGCGTACGGGATCTCCCTGAACAGCCTGGAGTTCGACGGCGCGCCGCTGAGCTACCTCGCGCTGGCCGGGGCGCGCCGGCTGGGCCGGGCGCTGCGCCGCGGCTTCACCACCGTCCGGGACGTGGCCGGCGGCGACCCCGGTCTGGCCAAGGCCATCGCCGGCGGGCTGGTCGCCGCGCCGCGCTACCTGTACACCGGTCCCGCCCTCAGCCAGACCG
This sequence comes from Actinomadura vinacea, assembly GCF_039532545.1. NCBI lineage: Bacteria > Bacillati > Actinomycetota > Actinomycetes > Streptosporangiales > Thermomonosporaceae > Actinomadura > Actinomadura vinacea. The sequence goes on along the minus strand of NZ_BAAARW010000001.1, from coordinate 221,226 downwards.
GCGGGCACGGCGACGGCCGTCCCCGCGACCTGGAGATCTGCCTGTGCGCGCAGCACATGAACGAGGTCGTGGACGGGGTGGACCCGCTGCTGGTGGCGGTGCGGGAGCGGTTCCGGCGCGGCGCGCACGCCATCAAGATCATGACCTCCGGCGGGGTGGTGTCGCCGACCGACCCGATCCGGCAGCCGCAGTACTCGCCCGAGGAGATCCGCGCGGTGACCGGCGAGGCCGCCCGCCGCGGCGGCTACGTCGCCGCGCACGCCTACTCGCCCGAGGCGATCCGGCACTCGCTGGTCAACGGCGTCCGCTCGATCGAGCACGGCAACCTGCTGGACGAGAAGACCGCCGAGCTGATGGCGCACCACAACGCCTACCTGGTGCCGACCCTGGTCACCTACGACGCGATGGACCGGCGCGCGGACGAGGTGGGCCTGTCGGCCGTCGGCCGCGCCAAGAACCAGGAGGTCCTGCACGCCGGCAAGCACGCCGTCGAGCTGGCGCACAAGGCCGGCGTCCCGGTCGGGTTCGGCACCGACCTCATGGGCGACCTGGAGGACGACCAGCTGCTCGGCCTGCGCCTGCAGACCGAGGCGGCCGGGCCGCTGGCCTGCCTGCGCTCGGCGACGTCGGTGAACGCCAGCCTGCTCAACCGCGACGACCTGGGCCGGGTCGAGATCGGCGCCCGCGGCGACCTGCTGATCGTGCCCGGGAACCCGCTGGAGAAGCCCGAGGTGCTGTGGGACGGCGCGGTGGAGCGGCAGGTCGTCCAGGCGGGCGTTCCCGTCGGCTGAGCCGCCCCGCCGGCAGGTGGGGTGTCAGCAGGTGGAGTGGAAGAGCCCGCCGACGGCGCCGCCGGCCTTCGCGAGACGGTTGTAGGTCTCGGCGGCGGCGGTCGTCTCTTCCACGTGCACCTCGACACCCGCCTGCTCCAAGGCCCGAAGCGCCTCGCCGGTGGTCTGCAGCCGCAGCTCCATGCCGCGGCTCAGCACGACGACCGTGCAGCCGTGCTCGAGCAGTTCCTGAAGGTCGGCGGCCTGAATGCCGGGGGCGTGCCGCGTTCCGGTCTCGTTCCAGTCCCAGGGACGGCCGCCGCCCGGCCACAGCTTGAAGTCCTTGCCGGAGCCGAGCCCGTCGATTTCCATGCGCCCCCACGACACATGTGTGATGACCGGCGACTTCGCGTCCATGTCCGTGCCCGTCCTCTTGTGGCTCCTGCGTTCCCGCGCGTGTCCGCCTCACATTGTGGTGGAGTGGAAATGACGGAACAAGTTATGTTGACGTCGGCACCCACACCGCGTCAATGGCGCAGTGCCGTCCAATGCCCGCCCCGGCCCGAAACCACTCCCCATGCCCCGAAGCACGGAACCGCAGCACCGCGCGATCTTCTGGGTCGACATCGCGGGGTCCAGTTCGCGGAGCCGCACCGACCTGGACCGGCGGGCCGCCCGCGCGGGCATGTACCGCGCGCTGCGGAGGGCGTTCTGGCGCGCCCGGCTGCCGTGGTACACCTGGCACAACCATTTCGCCGGGTATCGGGAGGACCGCGGGGACGGCGCGTTCTGCCTGATCCGACCGTCGGTGCCCAAGGGCAGGCTGGTGGCCGCGCTGCCGCATCTGAAAAGCGCGCTGGAGTCCTACAACCGGGACGCCCCGGAAGCGGCCGCGATCCGGTTGCGGACCGCCCTGCACGCCGGCGAGGTGCACTTCGATCCGGAAGGCGTCAGCGGAAATGCGATGGATTACACCGCGCGGCTGCTGGACGCCCCCGAGTTCAAAGAGGTTTTCGCCGCCGCGGACTCCTGCCTGGGCGTCATCGCCTCCGACTGGTTCTATCAGAGTGTCATTCACCAGAACCCGGACAACGAATTCGGTGAATATCAGCCGACAGCGGTCACGGTCCGCGGCGCGGGGCCGTCCGAGGCGTACATAAGGATCTTCCCGCCGGCCGTACCGGCGGCGGCGACGGCCACCGGGCGGCGGTTACGGATCCCGCTGCCGCCGCGGCCGGTCAGGGCGACGCTGGTCCTGGGCTTGCTGGCGGTACCGCTGGCGGCGGCGCCCGGCGAGGCGCCCCAGGCGGCCTGCGCCGCGCCTCCGGTGCAGATGAAGGTGCGGGTGTCCACCGAGAAGGAGGCGATCGTCCGCCGGCTGGCGCTGGAGTTCGAACGCGACAACCGCGGCCCGGACGGCTGCCGCAGGACCGATGTGAACGTGGTGTCCGCGTCCTACCCGGGCGGGGCCCGCGAGGCGCTGAAGCAGGGCTGGCTGCTCCGCGATCCGAAGGAGGTGGTGGACGAGGCGGACGTGTGGCTGCCGGACTCGTCGCTGGAGGTGGAGCAGGTCCGGGAGGCGCTGCGCCGCAACCGGATCGGCACCGTGCGGCTGGAGGTCAAGGGCCCGGTCACCACCTCCCGGCTGGTGGTGGCGGTCCCGGCCTCGATGGCCGACGGCCTCGGCCTCACCGGGCACACCGTCACCTGGGACGAGGTGCTCGGCTGGCCGCGCAAGGGCTACGCCTTCGGCCGCGCCAGCCCGCGCTCGTCCGGCGTCGGCCTGGCCGCCACCGCGGTGCTGTACCAGGCCGCGCTCGCCGCCCGTGTGCTCAACGAGGACGTGCTGACCAGGGGCGACGCGGCGAGCCGGCTGCACACGGTGGAGCAGGCGATCGCCCGCGAGGACGACGAGCCGGGCAAGCTGCTGTGCGCGATGCGCGAGTCGCCGCCGGACGGCGGACTGCGCCGCACCGCGCTGCTGGTCTCGGAAAAGGCCCTGATCGACTATCGCGCGAACGCGCCGCTGGGCGGGAGCGGGTGCGGGCCCGGCGCCCCTCCGGAGCGGCCAGAGCTGCGGCCGTTCTACGTCGAGGAGGGCATGCCGCTGCTCGACCACCCGTTCGTCACGATCACCCGCACGCCGCCGCCCGGCGCGGCGCGGCGTCAGGTCATCCGCGACTTCTACGACCGGCTGCGGCAGCCCGACGCGCAGGCGCGCCTCCAGGACGCGGGCTACCGCGACGCGTCCGGCGGCACCACCACGCGGCAGGAGGCGCTCCCGTCGCTGCTGCCCGCCGCCGATCTGGCGGGGCAAGTGCACGACGGGGCGCTGCTGGACGCCTGGAACAAGGCCCGCAAGTCCGCGCAGGTGCTGTTCGCGGTGGACGTGTCGCGGGCGATGGCGGCCCCCTTCCCCTACCTCAGGGGCACCCGGGTCGCCGCGGCGGCGGACGCGATCGGCCTGGCCCGTCCGCTGATGGGCGCCCGCGACCAGATCGGGCTCTGGGAGTTCGCCGACGGCGTCGGCGGCGGCGCCCGCGACCAGCGTCCGCTCGTCCCGGTCGGCCCGCCCGACCGGGGCCGGCTCAACCGGCTCACCGAGCGGCTGGCGGGGCTGCGCCCGTCCGCGGACGACGCGAGCCTGTACTCCAGCGTCCGCGCCGCGGTGCGCGAGATGCGAAAGCGCGGCGGCGCCGATCCGGACGAGACCACCCGGGCGGTGATCATGCTCGCGCACGGCGTCGACTCCGGCGGCGGCGCGGCCGGGGCGGCAGAACTGGCCGACGAGATCTCCTCCGGCGACCCGGTCCGGGTGTACGTGATCGCGTTCCATCCGGAGAGCTGCGCGGCGGGGCTCGACCGGGTCACGCAGGCGGCGGGCGGCGCCTGCTACGAGATCGACGGCATGACCGCGATGCGGCGGGCCCTGGACGGGATCGCCACCGGGCTCTGGGGCACCCCGCCCTGATCACGGCCCGGAACGAAGCGAAGGAGGTGGGCGGCATGACCGAGCGAAGCGAGGGCATGAGCGCCGGTTTCGCCGGGGGGTGTGGGGGGTCGTCCCCCACAGTGAGCCGTCCCCCCACAAGGGCAGCGTGAGAAGCGTCGGACGCGCGCCCGCGTCCCGTGCGGCCTGCGGCGTCCTGGCCGTCGCGCTGGCGGCCGCGCCCCTCGCCGCGTGCACGGGCGGCGGCGGCCCGGACATGAACGGCACGGGCCCGATCGTGTTCGCCGACGGCCATGACACCAGCCGCGGCGCCCAGATCAGAGGGCTGGTCAACCGCTGGAACGCCAGCAACCCGGACGAACGGGTCGAGATGGTGGAACTGTCCGAGTACAACGGCGACCACCGCGCCCAGCTCGTCACCAGCGCACAGGACGCCGCGACGGCCGCCCGCGGCGGCGGGGCGGGCTCCCGGCCCGGCTTCGACCCCGGCTGCTACGACGTGGTGGCGCTCGACGTCATCTGGACGGCCGAGTTCGCGCGTTGGAACTACATCGTGCCGCTCGACGAGAAGGCCGTCGGCCACCGGGCGTTCATGCGCGGCCCGATCGAGAGCGCCCGCTACCGGGGGCGGCTGTGGGGCGTGCCGCTGCGCACCGACGTCGGCCTCCTCTACTACCGCAAGGACGTGCTCGACGCCGAGGGCCTGGCACCCCCACGGACCTGGGCGGAGCTGCGGCACCAGGCCAGGACGGTCGCGCCCCGGCACAACCTCCAGGGGTTCGTCACCCAGCTCGGCCGCTACGAGGGCTTCACCGTCAACACCCTGGAGTCGATCTGGGACACCGGCGGCACGGTGGTCACCTCCGGCGGCGAGATCCAGGCCAGGCCGCAGGTCATCGAGAAGGGGTTCGCGCGGCTCGTCCAGGGCGTCCAGGAGGGGTGGATCCCGCGGGACGCGCTGGGCTTCAACGAGGAGGGCGCCCGCAGCGCGTTCGAGGACGGCCGGGCGCTGTTCATGCGCAACTGGACGTACGCGCACGGGCTGCTGAACGCGGGCGACTCGCCCGTCGCGGGCAAGGTGGGCGTCGCCCGGCTGCCGACGCCGTCGGCGCTCGGCGGCTGGAACCTCGCCCTGTCGACCTGCTCCGAACGGCGCCGCACCGCGCTGCGGTTCATGCGCTTCATGTCCAGCGAGGCGAGCGAACGGGTGATCTTCGACGCGGCCGGTTTCGCCCCGGCGCGCAAGGCGCTGTACGACGACCCGGCGCTCCGCCACTCCCAGCCCCACCTGCGGATCCTGCGGGAGACCGTCGAGGGCGCCCGCAACCGCGGGCCCAGCCCGTACTACGACCAGATCTCCGGCACGTTCCAAGCGCGGCTGCACGACGTGCTGAGCCGTCCGGACGGCCTGCGGGACGGGCTCGACGGCCTCGCCGCCGACGTCTACCGAGCCGCCGACGGCCGCTGACCCCGCCCCCTGGTCAGGGGGTGACAGTGGTGGCCTCGAAGGGGTGTGGCCAGGGGGCGCCCAGGGCCGTCCACCACTTCAGGTAGGGCTCGCCCAGTACGGACGGCTGCGCGCCCTCCTCGCTCCACATCTCCGACACCTCGTCGAGGGCGGACGGCTCCACACCGAACAGCGCGGCGGCGGCCCGGCGGCTCTCCGCCGTGTCGTCGGCCGGCAGGGTCCCGTCGCCCTGCTCGTCGATCGAGGCGGTGTGCACGGCCCTTCCGTCGGGGCCGAGGACCTCGTTGACCACGCCGTACTCGTCGCCGTCGGTGGCCGCGATCGCCCGCGTGCCCCACTCGGGCAGGAGCTTCCCGACCGTCGAGGGCAGCGTCACATCGTGGTCGGCGAAGACGAAGACCCTGGAGGCGTCGGCGGCGATTTGGAAAGCGACATCGAGGACCGAGTCGCCGGCCGCCGCCAGCGCGCGGACGAACTCGTCGGGATCCCGGCCGTCCTTCAGGTCGATGACGGCCCATCCGCTGAATGATGACATGACGCGACCGTACCAACACCCTCCGACATCACCGAGCTGTCTAGAGCGCCCGGCGGAGCACTTCGGCCAGGTGCAGCGCCCTGTCGCCGGTGCCCTGGGCGATCTGCGTGCGGCACGAGAAGCCGTCGGCCAGGACGAGGTCGTCGTCGGCCGCCTCGCGGACCTTCGGGTACAGCTCGCGTTCCGCGCACGCCTGGGAGACGTCCCAGTGGCCCGGCTCGAACCCGAAGTTGCCCGCCAGCCCGCAGCAGCCTGCCCCGATGACGTCCGTGTTCACGCCGAGGCGTTCCAGTACGGCACGGTCCGGGTCGTACGACCCCTTGGCCTCCTGGTGGCAGTGCACCTGGGCGACGGCGTCGGCGTCCAGGCGCCGGAACGGCCATTCGCCCTCATGGTTCGCTACCAGCTCGGCCAGCGTCACGGTGCTGGAGGCCAGTTGTTCGGAACGCGGGTCGTCCGGGAGCAGCTCGGTCGCCTCGTCCCGGAGCATCACCGTGCAGGACGGCTCCAGGCCGACGACGGGAAGGCCCGCGTTCAACGCCGGTTCAAGTACGTCGAGGGTCTGCCGCAGCACACGCTGCGTCACGCGCAACTGCCCGGTCGAATGCCAGGTGAGACCGCAGCACACGCGGCCCGGCGGCATCAGCACCCGGTAGCCGAGCGCCTCCAGCACCTCTACCGCGGCCTTTCCGACCTCGGGCTGGTGGAAGTTGGTGAAGGTGTCCGGCCACAGCACCACCTTGCGGCCCGTACGGCGGCCGTTGGCAGACCGGCGGCGGAACCAGTCGCGCAGCGGCTCCTCGGCGAACCGGATCATCTCGCGGCGCGGCTCCACGCCCGCTAGGCGCTTCGCGGCCGCGGCCACGGGACGGACGCGCAACGCAGCGTTCGCAGACCGTGCCAAGCCCGGAGCGCCGGCCACCAGACGCGACCATAGGGGCAGCCAGCCCATTGAGTAGTGCGCCAAAGGCCGAAGCCGTCCGGCGTAGTGGCGGTGCAGGAATTCGGCCTTGTACGTGGCCATGTCCACGTTCACCGGGCAGTCGCTGGCGCAGGCCTTGCACGACAGGCACAGGTCCAGGGCGTCCCGTACCTCTGTGGAACGCCAGCCGTCCTGCAACGTCTCCCCGCGCAGCATCTCGGCCAGTACGCGGGCCCTGCCGCGCGTCGAATGCACCTCGTCCCGTGTCACCTTGAACGAGGGGCACATCGCCCCCGTCTCCAGGTTGCGGCACGCGCCGACGCCTACACAGCGGTGCACCGCGGCGGTGAACGACCCCTTGTCCCGGGCGAGGGCGTGCACCGGGGTAACGGAAAGGGTGTCGCGCCCAGGCCCCGGCCTGAGGTCGGCGTCCAGCGGAGCCGGATCGGCTATGACGCCCGGGTTGAGCATGCCCTGGGGGTCGAACACGGCCTTGAAGGCTCTGAACGCGTCCAGCAACTCCGGGGAGTACATGTAGCGCAGAAGCTCGGAACGGGCCCGGCCGTCGCCGTGCTCGCCGGAAACCGTCCCGCCGTACGAGACGACCAGTTCGGCGGCCGCCCGCATGAACTCCCGGTACTTGGCCACGCCGGCCGGGTCGTCCAAAGCGAAGTCGACGCGCAGGTGCAGGCACCCCTCACCGAAGTGGCCGTAAGGGACGCCGCGGAAGCCGTGCTTACCCATCAGCGCGTACAGGCCGCGCAGGTAGTCGGCGAGCCGCTCCGGCGGTACGGCCGAGTCTTCCCAGCCCGGCCACGCCTCCCCGCCATCGGGCAGCCTCGTGACGATCCCCGACCCGGCCTCGCGGATCCACCACAGCGCCCGCATCCGCGCGGGCTCGTCCACGACCACGGCCGTCGCGTCGGCGAATCGTCCACGGACCGCCTCTACGAGCGCGTGCGCCGCCTCCTGCGCCGCCGCGGCCGAGTCGCCGCCGACCTCGCAGTACAGCCAGCCGCCGCCCGGCGGCAGGTCGGCACCGGCGTTCGCGCGGCCCGGCTGGAGGCGCAGCGCGGTGAGCAGGTCGGAGGCCATGCCCTCCACGGTCAGCGCCCCGGCCCGCGCCGCGAACGGGGCCAGCTCCGCCGCGGTGTAGACGTCCGGGAAGCCGAGCACGGCCAGCGCGCGCACCGCCGGCACCGGCACGAGCCGGACGGTCGCCCGCGTGACGAGCCCGCACGTCCCCTCGCTGCCGACCAGCGCCTTGGCCACGTCGAACCCGTTCTCGGGCAGGAGGTGGTGCAGCCCGTAGCCGGCCACCTGGCGGCTGAACCGGCCCAGCTCCGTGCGCAACGACGCCAGGTGGGCGTCGCGCAGGCGGGTCAGCTCGGCGTCGATCCGCGCGTCACCGCTGCCGCCGCGCCCGGCCGTCAGCACGCGGCCGTCCGGGAGCAGCAGGTCGAGGGACTCGACGTTGTCGGCGGTGATCCCCCAGGCCACGCTGTGCGAGCCGCACGCGTTGTTGCCGATCATGCCGCCGATCGTGCAGCGCGAATGGCTGGACGGGTCGGGGCCGAACGTCAGCCCGTGGCGGCCGGCCGCCGCCCGCAGATCGTCCAGGACCACCCCGGGCTCGACCACGGCGGTGCGGGACTCGGGGTCGATGGACAGGATCCGGTCGAGCCGGCGCGAGGTGTCGATCACGATGCCCGACCCGACGGCGTTGCCCGCGATCGAGGTGCCGCCGCCGCGCGCGGTGATCGGCAGCCCTTCCGCGGCGGCCAGTTCCAGGATCCGCGCGAGATCGTCCGCCGACCGGGGCTCGGCCACGGCCACCGGGACCTGGCGGTAGATCGACGCGTCCGAGGAATAGGCCGTACGGGTCGTCAGGTCGGTCCGGAACACGCCGGGCAGCGCCGCCGCCAGCCGCGTCCCGGCCGTGTCCGGATCGCCCGCGCCCAATCGGATCGGCTGGCCTTCTCCCACGAGGCTTGCCCCCCACCAGGTCGTTCACATGCTCGGTCACGACCAGGCTAGGGGATCGCCGCGGCGCGCGGCGGACCGGAGATCACGTCGAAGGGCGGCGGAGTGCGGCTCCACCTGCCGATGCCGTTGGGTCGACCGCGGCGTCGGTCGAGGCGGTCCCGCGCCGGCGCCCGCCGTCACCCAGGGCGACGGCGACGGCCCGGTACGGGGCGGGCGGCCCGGCCCCGCGTCGGCCGTCGCGTACGGGGAAGGCCCAGGTCCGGGACGGGACGAGTTTCACCGCCGGACGCGATTCCGAAAAGGGCCTCCGCGCCGCCTGCCGCCCGTTCAGCGGAACGCATGCACGCTTTTCCCCGGGCTATGAGGGCGGCGGGTGCTTCTGCTCACCGCCGAGGGGCCGAAAAACCCACTCGATCTTCAGCGCCACGTACTGACCTGCGACGATGCTACGGCTACGCGGTCGCGGACGAAGAATTTCGGGCAGCCCGCAGAAGCCCGCGGCCCCTTTGCCCGGCGGCCGGGCATGACAAAACCGCAGACGTCACGGTACGCGTTCCAATGCGCACCGGGCGCCTCGCAAGGAACGCCCGGGCGCAGTGAATGCGCGCAAACGGCGACCCCGGTGCCCGCACGGGCGGATCCGGCGGCGCACCCACCGCCGGATTGGCGCGGGACCGGCCCGGAATGAGCGCGGGAAAACCCGCACCATCCGGGCACGAGAGTCTCGCGGTCATTCACTCATGGCCTTGCGCCGCGCGTTGAGTCACCAGACTCATCGGCACTCCAGGTCACCGTTGACGATCCGTTCCAGGAGCCCCCGCCAGGCGGCGGAATCCAACTCCAGCACCCCGGCCGACACGGCGTGCGAGTCCCTCACCAGCACCGACCGCTCCGTCGCCGCCACCTCGACGCACTCGTCTTGTTTCTCGATGCTCGCGCTGCTTTTGCGCCAGTTCAGCACGGCCCCCCGATCCGACCGGTCAATCATCCAGCACCCTCCATCCGTTGCCGGCGGGGTCTGTCTCGCCGTCGATCGGGCAAGCGACACCCGCCTAGGCCAGAGCCGAGCAGGGCATAACAAACCACGACCTTGTGGAAAATTTCCCGCTCATGAGTGTAAACGGTTCTAGTTATCCCGCCTACCTCGGGAACACAAGATCAGCTCACGCGTTATGAGGCCCGCTCGCCTTGTGGGTGCCGGTCGAGGCTGTCACCTCCGGTGATGATCGGACGGGGCGGGGTCGGGGGTCAGGTCATCATTTCTTCGGCCGTCTCCCGGAGCAGTGCGATCGACTTCTCCGGCGGCAGCGCCTCGTCGCGGAGGATCTCGAAGTTGTCCCGGTACTCGGCGACGCGCTGATCGTCGCCGGTCACCAGCGAGCTGGGGCCGCTCATGCCCTCCATGTAGAGGACGTCACCGAGCCCGCCCTCGAACTCCAGGATCGTGAACGGCCCGTACACGCCGAGGTGGGCGCCGGCACTGAAGGGGATCACCCGGACCGACATCTCTTCCTTCTGCTCGGCCTCGTCGGCGATCCGGGTCAGCTGCCTCGGCATGATCGCCGGATCGGTCTTGATCCCGACATGGCGGCGGATGACGGCCTCGTCGAGGATGTAGTGCTGCTGCGGCTGCTCCTCCCGCCTGGCCATCTCCTCCTGGCGCTGCATGCGCATCCGCACCGTGCGGGCACGGACGATCTGGCTCACCAGGCCGGTGCTGAAGACCTCGGCGTACTCGCGGGTCTGGAGCAGGCCAGGGACGATCGAGTTGTGGAAGTGCCGGATATAGGAGGCTCCGGCCGCGTAACCCGTGAAGGTGAGGAAAGTGTCACTGACCTCCCCCCTGAAGGCGTTCCACCACGCCGCCTCACGTGCGCCGCGGGCCAGGGCCTGGAGCCGCTCCTGCTTGCTCTCCGACGTCACGCCGTAGGTCAGCAGGAGGGCCTGGAGGTCGGTGCGGGTGATGGCGTTCTTTCCGCCTTCCACCCGGATGAGCTTGGACGGCGACCATTCCAGCGCGCTCGCCACCTGCTCCTGCGTCATCCCCTTCTCTTTCCGGAGCCGGACGAGTTCGGTGCGCAGCAGGGCGCTCTGGACGATGGGCCCTTGATCACTTGCCATCTTCGCTCACTCTATGTAGTCGGTGCCATCAACTCGCGCGCCATGTGGCAGAAAGCTACCTGCAATGTTAGGGCCTGCCATCTCGTCACGTTCCGCTGACATTCTGGATCCGGCTGGATCTAGGTGTCCCAAGATCCAGGGATCTTGCTGATAAATGGGGGTGAAAGTTACAGAACGACCTTGCCGAATGCTGCATCCCGGGGGTCTATGTTGTAGCGTGCTAGGTAGCAGATTAGCAGGGATCGCGATGGAAGGGACCTCGCTGACACCGAACCGGATGCATGCTAGGGTAAAGATCTTGCACTCTCGGTGAGACAGGCCGTCGGCGCTCCGGCGCCGCGCTCGGCGATGGCCCTCAACTCGGGAGGCGGATGACCAAGTCACAAGGCCGACATGCGCGTACGAACAGCACAAATAAACAGAGTCGCCCTCACTCACCTTTGACCACCGGTAGCCAGCCAAGCGGATCAAGGGAAAGTGGAGGGCGACCCATTCGGGACCGATGGGACCGTTCACCAGAACTGGGGACTTTCCTGGCACTCTGCCAAGACAGCCCGCTGACCTGGAAAAACGACCCTAACGGACTCACCCAGTCTAACCGCCACCGCGCGGTTGAGGCTATAGGGGATGCGACTTCCGATCGGTGCACCGCTCCATTCCGGGCCCCTTCCGGCGCCGCCAAGGCGCCGTTCCGGTGCCCTGGTGGAAACGGCGGGCCGCTGGCACGCACCGCCGTTCATCAGTGCCTTCGGGCGGCAAGTCGCGTTCGAGCATGGGGTGACTCGACAATGCGTAATGACCTCAATCCAACCCCGACCACCGCCATAACCCCCATACCACCCGAATCCACACACAAGAGCGTCCCGGCTCCGGCGGCCGCCACCGGCCCCGCGATCCCGGCCGCACCCCCGCACCTCTTCCCCTGGCACCCCGCGGCAGCGGGTGCCGCCCGGAGACTCCTGGGCGCGGCCCACGGGGTCTGGAACGAGGGGGCTCAATGAGCGTCGACCCGGTCCTCGACCCGGCAGGTCACCGCTTCGACCCCGACCGGCCCGTCCATACGCCCGACCACCGCGGCCACCTGCCCGACCAGCGCGGCCGCGCGTCCCATCATCCCGGCCGCGCGCCCCGGCCCGCCGACGCCCTGCATCCGGCCCAGGCCATCCACGAGCGCGCCCATGCCCATCACCACCCCGGCGCGGTCCAGCCGCGGCCGGCCGTGCCCGCCCGCGGTTTCTGGAACTCCCTGACCTGCGAGGAGCGCTACGCGTTCACCGTCGCGGCGGCCGCCGGCGTCTCCTCCGCGGGGACGGCGCTGTGGTACGAGGGCGAGGTCGCCGACCACCTGGTCGTCATCCTGTCCGGCTACGTCCGGGTCAGCGTCGTCCGCGACGGCCGCGAGCGGATCATCGCCACCCGCGGTCCCGGCGACATCATCGGCGAGCGCGCCGCCCTCCTGCTGCGGCAGCGCTCGGCCACCATCGTCGCGCTGGACGTCGTGCGCACCCTGCGCATGACCACCCGGCAGTTCGCGGCGTTCCTCGCCGACCACCCGCGCGTGGTCGGCACCCTCGAAAAGGAGATCTACGAGCGGATGACGGAAGGCGGAACCCCCTCCGCCGAGCTCGACGTCGCCTTCCCGCCCGAGCTCACCGCGACCGCCCCCTACACGCCCGCCCCGGCCCCGGCCGAACTGGGCGGCGCGCACACCCCGGCCCGCCGGTCCGAGGCCCGGCCCGGGGCCTCGTGCTCCGCGTGGGCGGGCCAGATGTGCTCGATCGTGTTCGTCGACATCGCCGGATTCAGTTCACGGCACCGCACGGACCCCGACCGCCTGGCCATCCGCCATGTCATGTACGACCTGCTCCGCGAGGCCTTCGCCGGTTCCGGCGTGCCCTGGGACGACTGCCATCGCGAAGACCGCGGCGACGGCGCGCTCATCATCGTCCCGCCGCAGGTGCCCACCCGCGCCGTCGTCGACCCGCTGCTGGCCGACCTCACCGCCGGCCTGCGCCGGCACAACCTCAGCGCCGGCGACGCGGTGCGCATCCAGCTGCGCCTCGCACTGCACGTCGGCCCCGTCACCCACGACGCGGAAGGCGTCGCGGGCTCCGCCGTCATCCACACAGCGCGCCTCCTGGACGCGCCGGTCCTCAAGGAGTGGCTCGCCAAGACCGGATCCGACCTCGGTTTCATCACCTCCACCTTCGTCTTCGACAACGTCATCGCCCAGGCACCCGGACACGTCGTCCCGGCCAGCTACCAGCAGGTGAGCTGCACCGTCAAGGAATCGGACGTCACCGGCTGGATGCACCTGTCCAGCGCCACCATCCCTCCAGCCGCCGCCTGACGCGCGGCGCCAGAAGGCCGGGTTCTTCCCCCGCACCCGGCCACCCCGCGCCCCTCCCGGCGCCCGCACGCTCTTCCAAGCTCGCGCTTCCCGGCGCTTGAGCGCTCACCCGACGAGCGGAAGCCTCAGCACGAAACGGGCGCCCCGCGCACCGTCCTCGACCGTCAGCGTGCCCTCGTGCGCGCGGGCGATCTGCCGGGCGATGGGCAGCCCGAGCCCGGTGCCGTGCGCGTCGCGGTCACGCCCCGCCCGGAGCCGGGAGAACCGCTGGAAGACCAGCTCACGGTCCTCCGGTTCGATTCCCTCCCCGTCGTCGGCCACTTCCATGACCGCCGTCCCGTCCTCAGCCCGTACCGTGACGGACACCTCCTGCGCGGCATGCCTGCGGGCGTTGTCCAGCAGATTCGCCAGCAGCCGCGACAGCCGGAGCCGATCCCCGCGGACGAGCACCCCGCGTTCGAGCCGCAGCACCAGCCGCGTGCCCTCGCGCGGCGCACGCTCCAGCTCCGCCCGGACCAGCCCGGCGAGATCGATCTCCTCGCCGCGGCGTCCCATGGCGTCCCGGTGCGCGTCGGCGTCCAGCCGCGCCAGCTCCAGCAGATCGGTCACAATCGCCTGCAACCGCTCCAGGCTGCCCAGCACCGAACGCCCCACCCGCGGCCAGTCGGCCTCCTCCGGACGCAGCAGCGCCTCCTCCAGCTGGGCCCGCGCCGCCGTGATCGGGCTGCGCAGATCGTGCGAGGCGTCGGAGGTGAACCGCCGGTGCCGCTCCAGAGCCGCGTCGAGCCGGTCCAGCGTGGCGTTGGCGGTCTCGGCCAGCAGCCGGATCTCGTCCCGGCTCTCCGGGACGGGCACCCGGCGCCCCGACCGGGTCTCGGTGATCTCCGCCAGCTCGGCCCGGATCGCGTCCACCGGCGCCAGGGTGTGGTCCACGGTCCACCAGGTCCGCACCACCGCCAGCAGGATCACCAGCAGCGACGCCGCGACCAGGAGAGCGCACAGCGCGCCGCTGACGTACCAAGGGACGCCCGGGTCGGCGACGTACACCCGCCAGTCGCCGTCCTGCTCGTACACCCGGAGCGAGACCACCCGCATGCAGCCCTCAAGGCCGGTGGGCGGGCAGAGCGTGCGGAGGGCGAACGCGCTGTTCGGGGCGGGCGGGAACGTCGCCATACTCGGGCGGCCCAGCAGGTTGGGCGTCGAGGCGACCACTTTGCCGTGCGCGTTCAGCACCTGGAGGGCCTCCACGCCGCGCCGCGGCAGCGTCCGGGGCAGCCTGTCCCGCTGGATCAGGTCCACGATGCTCAGGGCCGCCGCGCCCATGCGCTGGTGCTTGTGGTCTTCCTCCCAGCCGCGCACCGCCACCACCAGCAGGACGGTGATGGCGAGGCAGATCAGGGCGGCGAGGACCCCGGCCTTGAGGGTCGTCCGCACCCGTATGGAACCCGTGTGCCGTCTGGTCACCCAACCCCCCGACGGTGAGGTAACCACGCCGGTGGCCGGACCGGGGTCCGCCGACAGGCGATGAACGGCTAAAAGACGACAAAGATCTGCGCCGCCGCCTTCGGGCCTACGCGACCGACCCGGGGTCATCGTCCTCGGTCTCGGCGGGGGCGTTGGCGCCGTCCAGCTCCGGTGGCGCCTCCGCGACCTGCCGCGACGGACGGATGACGCGCGGCAGCGACACCGCGAGCGGGATCGAGATCGGCGCCCGCAGCGGCAGCCTGCGCGGACGCCGGAACCGCGGCGGGCGGGGCAGGCGGAGCCGGCGCGCGGCCTCGGAGACGTCCGGCGCGGAGACGGGCACCGGGATCACGGAGCCGGACACGGCGGCGGGACGCGGCATGACCAGGCGGGTCGGCCGGCGGCGCCCGCGCAGCGTGACCGCGCGGCCGACCTCCCATTCCGCGGCCTCGTCCACGTGCGCCAGATCGTGGACGGTCTCGGAGGCCAGCACCCGGCCGGGCGAGACCTTCGCCAGGTCGCTGAGCCGGGCCGCCTCGTTGACCGGGTCGCCGATGACGGTGTACTCGAAGCGCTTCTCGGCGCCGATGTATCCGGCCACGACGGGCCCGGCCGAGACGCCGATGCCCGCGTCCAGCTGCGGGACCTCGGTCCGCAGCCGCAGCGCCAGCTCGCGAGCCGCGCCCAGGGCGCCCCCGGCGGCGTCCTCGGTCTCGGTCGGCGCACCGAAGATCGCCAGCGCGGCGTCGCCCTCGAACTTGTTGATCCAGCCGCCGTGCGCGCCGACCACGTTCACCACCACGCCGAAGAACCGGTTGAGCAGCCCGACCACCTCGTCGGGCGCGCGGGTCTCGGCGAGCCGGGTCGACCCGGCGAGGTCGACGAACAGCACCGCGACCTCGCGGGTCTCGCCGCCGAGCTCGATGTCCCCGCGCGCCAGGGCCAGCCCGGCGACCTCCTCGCCGACATGCCGGCCGAACAGGTCGCGGAGCCGCTCGTGCTCGCGCAGCCCGGCCACCATATGGTTGAAGCCGACCTGGAGACGGCCGACCTCGCTGGCGTCGTACACCGGGACCTCGGTGCCGAGGTCGCCGCGCGCCACCCGCGCCATGCCGTTGCGCACCGACTTGATCGGGTCGGCGATGGCCCGGGTGGCGATGTACGTCACGTACATCCCGACCAGAAGAGCGACGCCGCCGAGGCCGAGGATCGTGATGGCCAGCTGCGTGGTGGCGATCCCGGGCGCGACCAGCGCGGCGATCGCCACGCAGATCAGCCCGAACACGGGGATGGCGGTGCCGAGCGCCCAGGCCAGCATGACGCGGGTGGTGACGCCCGGCAGCACGGCCGGCCCGGCGCGCCACCGGTCGCTGTCACTGGCCAGCACCAGCGCCGCGGCGGGACGCAGCAGCCGCTCCGACAGCAGGTACACGATCGTGCACGTGGTCATCGCGCCGAGCAGGCAGGTCAGCCCGGTCTTCACCGCCAGCCGCGGGGTGAACAGCGCCAGGTCGAGCACCGCCCAGCCGACCGCGCCGACCGCCCACAGGCCGCCTACCAGCAACGTCAGCCGGAACGGCCCGAGCAGCACGGCGCGGCGTTGCGCCCGGTCAGGAATGCCGCCTTCCCGGACAAGACGTACCACCGGACGCCACAGGTACAACCCGAGGAGCAGCGCGCCGGGCCCCGCGAAGGCCGGGTAACTGAAGAACGCGACCGTGTGCACCAGCCGCACGTGGGCGATGTCGGCGAGCGGCGGATCGGGGACGACGAACGTGGCGAACAGCAGCACCACGACCGCGCCACCGACGTTCGCGACCACCACCACGACCAGGAGCACCCAGCGGACCCGCAGCTCCAGCAGCGTGCGGGGCAGACCGGGATAGTGGTCCAGCCGGGCGCTGAGACTGCGCGCCACCGCTTTGCCGGACACATCGCCTCCAGCCCTCTGGGGGTCTGCGGCACACTTTAAGCCGCGCCGGCGCCCGCCCGCAGGGCTACTTCGCCGACACCTGCACCTTCTCGGCCCCGCGCCCCGCACTGGACCCGCGTCGCACCAGCGGCCACGCGGCCATCACCAGGACGAGCCAACCGGCCATCACGTAAAGCGCCACCCGCGTGTCCGCCTCCCAGGCGATCAGCACGGTGACGAAGACGAAGAACGCCAGAACGGCCCAGCTGCTGTAGGGCGCCCACGGCATCCGGTAGCCGGACGCCTTCACGAGCCCCGCGCGCACCCGCCGCCGGTACACCAGATGCGCCACGACGATCACCGCCCACACCATGATCGCGCCACCGGTCGAGACCGAGGTGATGTACTCGAACGCCTTGTCCGGCACGATCGCGTTCACGACGACCCCGATGCCCATCACCAGCGCCGAGATCACCACGGTCAGCACCGGCACGCCGCGCCCGTTCAACCGGGCCAGCACCCGGGGCCCGTCCCCGTTGGCCCCCGCCGTCCGCAGCATCCGGGACGTCGAGTACAGCCCGCCGGCGTTGCACGACGACAGCGCCGCCGTCAGCACCACGAAGTTCACGATCCCCGCCGCCGCCGGAATGCCGATCTTGGTGAACGCCAGCACGAACGGGCTGCTGTCCTCCTCGAACTCCGTCCAGCTGATCACCGACAGGATCACCAGCAGCGACCCGATGTAGAACAGCGCGAACCTGATGGGCAGCGCGTTGATCGCCTTCGGGATGTTCTTCTCCGGGTCCTTGGCCTCCCCGGCCGTCACCCCGACCAGCTCGACGCCCAGATACGCGAACATCACCATCTGCAACGTCATCAGCGTCGCCCCGAACCCCTCCGGGAACACGCCCCCGTGCGCCCACAGGTTCGACACCGACGCGGTCTTCCCCGCGTCCGAGAACCCGATGACCAGCACCCCGAGCCCCACGACGATCATCCCCACGATCGCCGCGACCTTGACCATCGCGAACCAGAACTCCAGCTCCCCGAAGAGCTTCACCGAGATCAGGTTCACCGTGAACAGCACGACCAGCGCGATCAGCGCCGTCTTCCACTGCTCGAACTCGGGCCACCAGTACTGCACGTACTCCCCGGCGGCGGTCAGCTCCGCCATCCCGGTCGTCACCCAGATGATCCAGTACGTCCAGGCCGTCGCGTACCCCCAGAACGGCCCCAGGAACTCCCGCGCGTAGTCCGCGAAACCCCCCTCCGCCCGCCGGTACGTCAGCAGCTCCCCCAGCGCCCGCATCACGAAGAACAGCGCCAGACCGGCCACCGCGTACATCAGGATCAGGCTCGGCCCCGCCTTGGCGATGTTCTTCCCGGCCCCGAGGAACAGCCCGGTACCGATCGTCCCGCCGATCGCCAGCATCTGGATCTGCCGGGTCCCAAGCCCTCTCTCGTATCCCTCCTCAGCCATCCCTCTCCCTTCTCAGCCAGACACCAAGAGTGACACGCCCACCACACGGTCGCCCATCCCCCCACCACGCATCCCTTAACGAGTTGGCGCTCCCCTGGGCCATCGCGTATGCTTCCGGACGTCGCCAAGAACGCCGGTGAACACCTCCAGAGCCGCTAGGCTCGGAGCAGCAAGGTCCTGTGGAGCAGTTAGGAGTGCTCGCCACCCTGTCAAGGTGGAGGCCGCGGGTTCAAATCCCGTCAGGACCGCAAGACGTGCGGATGCGCGTCATGGGCAGGTAGCTCAGTCGGTACGAGCGTCCGCCTGAAAAGCGGAAGGTCGGCGGTTCGACCCCGCCCCTGCCCACCTCTCTGAACAGCCCAAAGGCCCGGACCGAGATCGGTTCCGGGCCTTTTTGACGGCAACCCTGACGGCAACGTCCTCAGCCGATCGCATCCCCCAGCATCCGAAGAGCCGCCCGCTTGTCATCGAGCGAGGTGTGAGCGTAGATCGTCATGGCAACCACCGGACGGATGCAGAGGGTCAAGCGAGCTCGAACCAGAGGGCTACGCCGCCCTCTGGACTCCCGCGGACCGGAACACTCATCCGCGCGATTCTGTCTGTCACATCGTCGCGTCGTTCGCGCGGATGAGCGCTCCGGATCGGTGCGCGCCCGCGCAAGCCAACGAGACTCTGTGACGTCCCAGGTCAGGCACCGACCGACGAACGATTAGCCACGGGGATCAAGGGGGATTCACGGTCACTCGCGGCACCCTAGAGCACCAGGTCAGCGCCCTTAGGGGCCAAGATCCGAATGATTCCCAAGCTGACAGCGCGGGTTCGATTCCCGTCACCCGCTCCACCAAGAAGGCCCAGGTAAGGGACGAGATCCCTGACTGGGCCTTGATCGTTCCCGGGTCAGAGCACTCAAGTGCGCGGACGGGCCTGTCACACCGTGTCGCCCGGACGAGCGCCCGGCCCGGTGGGGTCAAGCGCGGGACGGGCTGAGTCTGTGTGCTCTAGGCACGGGGAGGAGGGCTTGTGATGACTGCGCAACCGCACGACTCCCAGGCAGGCAGCCTGCCCATGCCGGAGAAGAGTCTGCGTGCTATCCGGGCCGCCCTCGCCCTGCCACAGGACCGCGAAGCATTCGACGCCGGCCTTAAGTCCGTGCTCGACGAGGTCCGTGTGAGCCTGGATCTGGGCATGTTGAACGACTTCGTCGACCGCTGGTGGGCCACGGCATGCGACTCGGCGAAGGATTCCGAGTGACGCCGTCAGATGCACGTCCTGGCCGAGCGGATCCAAGCTGGCGAGACGCTTCCCCGGGCCGGCCATGGCGGGAGATCCTCGCCGAGCGAGAGGCCGAGCGGTAGTTGTACCAGTTCGTCACAGCCCCGATCGCCGAAGAGTAGGACTCCGCGCTTCCCAGCGAAGCCCTTCAACCTTTGGCAGAACTGTTCACCCTGCTGGAAACCGCACCGTGGAGCGGTAGGCCGTTCAGCCAGGGAGGCAACATGCTCACGGACGCGTTCGGAGAGCGCGGCTTCGCTACCTAGGTCGTCCTGGAGGAGCAACGCGAGGTATCCGTCGGCCAGGGCCCTTCGGTGCGGACGGAGTGAACTCTGGGGTTATTCGTTACAGCAATGCACCGGGGCTACCCGGCGAGTCCTGGGCCGAGACGCGGGCCCACCGCTGGCACGGGCGGTGCGCCGATTTGCCAGGCCGAACACTTGGTCCAGGCCGCAGCCCAGGACTGCATATGCTGCCAGCACCCTGACCAGGACAAACCGTCCCGTCAGCACAGGAAGGAGAACGTTAGGGCCCGTGGAACCCCGCCCACCCGACGCGACAGTAGGGCCACCACCACGACCAACCACCGAAAACAACAGTCGGGTTCGGTCGCTCCGCGACCGAACCCGACTCATGCAAGATCGAGGCAAGAGTCCGCGGTCCCAGGGCCTCAGCCCCGGGACCAGTTGGGCCAGGTAGGGCCCGGCCATAGCCGACCGGGCCCTATCGGACACTTAGGATCTCACCTTCCCTCGCCGGCGAGCCCTACGCGCTCGACAGTCGCAGGTAGCGAATCGCCTGTTGAGAGGTGAGGGAGGTGGGAAGCTTCAGAAGCTGCTGCTGCCAGATATCCACGTTGTCGCGCCACGTGCGATAGAAGGATAAGCAGATCATCGGGGAGATCTCCAGGAGACGCTTCATCGCCGCGTCGAGACGTCGCAGAATCCGGTCGTGATCCGGATTTGGCTCGTCCTTTCCGCGAGCAGATCCGTGCAGGCGGTCCACTACCTCCTCGATGAAACGCGAGCGCCTCTTGATCGCGTCCATCCAGAAGTAAAGCGTGGACACATCCGATCCGGAATGGAGCGCCCGGACCAGACCTTCGGCGATGAGTTCGCCGAACTCCTCCGGCGTGGCGCTCCGGCTAAACGGATCGTACGCCAACTGCCGCAGCCTGCCTGCGACGCCCGCCGAGCGAGCGGCGACCGCATCGTACATGAACAGCCAGTCCTCATTGTAGATCGGGGGGAAGTACGTATCCGCGCGATGTGTGTCGACGAGGAGTGCGTTACCCCCTATGAAGGTTGACTGTGCTCCCCCGGAAACCCGGTTGGCGTGGCACACGACCGAATTGTCCGGGAATTCGGGAATCTGGAATCCGACTACCTGGTACTGCTCGGTCAGACCGGCGGCCCTCCTGATCAGGGAAGGCTCCATGTCCCGGATGTCGTCGTCGAGGAAGAAGACCGTCCGCCAGCCGCACAGGCGGGCCAGCAGCAGTCCGATGTTCCTCTTTGTCGCGATGTTTGTATGCTTTTCCATCGCCCGCTGCTCGAAGTCGAGCAGCGGGTGGCTGTACCCCGGCGAGACTTCCAGGCGAAGTGCGCTGGAGGGCAGGACATGCCCCATTCTGTCAATCTCCCGCAGCTGTGAAGATGTGCTGCATAACAGGACGATAGTGCACTCTAATGCTTTTGCCAAGGCGATCGCCGGTCCCACTCGGTGTGGAGCGATTGTGGGAACCAGAATGGCGTCCACCGTTCCACTTTTCGCCCTGCCATCGACCCTCGATAAGTCTGCTAACAGGTTGATGTGCGAACCTAAATGGGACGCCTGGTCAATGTGATCCGTGCTCATATTTCCTCCGTTTGCGTTCGTCCGTGACCTGGTCACGAACGGTCCAAGATCGAGACTGATCTGGACACTACGTACTGTCCGGGGAAGAACTAGCAGGGCAACCGGCCAGTTCCAGTCGAGCTGTGGAGAGCAGACAGCACAGCCTCTTGGGCGTAGTGCCCAATGCGGGCCGAAATTTGGTGGCTGAGCCGCGTAGACGCAGGTCAGGGGAGTTGGGCGTGGGGACTGCAAATCCACTGCACCACGCGACGCAGGCACAGGCTGTCCGTGGCCATGTAAAAGTCGCCAGCGGCGGCCGGGTTGAGGTCGCCGCTGGTGGCCAGGTGAAAGTCGCCATCTCTCGTTGACGGTGCGTGTCGTGGCGGGGGTGTGTGTGCCCTGGCCGGTGATCTTGACGGTCTCGAAGCCAGTCGAGATCACCGGCCAGGGGGCCTCCAGCGTCATGAAGTCATCGGGGGAGATCATGGACATCATCGCTGCCTACCGTGAGGTGGGCACGTATCGCGGGGCCGCCGTGTTGTGCGGGACGACGCACAAGACGGTGCAACGCATCATCGAGCGGCAGGAGGCCGGGGCAAGGCGCCGAGCCGCAGGCCACGCTCGCGCAACTACGACTCCTTCGCCGGTCTGGTCGCGGAGAAGGTCGAGGCGACGTCGGGGAAGATCTCGGCGAAGCGGCTGCTGCCGGTCGCGCGGGCGGCTGGGTATGAGGGGTCGGCGCGCGACTTCCGCCGTCTGGTCTCCGAGGCCAAGAAGACGTGGCGGCGCGGCCATCACCGGGGACGGCGCCCGGCGGTCTGGACGCCGGGCGAGATGCTGGCCATCGACTGGGGCAGCACCGGCGGGCTGCACGTGTTCTGTGCAGTGCCGGCCTGGTCGTGGGTCCGGTTCGTGCGGTTCGCCGACAACGAGCGGGCCGAGACGACCCTGGCGATGCTGGCTGAGTGCTTCGAGACGCTGGGCGGGGTGCCGAAGGTCGTGCTGGCGGACCGAAGGGGCTGCCTGAAGGGCGGTGTCGTGGCGAACAAGGTCATCCCGACCGCGGATTACGTCCGGTTCGCCACCCACTACCGATTTCGGCCGGATTGGTGCGAGGCCGCTGATCCGGAGTCGAAGGGGATCGTGGAGAACCTGGTGGGCTATGCCAAGCGTGACCTCATCGTCCCGAACGCCCCGTTCGAGGACCTGACGGTCGCGAATATCGCCGCCCGGCAGTGGTGCACGGAGGTCAACATCGTCCCGCACTCGGAGATCGCGGCCGTCCCGGCCGACCGGCTGGAAGCAGAGCGGGACCTGCTGACGGCGTTGCCGTCGCTGCGGCCGACCATCGGCAAGCCGCCGATTACCCGGAAGGTCGACAGGCTGTCCTACGTCCGGTTCGGCTCGGCCCGCTACTCGGTGCCCAACGCTCTCATCGACACGATGGTCACGGTCATGGAGTCGGCTGGCCGGCTGCTGGTCGCCGTCCTGACGACCGGTGAGGTCGTCGCCGACCACACCCCAGTCGCTCCCGGCGAGACCGCGGTGCTGGATGAGCACTACGGCGGACCCCGCGCTGCGCCTCGCCGGGCCGCCCGCGCCAAGACCGCCGAGGAGAAGGCGTTCCTGGGCCTCGGCCCGATCGCGGAGACGTGGTTGACCGGGTCGGCGTCCTCGGGCAACACCCGCCTGGCCGGTGACCTGGCCGAGCTTGCCGCGCTGCGTGCCGCTCACGGCGAGCCCGCCCTGCTGGCCGCGCTGGAGCGGGCGGTGATGTTCCGAAGGTGGCGGGCCGAGGACGTCCGCTCCATCCTCGCCACCGGAGCAGGCGCCCCGCAGCCCCGCCCGGCCGGGGACGCCCTGGTCCTGGAGCCATCTACCACCAGCACACGTCACGAACTGGGTGAGGTGGTGACGGGCCAGGAGTGCCGATAGTTCGCATCCAGGTGGTCGCGACGGACACCGTCCCGGATCTGTTGGTCCAACGGGCATGACTCTGAGGGCTCCACCGCCAGGCTCCACCGCCCCCAGGCCCCCGCGGGCCGGGACACTCATCCGCGCGGACAGGTCTGTCACACCGTCTCGCCGGAGCGTCCGGAGCGTGGAGCGTCCGTGCGGCAGCGGGCGATGAGGGCACGAGTCCATGCAGGTCAGCCGGAACCGTGGCGGGCAATTAGCGGGCAATCAGCCAGGGGGGAACAGGGGTTGATCACGGTCACTTGCGGGACCGTGGTTTGCCAGGTCAGTGGGTCCAAAGGGCGTGATCGGTTTGGTTCCCAAACTGACAGCCCGGGTTCGATTCCGTCACCCGCTCCACAACGAAGGCCCAGGCCAGGGACGAGATCCCCGACACTGGGCCTTGATCGTTTCTTGGAGTAGAGCCCACGACGACCACGAACAGCCCTTCACGAATCCCGTCATCGACAAGGTCGAGCATCCCCAATGGGAAGGGCGGTCGGTCGGAGCAGCACTACCCTGGGATCTCATGCCCTCGGATACCACCCGGCCGCATGCGATGACTGCCGAGCAGTACTACGCTTCCCGCCCCGTGCTGTTCGCTGGAGCCGGAGTGCTGTTCCGCAACGACGACGGGCACATACTGCTGGTCAAACCGACCTATGAGCCCCGCTGGGTCATCCCGGGCGGTGCCATGGAGCCAGCGGAAACACCACGACAAACCGCCCGCCGTGAGATCAACGAAGAACTCGGCCTGGCCCACGAGCCCGGCATGTTGCTGTGCGTCGACTTCGTCCCCGCAAAACCGCCCACCCGCCTCAAGCCAGGGATCATGTACCTGTTCGACGGCGGCCGGCTCAGCGCCATCGAGAAGAACGCGATCACACTTCCGGCCGACGAACTAACCGACCACCGCTTCGTGGAACCCGATGCCCTAACCGACTACATCGGTGGACTCCTCCTACGCCGTGTCCATGCCGGCCTCGCAGTCTGTCAGAGCGGAATCCCCGTCGATCTGGAGGACGGCTACCCAACCCAGCGCTCTGTCTAGACGCCTCCGGCGGAGGCGCTCAGGTTCGAGTGTGGCTGGAGCATTGTCGGCAGTCCTCACATGGTCTGCGGTCGAGGTGGAGGCCCAGTCACCCCGACAGCCATCGCCCCAGGCCGAGTCAAGCAGATCGGTGGCTTCCCCGAAGGGTGGGGCGACGGCCACGGGATGACCAGGCAGTGCGAGCTTTGAACGTCGCGGAAACTGACAGCAACGGCCACCACCAGAGCCCACCACGGGCACACCTGGACCGCCGTGCAACCTTGGTCGACACCAGGGCAGCAGGGTGGCTGGTATTCCTGAAAAGCGGAAGCTCGGCGGTTCGACCCCGCCCCTGCCCAGCACACATGACTAGCGAAAACGCCCCGGAGTCAGTAAGCCCGGGGCGTTCTTGACGACAGCGCTGACGACAACGGCCTCAGCCGAGCGCATCCCCCAGCTTCCGAAGCGCCGCCCGCTTCTCGTCCAGTGCCGCGTGAGCGTAGATCGTCATCGTCACCTCGATATCGCTGTGCCCGACGATCTCCCGAACCGCGTGCGGCGGGACGCCCAGGTCCAGGAGCAGCGAGACGCACGTGTGCCGCATGTCGTGGAGTCTCATGTCCCCCAGCCCCGCTGCCTCGCGGATCCGTCCCCAGCTACGCCGCAGGTTGTCAGGCTCCATGGGCGTGCCCAGGCGGGACGGGAACACGAGCCCGTGATCCTTCCAGTTCGGCCAGGCATCTGCCCTTTCGGCGTCCTGCCTGACCCTGTGCTCGCACAGCGCCGTAACGCAAAGGTCCGGCAGCGGAATGGTCCGCGTCGAGTCATCGGTCTTGGGCGGGACGAAGCGAAGCTCACCGGCTACCCGCTGGAGAGTCTGAACTACTTCCAGCTTGGCGTCTTGGACGCCGGTTTCCGCGCAGTGCGGGCACGGCTCCCCCTCCAGGGTCCCGCCCTCTCCCCCGCAGACCCGACAGGGTGTGAGCGTGATGTCTTCCCAGCGCAGCCCGAGCAGTTCCCCACGCCGCGGGCCCAGGCACAGCGCCAGGACGTACAGCGCGTACAGCCGTTCGTCGTGTGCCGCCTTGAGAACGGCCCGCGCCTGGTCGACCGCCAGGCCCCGATTCACCTTGTACTTGGGCGTGGTCACCGTGACGAGCCGAGCGACGTTGCGCGTAAGGACCTCCTCACGAACGGCCGCCTGTAGGGCGTTGCGCAGTACGGCTAGAACGAACTGCACCATCCGCACCGAGAGCCGGGACACTCGCAGCACTCCCCGCCCTTGAGAGCGCAGCAGCGCGGTTTGTCCCGCTGCGCGTCCCACCCGTGCCGGCAGCACTGGCACACCTGACGGACGTTGGTGACGAAGACCCGCACGTCACGGGCCGTGACCGCTTCTTGCCCAGCGCCGGAATGATGTGGAGACGGACAACGCTCTCGTAGCCCTGGACTGTCTTCGGTCGCCGCTCCACTCGTACGACGTGCTTCAGCCAGTACCCGAGGTTCTGCTCAACAGTCCAGCTCACCGAAGCGACCGGGATACCGTCATCCGCCTGTGCCTTGGGCTTGACGTACTTGGCGTGGCACTCGTCGCGAGTCCGGCCGTAGACGCTCACGCGCTTGATCGTCCCGGCTGTGGTGGGCATGAAGACCTTGGCCTCATACCGGCCGTCCTTGCGCTGGACGATCGTCCCCTCACCGTTGGCCCGCCGACGAGACCGAGCCCTACGCGTCTTCCGGCGTTCCGGCTCCTCAGGTGTAGCGAGCGCAGTCTTGGTCATCAGGCGGCAACCTCCGAGAGCTGGTCGAGGCATTCAGCGAGGGCATCGGCGGGGACGAGACGGCGACGGCCGATCTTGATGGTGCGAAGCTGGTTGGAGCGGATGAGGTCGTAGAGGGTCCACCGGCTGACGCGGAGCCGGGCGGCGGCTTCGTCGACGGTGAGGACCAGTTCGGTCAAGCTGTGCTCCCATACGTGGTGACAGTCGGACCTAGCGGCGGTAGCGGTGTTCCGGTGAGTGCGGCGGTCAGCAGTGCTTCGCCAGGTGTGAGCCCCTGGCCGAGGTAGCGCCAGTGGGCAACGACGAGAACCTCGTCTTCTTCGGTCAGCGGCAGCCGCCCCGTGGTGATCTCGTGTCGCTGCTGGTTGTGGGCAATGCGGGTCTCACGAAGCGCGCCGAGGGTGGTCGAGTACGCGCGACTCTTGGTGGAGAAGTGGCCGCGGAAGCCGAGCATGTGTGCCCAGTCAGTCAGCCGCAGTCCGGCGAACTCATCGAGGGCACCCAAACGCAGGCATTCCCGACGCTGCCCCCGCCCCCCACATCACCGGCGTTGCCGCTCGCGATATGGCCGCCCGGTATAACCGGCGCGACTTCGCTCGCTGGGCTCAGCGCGCACGCTCCACCGGCGGCTGTGTCCAACCCGTCCACCTACGCGGAGGCGGCCTCGCCAGTGGATGTGCCCGCGGGTGAGGGCGAGTCCGTCGAACCGGGCGAGCAGGGCGAATCGGTGGATGCGCGGTCGCTGGTGCGTGGTGTGGTGACGGTGCCGCCATGGCGACCGGGCATGTCGGCCCAGGTGCTGCCGCAGGTGTCCCGGGACGCGGTGGAGATCATGGCCGATGCCGGCGAGGCGGTACGGGCCGGGCAGATCCTGGCGGCGATGGGACTGCCGGACGAGGCGGCCAAGCGGGAAGGGCTGCGGTCCAAAGCTCAAGCGGCTGGTCGAGCGGGGGTGGGCGGCCGAGGACAGGCCGGGGTCATCCAGCTCGTCGCCTCCGGCGAGCAGGCGTCATCGAGATCGGCGAAGGTCAGGTCCGTACCCGGACCGGCCGCGCCGCCGACCCGGACCTGGTCCTGGACGGCCCACCCCGCGCGGTCCTCGGGCTGCTCACCGGGTGATCGACATCAGCGGCGCCACCCGGCTCGGCCTGACCGTGAAGGGCCGGCCCGACTTGCTCACCCTGCTGCGACCCATCGCGAATGGTTGAAGGGCGTCCCGCCCGTTGCGGTTCATTGCACCCGCGGCGCGTCCACGGGCTCCATATAGAAGCGCGATCGGGCGATCGGATCGGCGTCGATGACCACGATGACCACGCCCCGTTGGTGGAACTGGCCGCCGTCCATGTGCTTGTACGGCAGCACCTCGTGAGAACTGCCCAGGCGGACCGGCATACGACCGGTCCACCTGAGCAGTGGGTGTTCCACCCCAAGTGGGTGACTAGGGGTGGAGCTGGAACGAGGGGTTACGCCATTTCGGCGACATCCCCTCGTGCCGCCTTCGACCAGACGTCGAATAGGCGCCCCGCCGACCCGCCGACCGGCCCAATGCCCTCCCGCAGCGCCTCAGGCGCCGGAAGCCGGGCATTGTCCACCGCGGATACCGCGAGCGCGGCATCATCGATCGTGGACGAACAGACCGTGAGCAGATAGTCGGGAACCTCCAGCGCGGGATCGGTGCATCCCACGAGAGGTGTGCCCACGGCGGCGATCAGGGGGAACACCGTTCCCGGAATCCCGATCGTCGCCTCAGCCCGTGCCGAGGCATTCATCGACGGGACCTGGCTGATCTCGTAGCGGGCCCACAACGTGGGGTCCTCCCTCGGGTGCAGACCCACCTTGATTCGCTTGCCGGCCGTCCGCAGTTCCTCCACGGCCGCCAGCAGGAGAGCGGTGCCGGGCGCCGCTTCCCCGGTCGAGTCGGGGCGGGTGACGCTCGTCAGGACCAGTACCAGCCCCGGCTCGGGCACCCGCTTGGGCAGATCATCGGTCCGCGGAGAACCGACGACGATTACCGTCAGCTGCGTGCCGAGATGGCCGGCGAACGCATGGGCCGCTCCCGGCGACGCGGCGGTGACCGCCTGCAGCCGCGGGCGCAGCCTCCTGGCGTCGGCGGCTTCCCGCGGCCCCAGATAGGCGAGCCCGCTGGCGGCCAGGGGCAGCCTCGGAAATCGACCGGCGACCTCCACCGGCCAGGCACCGGCCCCGGCGACCACGAGCAGATCGGCCGACGGTGCCGTTTGTGGTGTCGCGGTCGGCACCGGATCTCCGGGGCTGATCCGCGACTTGTCGGGCACCACCTGAGTCAGCCTCCAGCCGCGCCGCTCGGCCTCGGCGAGCAGTGGCTGCACGTGGTAGGTGCCCCAGGGCTCATTCGTCGCTATTAATACCCGAAGCCGAGGGGGCAGGTAGTCCTGATCGTCACTGAACAGAGCATCCGCCGGGTTCCCTGCGGTCCTGGCCATAACATAACGAGTGGCCTCGCCAATAGGCATGTTGATCTCCTTTTTTGTGCAAAAACCGACACGCTCTTCGTGCCGGACATAAGAGACTGTACAGGGCAAGAGCGAACTGGACGTAGAGGGAGCCGCGGCCATGGCTCGGCACGTTCGACCGCACTCTCCGCCTGACCGGCACGCTCACTCAGGACGAGCCGCACCCATGCTCTTTGGGGCATCGAGGTGAGCAGGAGCGGGCATGAGTGTTCGGCCAGTGACGCGGCTGCGAACCTCATGTCAGGCACTGGCCTTCTGAGCTTCCCCCCACAGCACGGACACATGACCTGAGGTCACCCTTGATCATCAGGAAGGATGTCCGTCATGCCCTCACCACACCCGCCCGAGTTCCGCCGCCGCGCCGTCGAACTGGCGCGCCAGGGTGATAAGTCACTCGTCCAGCTCGCCAAGGACCTGGGCATCAGCCGTTCCTGCCTGCAGAACTGGGTGAACCAGGCCGACGCCGACGACGGCGAGAAAGGCGAGTCCGGGCGTCTGACGAGCGCTGAGAAGAGGGAATTGGCCGAGCTGCGGCGCCGTAACCGGCAACTGGAGACCGAGAACGAGATCCTCAAGCGGGCCGCCGCCTACTTCGCGAGAGAAAACGTCCTCCCAAAGTAATCTACTCGCTGGTCCGTGAACTCGCCGCCGACTCGATCCCGGTCGCCGTGGCCTGCCGAGTATTGAACGTCTCCGCCTCGGGATACTACGACTGGCTCGGGCGCCCTGAATCACCGCGTGCGCAGCGCAACGAGGAACTCACCAAAATGATCCGCGAAATCCGCGCTGAATCCCGCGGCAGCTACGGCTCGCCCCGGGTGCACGCCGAACTGACGCTCGGGCTGGGCGAGCGGGTGAACCGCAAGCGGGTGGAGCGGCTGATGCGCCGGGCCGGCCTGCAGGGCGTCTACCGGCGACGCGGCCGCCCCAGCCTGGCAGGTGCCGCGACCGAGGAGGACCTGGTGCAGCGCCGCTTCGACGTCGCCGGCCCCGATCGCTTGTGGCTGACCGATATAACCGAGCATCCCACAGCGGAAGGGAAACTGTACTGCGCGGCCGTAATGGACGCCTTCTCCCGACGGATCATCGGATGGTCGATCGACGTGCGTCAGGATACCGATCTGGTCGTCAATGCGCTGGCCATGGCCATCACCCGACGTAGTCCGGCTCCGCACTCGACGATTCTGCATTCCGACCACGGGACGCAGTACACATCCTGGGCGTTCGGGAAGCGTCTGCGGGATGCCGGCCTGCTCGGATCGATGGGCACGGTCGGCGACTGCTACGACAATTCCATGATGGAGTCGTTCTGGGGAACGATGCAGTTGGAGCTGCTCGACACCCGGACATGGAGAACAAGGAAAGAGCTGGCCAGCGCGATCTTCGAATGGCTCGAATGCTGGTATAATCCATACAGACGACATTCCAGTATTGGGATGTACAGCCCGATCACGTTCGAAGGGCTCAACCTGCCCTCAGACAGCCGCGAGTGACCTCACCTCCGGTGTCCGTGCAACGGGGGGAAGCTCAGCCACGCCGAGTACCGGGCCGCGAAGGACAAGGAGGCCGGACGATGAGCACCGGACGCCGCTGGCAGGACATCAAGGCCGAAGCACACCGCCGCAACCCCGAACTGGCCGACCCCGAACGCCAGGCCCAGGCCCGCTCCGAACTGGACGCCCACGTCGCCGGCCACCACCTCAAGGAACTCCGCAAGGCCATCGGCAAGACACAAGCCGAGGTCGCCCAGATCCTCGGAGTCTCCCAGTCCCGCGTCTCCCAGATCGAGAACGGCGACATCGAAACCATGGAACTGGAGACCCTCCGCGCCTACGCCACCGCACTCGGCGGACACGTGGACATCACCGTCAGCGTCGGCCCCCACTCAATCAAGGTCGCCTGACAACATCGACCAGATGACGGCAACCGTGACGGCAACATCGACACACAATGGCCACGTCGGGCACCGTCCGACCACGGCCGATGCGGTAGCGGGAGCGTGGTCGCCACTTCTGAAAAGCGGAAGGTCGGCGGTTCGACCCCCGCCCCTGCCCACACCTTCTGACCAGCACAAACACCCCGGAGCCAAACGGCCCGGGCGTTTTGACGACAACGCGACGGCGGACGGCTCCACTCCGGTACTGGGCAGGCAGGCAGACATTCGCGGCGGGCGGCATGCCCCCAGGCAGCCTGGTGCCAACAGCACCCTGAACGATATCGACAGAACTTCAGAACACAATCTGAGTATACTGGCGGCATGAGCACCACCGCGGACGCAGTGACCTTCTCCGACCTGTCCCGCAACCCCAAGTCCGTAGCTGAGCGTGCCGCGCGCCTCGGCCGGCTGCGCGTCACCCACCGCGACGCCCCTGACTTCTACCTAACGGCTGCCGACCGCGAGGAGCAGCGCGATGAGAGCTTGACGACCGCGTCGCGGATCTTCCTGGCGCTCATGAAACATGATCCGAGCGCTCGGGCACTCCTGCTCGCCATGCCCGACGTGTTCCCCTGGATACGCCACCTGAGCACTGACGAGGTTCGCGCCTTCACCGTGGAGCTGGTAAACGCTCTGTCCGACGCAGCCGAACTTGATCTCGACACGAACGCCCAAGAGGTCATCACGGGCTGGCGCGCCACTGCACGGATCAAGGCGGATCGCACGGAGTACGAGGAGGCGCTTCGGTCGACTTCTGGTGACTTCGGCCCAGTCGAGGTCACGCCTTGAGCCCCAAACGAGGGGATCGGGTCACCGTCCCACCACCAGACGAAGAATGGGACGTCAGGTTCGGCACCAGTGACGCGGTACGAGGCTGGGAAGAGCTATGCCGCCTCGCACTGTCGAACACCCGCCGATGCCTGGAAGCCCTGAGCACCGAGCCGCGTTCCCGCTCCAACCACGAGCGACAGCACCGACTCCGCGGAGATCTCGCAACGCACCGGCACAACGGCCGGGACCTCGAACAATGGGAGTACGAGGTCACCAGCGGCGGACGCGTACGCTATGTGATCAACGATGACGACCGCACGGTGTGGGTCGTCTACGCGTCCCCTCGCCATCCCAAAGACACCGACCGCTGACGGCAACGACGGCTTCCATGAGCTCACGCCCGCATTCGTCGAGCACCGTCTGACCTCGGCAGGGCACTGTGCAACAGGGTGGCCGCTGAAAAGCGGAAGGTCGGCGGTTCGACCCCGCCCCTGCCACACTTCTAAGCAGCGCAAACGCCCCGGAGCCAAACGGCCCGGGGCGTTTTGACGAGGGCGCTGACGACAACGGCCTCAGCCGAGGGCATCCCCCGGCTTCCGAAGCGCCGCCCGCTTCTCGTCCAGTGCCGCGTGAGCATAGATCGTCACCTCAATATCGCTGTGCCCGACGATCTCCCGCACGACGTGCGGCGGGACGCCCAGGTCCAGCAGCAGCGAGACGCACGTGTGCCGCATGTCGTGGAGCCGCATGTCCCAGCCTCGCGGATCCGGCCCCAGCTACGCCGCAGGTTGTCAGGCTCCATAGGCGTGCCGAGACGGGACGGGAACACGAGCCCGTGATCCTGCCCATTCGGCCAGGCGTCCGCCCTTTCGGTGTCTCGCACAGCGCCGTGACGCAAAGGTCCGGCAGCGGAATGGTCCGCGTCGCGTCATCGGTCTTGGGTGAGACGAAGCGAAGCTCGCCGGCTAGAGAGTCTGGACCACTTCGAGCTTGGCGTCTTGGACGCCGGTTTCCGCGCAGTGCGGGCAGGGCTCCCCTTCCAGGTTGCCGCCCTTCTCCCTCGCAGACCCGGCACGGAGTCAGCGTGATGTCCTCCCAGCGCAGCCCGAGCAGCTCTCCGCGCCGCAGCCCGCGCTTGATTTGGTGTCCACCGCCGTCTTGCCGCTGCGGGCACCATCGCGCGTGGCTGGTGCAGTCGGGCGGGTATGGTGCTGGGCACGCGCGCGTGGCGTCGTATTGGCCGTCGGATCGTCTCACACCGTCATCGACGGGTCTGGCCAGCGGACCATGCGGTACGGAGCAAGCCAGAACAGCTCGCCCATCGCCAGAACGAGCCGCTCCTCGAGCAGTGGGCCGACGGTCTCGGCGGATACGCTGTGATTCCCCTGATCGAGTTCGTGCAGAGCGGCTATGAGGTCAGGTTCGGTCAGCGTGTACTTGACCAGCCGGCGGTCCCGACGGTCGCGTATCTGCAGGAAGCCCGGCCCTTGTCGCCAGCAGCAGCGCCCGAGGTAGAAACCCTCCCACCAGGCTGCGATCTTCCTGGTTCCGTCAGGGTCGTCGCCGATCCGGCGAGGCGGGTGAAGGTGACTCAGCTCGTTGGCGCCGATGGACGGTGACATCGCGCGAAGTTCCCAGATCACGCGCATGCCGCGAGCGGTTGCCAGCCGTACGATGTCCAGTCTCCGGCAATCCACAGGCGAGGGTGCTGCGAGGTCGACAGGCTCGTCGAGCTCCACGGTGCGGACGCCTGAGCGATACAGATTTCCGGCGGGGAACGGGACAGCGTCCCGCACGCGGACCTTCAGCCAGTCGGCTTGGTCGGTGCGGTCTGCACGCAACGGTGCTGACGCGTCCGTCATGCGGTGGCCTCCTCGGCGTGACCGGTGATGCGGCAAAGCTGTTGGTTCTCAACCGTGGTGGCCACATGAACATGGCGCCCTTCGTCGGTGAAGAGCAAGCCAAGACGTTGCCATTCCGCAAGGATTCTTCGGACCATCGTGTCGGCGTCGGCCTGCAGGGGGAAGCCGACGCCGCCCAGCGCGCCGCACAGGGCGGCCTCGGTGCGCGGCTGATCCAGCATGCGAAAGAGGAAGACCTCTTCGGGGGCTCGGAGCTCGACCTGGCACCAGTCGAAGTCTGGCCTGGTGTTCGCGAGGAGAATGGCCTCGCCAAAGGCTTGATGAGTCAGGGTGCTGGAGTGGTGCTGTCGACCCCAAATGGCGAGAGCTTCTTCCAGAGCCTCGACCACTGGGCCTTCGATTCCTTTGTCAGGCGTGTCGAAGAGATAGGCGATGTCATAGAGGTCCGACTCGGGGAGATCATAGATCATCGTGTACTGGCCGTGAGGTCGCCGGTCCGTGAACCCGAGTTCAGGCCTATCAAAATAGGGACTGAAGCGCTCGAGGGCGATGCGTGACGCACCTCCCGGCGGTTGCAGGTGATGCAGCCGCGAAAGCTGGGCGATGATGGGGAGATAGTGCTCCTCCGATTCGCCGGGAAATCCGAACAGATAGTTCCAGGAAACGGAGATGCCGAGGCTCTCCGCGTCCCGCAGCATTCGAACGTTCTGCACCCCGCTGACACCCTTGTCCATGATGCGCAGGACAGTCGCGTTCAGGTTCTCGATCCCCGGCTGGACGGACACTATTCCCGCATCACGGAGTTGCTTCAGTTGGTTGAGCTTCATATTTGACTTGATCTCGTAATGGATCCGGTAGTCGTAATCCCCTTTCGCTATTTCTTGTACGGCGGTATTCAGGTACTTCATATCCAGGATGTTGTCGACTACGTAGAAGTCCATGACCCTGTGTCGACGCGCCAGCTCTTCCAGCTCACGGGTGAACACTCCGGGAGACTTGCTTCGGAAGGTCATCATCGAGCCGTTGAGCCCGCAGAACGTACAGTGATGCTTCTCCCCCCACCAACACCCACGAGCGGACTCGACGACCAGTCGTGGCTCGAACCAGGAGGATACGCTGGTGGCCTTGATCCGCGAGAAGTAAGCGTCGTAGTCGGGGGCCGGCATCTCTGCCGGGGTCAGCAGCCGGTCCGCCATGGGATTGACTACCGACTCTTCTCCTTTCCGCCAGCAGAGTCCGGGGATATCCGTCAGGTCTGTGAAGTCCCCGTCGACCATGAGGCGGCGTATGAGCTCTGGGAAGCTCCGCTCTCCCTCGCCGCGCACGACGAAGTCGATTTCTTCGAACACGCGGTGAAACCCTGCCCCCTGGTCCCCGTCACAGTTGGCACCCCCCATGACGCAACGGACGTCTGGAACGATCTCTTTCAGCCGACGCGCCAGCGCCAGGGACGCCACATTTTGCTGAAAGGTCGAGGTGAAGCAGACCAGGTCCGGCTTGGTGGCCGAAATCGACGCGGCCTGGGCATCAATGAATTCCGGAGCAGCCGCATGCAAGCGCATGCAGATATCGTAGTCTCGCGGTGAGATCTTTCCTTTCAGCTGCTCAGTGAAGCCCTCGACGTTCCACTCGCGCTTGCCGTTCAGGGCCGCGGAGAACACCCAGTCGCCACAGCCGTTGAAATAACTCCTCAGCGCCAAGAAATCATAGTCGTAACCACTCGATCCGGGTAGGATGCTCCGCATCCATTCGGCACATTCAATGTTGACGTAGCGTGTATCCACATCAACCTCTGGCAGAGTTTCGCGAAGCCGCGAAGTAAGAATTCCTAGCGCAAGGGACGGCGCGTCGATCGATGCCCAGGGCATGGAAACAAGAGCGACTCGCATCGCCTCTCCTTGATAGGCCGCAGCGCGACATAGAAAGCCGGCTCCTCGCAGTTGATCTGCGGGGAGCCGTGTCCGTCCGGAGGGTGCGTGAGGCTATTTTTTGATCAGCACGTCGGCGTCCCCGGATCCCTTGGAGTGTGCCGTAGTCTTAAAGTGCGGAAATATCTCAGATGAATCAGTACCGGGATTCTGCGGATCGTTTTCGACGATCTGCTTTTCCATGCCAATTCCCTCCTCTGCCAATGGAGGCATGCACTGCTTGTGCGCCATCCTTGGTCAGGATGACATTGCTGTCGACCCAGGGCAACCCCTCCCACAGATGTAAAAACAACCTCGCAGTTCCTGCGTCCACCGCCCGGCCCAACTGAACCCCTTTCACCTGCGTGGACTTTCTCTCCGTGCCCGCGATGCAGGAGTTGTGCCAGTGCGACTCACGCAGGGCGTCTGCGGTGACGACCCTGTCGTTCAGGTCGATCTGGGCCAGTACCGGAGGGGCGATGGTGGTCTCTTCGGATCTGGCGTCCAGGACCTCGGCCTGGGCCACCACCACCAGGACGATCGGTTCCGGGCCTGACCGGCTACCGCCGCCAGCAGGTGCGACCGGCCGCCATCGGCGTACTTTGCGCCGCGGACGGTCTTGGGCACGGCACCTGAGCACCGAAGAAATGCGCGCTTTCCCCGTCGAACGGGTCGACGCAACCGAACTCGACCTCGACACTAATGCCCGGGAGGTCATCACCGGCTGGCGCACCACCGCAGTGCCCCACGGAGCCCGGGCTGGACGATCACTACCTGGTCGACCTAGGTGACATGCTCGATCGAGACCACACCAAGGCACTGCGCCACGGCGTCCGTGAACTGCGTCCCCACCTGGAGGAAACGGCCTGGCGGATCACGTATCGGCTACCGACCGGGCCCGGCCGCTTGATTGCGCTACTGACGGTGTTCCGGAAGGTTCGCAACGACGCGCGACCGCGCGACGTGGAGCGAGCGGTGAACGCACGACTGGCCTGCGAGTCGTCCCATACAGGACCAGCAGACCATGTCTACGAGAGGAGCAAGTGATGGCCGGGCACTTCAAATGGAAGCTTGGCCGTGAACGGCGGCTGCGCGAAGGGAGTACTCGCCCCCTGAGTACGAACTGGCCGGCCTCGACCTTCGGCTCGGCGACATGGTCCACGAGCGCCGCAGGGAACTGGGACTCACCCAAGCAGAAGTAGCCGAGCGCGCAGGCATCACACAACCCCCACCGTCACGCATCGAGGGCAGCGGAAGTGAGCCGACACCCGCGATGCTGGACCGAATCGCCAAGGCCATGCACACCACGTTCACCATCACCGTCGGAGACCACGCGGCGAACGGTCACGGCCTTGCTCTCCCGGGCACTGGCATCAAGAAGCACGTGGACGGCACGTTCTGGTGGAAGTCGCATCCCCCAATCCCGATCGGCAGAGCACGGGCATGCTCAGGCTCCCCAGCAGCTTGATGAGCCCGATGGGGTCACCCTTCCGCTCCAGGTACGCCGTCCCTAGTCCCAGGGGTCGCGCCCCGAGGTACGCGGCCAGTCTGGTGTAGACGTCGGCGTCGTCGGGCACCGCGACGACCGGACCGAACGGGCTCTGCTCACTGCGGGTCTCAGGCGGGGCGAACCTCGGAAACGCCTCGAGCGCCTGCACCGCAAGGTCCGGGTCGAGTTCACTGAGCCGTCCCGTGGCATGGGCGAGGTCCCAGGAGTGCACGGTGAACTCGTGGGTGTAGGCGTCCAGCGCGACGCGGCCTGGCAGCGTGGCCCACGGCAAAGTGACCATGCGGTCGAGCATCGCATCGTCGGTCCACACCCGCTCAACCTCACCGCGAGCTTTGCTGAATGCGCTGATCCAGCCGGTGTCGGCGACATCGTCGATCACGTCTGCAACATCGGAGACGTCGCGTCCGGCGCCGACACCGGCGAGCTTGTGCAGCACCGCGACCATGTGCCCGACCAGCGCGCGAACGTCGTAGTCGGCGCACGGTGTGCTGTTGCTCAACTCGTCGGGACGTACCGCCGCGACCTGCTGCTCGGCTTGCCCCACCGCCAGGGCGAACAGCGGGCGCGGATCATGGATTGGCCGTGTTGCCATGATCGGCACCATAGAAGGGCGCACCGACACCAGGGCCGTCGGAGACGCTCATCGCCGTTGCCATGTGCTCGGGCGCACCACGTCCTGATCACACACGGTCACGACCTGATCGTCGTACTGCACGTCATGCAGGAGAAGGCTCGACCGAGTACCCGCTCACGAGAGCAACTGCCTGCCGCGCGGCTCCTCAGATCCCCAGCCAGACCGTCACGAACGTCCCGCCCGAGGGCTTACGTGGCCTTCCAACGGCACACGTTGCGACCTAGGTAGGGCAACAAAGGTCGTGATCGCCGATAGTTCGCATCCAGGGGGCATCGGCGACTGCCGGATTCGGCTGTTGTAGATCATGGCGACTGCGGTTCGCGCCGCCGCAGCCGCCCACTCCGGCACGCCCTATGGGGCACGCAGCGTAGGCGGACGGTCTTTAATGGCCGGCGCGGGTCGGCGTGGCCTGCCGTTCACAACCCGTCAACGAACGCTAGGCCGTCGCCTCAAGAGCATCAGCCCGACGCCGGAGGTCCGCGGCGATGTCATCCCAGTCGGGACCATGCAAATAGAGACTGTGTGCTGCCTCACGCATCAGTGCTGGCTCGTCAGGCCTCTGCAGGAGCACGAGCCGGTATGCCAAGTTGCGAATCCAGACCGGAAGGTATCCGTCGACTCGATGCGGAGACAGTTCACGGAGCATGACGAGAATCGAGTTCGCGTCGGCGAAGGTCAACTGCTCGACGAAGTAGTGCTCGCGGTGCTCAAGGTTGCACTCGGGGGTGGTCTGATACTCATCGCCGTAGAGGCACCGAGCGTGCTCCGTGAGGGTGGCGTGCATGGCAAAATCCTACGATCCCTTGATCTGCCAGACAGAACTGCTGCAGCAGGCCGGGGCCGAACGCTGGGCGGTCTTGGAGACCAAGAGGCGGCTGAGCGTCGCCTCCCCCAACACCCTGGCCAGCCGCGGCGCCTCGCGCCACCACCGCCCTGTCGTTCGCGGCCGACCCCGGGGGTCCGCGCTGCCGCCTCAACAGCCACCGGCCTCCAGGCGCCAACCGAACCGTCGACTGCGCGACCGGTGACAGCAACAGCAGGCAGAGCCGATCACGGGCTCACAGCAACGACCTTCCAACCTCGACAAACCCCCCAAGTGGCTCTCTGCCACACTGAAAAGCGGGAGGTCGGCGGTTCGCCCCCGCCCCTGCCCACACCTTCCAAGCGCGCAAACGCCCCGGCGCCAAACGGGCCGGGGCGTTTTGGGGACAGCGCTGACGACAACGGCCTCAGCCGAGGGCATCCCCCAGCTTCCAAAGCGCCGCCCGCTTCTCCTCGAGGGCCGCGTGAGCGTAGATCGTCATCCTCAGCGTAAGTGATCCCTAAGGTTCTTGACGGTGGCGATCTCGCATAGCTCAGCGATCGCGACCTCGCAGGCCTCACCGGTCGGCCGCCGGCGCGCCGGGACGTGGCCCCCACGAGGCGACCGTTGATCAAATTGGCCCCTCGTGCCGCCTGATCATCTCGCGGGCGCGATCGGAATCACCCCGAGAAGTACTCCACATAGTCCCTGTAGATCCAGCCCTGCGTGCTAGGCCAGTCCGTGTGATACCACAGGTTTCCATAATTGTTTATACATAGCTTGTCGATATGGATGAGCTTCCCGTCGTTGAACCTTGCGATAATGGGAGATGACCCATAGTAGTTCGAATGCACAGGAGCGCTGTTGGCGACGACTTCCGCGATAAAATTACGGTCCGAACATGAAGTCGCCGCTGCGCTGGGCGTAGCAACCAGGGCAGGCGCAGAAACCATTGCCGCTACCATCAGGGACAGGACCCGCTTGCGCATCGTTCCTCCTTTAGTCGAGGTCGCCGGTTCGGGAAGGAGGCCGCGACGCGCGGGATTGTCGCCGCGGTCAGAAGATATTTCGGATGAGTCGAGATCATGATGATCTCACCCCTATTCGGTGTCAAGAGCAGGCAGTCCCCTTTTCTCGGCGCGGGCTGCCTCCTTGGCGTGGGTTACTTTTCGCAGCAGGGACGACACTCGGCGCGCTTGGCCGACCGCGGGGGGAACGACGGTTTCAGGCCGTTTTTGGGCTGCCCGAATCTGCGGATAGCACCGCTTCGACAAAGGGCTCCAGTCCGCACAAGGGGCGCGTCACCTATCGCGCGCCTGGTCAACTGCGTGAGTCCGTCGCAAACCGACGTCCCGGCCCACCGGCACACCCCCGGTTTGCCCGTGCGCGTTGGATGACCTGCCGGAACGGCTGAAGGGCGGCCCGGAGCACTTGTCGGGCAGTGGCTTCTAGTACTCCAGCCGCAGATCGGGATCTTGGGGAGTCAGGGCAGGTAGATACCTAGGTTCCCAGGAGCCGGGGTAAGTAAGACGGCGGTGTTCTCCCGAACGTGTCCCCAGCCGCCAGGTAGCGGAGCGTGACAGTCGACTCGACATAGTGTCCGAACCCGACCACTGCCAGGGCCTCGCCCGGCCGCTGCGAATCCGCTCCTGACCTGCGCAGGTTTCATAGATCCGACCGCAGACGAGGCGCGTCCGCACGGTTATCCGACCGCGACGGCGCACCGTGCCCCGGACTTATCCCCCACTGCCCGAACCGGAACCCAAGCTCCTCCGCCTGATGCGGGCTTCCGGCCAGCAGCGTGGCGACGCCGAGATGCCGACTCCAGGCCGCCTCCACGAACGCGGCGTAGGTGAGGTCCTTCGTCGTGTCACTCACGTCCACCCAACGCGGCAGACCCCGGCCCAGGGTTGGCGACCGGAGCCGGGCAATTTCCGCTGGGCGCGATTCCTCAGGTCCGTGCTGTACAGCAGAGAAATACAGGGGCTTACGTGATCTTCCGGCGGCGCAGTAGCTCCTGGACCGGGCTAAGAGACGCGAGGCCCGACAGTACGAGAGGCGCACCGGCGGGTGAAAGCCCGAGGTCAGCATCGGCAAGGGTGACGCCAACGGCATCACATTCACCGCAGCAGCGGGCGCACTGTCGCACACGGCTCTTGAGACCCCTGGAAACGGGGACCGGCCCCGGTCGTGATGCGTGACCGGGGCCGGAGCATGCGCACTGTCAGTCGGCGCAGATGGCGAAGACGCTGATGCCCACGTCGTTGTAGCCGTCCTGGCGGCCGAGGCCGATCCAGCCCCGGCCGTCGTCGGTCGGGAAGGAGCCGACCAGGATCGCCCGGTTCCCCCGGGCCTCGGCGCCACCGCCGAGGACCCTCTTGGAGCCGGGGCAGTAGAGGGTACGACGCTGGAAGTTGGGGACGTTCGCGTTGGGCAGGGTCACCAGCTGCCAGCCCGGGGGCAGCGCCGTCGACTGCTTGGCGTGCGCCTGCGCGGGAGATCGAGCGGGCTGGGCGCTGGCGGCCCCGGTCGTGGCCAGGCAGGCCCCGGTCGCCAGGACGGCGAGGGTGAGGGCGGTGGTCCTCTTCACACGCATCTGCTCTCCTTTGGTGGGTTCCCTGTGCCTCACGCGTTGACAGGTGCCACTGGGACGCCCGCGATCGTGACGCCAGTGAACGTGAGAGGCGAGGGGGAAGTTCAGTGGTGCGTACACGAAGAGTGTCCATTGACCGACAGAGTGTTTCCATACCTGAATGCATTCGTTTAATTACGTTGAGTACTCAAACGCAATTACGGAGGGTGTCTGATACCACCCCCAAGCCGTTCACCAGCGGCAATCACCAGAGGGCAGGGAACCGCTGTCCTGATCCGGCCGCCCTCGGCGGCCCTCAAACCGGGCAAGGGACACCGTGAACGGGGCCACACCCGCCCTGGGCGCTTGGCGGCCGCGGTGAGCCGGATGACGTTGACCAGGCTGGTCCCGCTCCTCAGATGCACGGCCGCACCAACCCCGGCCTTCTGCGCGGACGCGTCCTGCCGGCCGACCGACATGGGTCCGCTTCACGGAACCTGTGCCTGCGGGGCACCGACCGTTTCTGGCCCCAGTTAGAGAGTGTCGAGTTCCGCCGGCCCCAGCGGGTAGCTGGGGCCGGCAGGTGTTCACCCGTTACGCGTGCCCGGCTGTCACACCGGGAGCGAGGGCAGGTACATGGGCACCTTGCGTGCCCGGGTCGCCTGCTCGAAGGTGTAGGCGAGCCCCAGGAGTTCCTCGTCGCGGTTCCTGTGGCCTATGAACGAGACCCCCAGCGGCAGCTGGGCGTCGGCGTAACCGGCCGGGACCGTGATGTTCGGATACCCGGCGACCGCCGCTGGAATGCAGGAATGCACCCAGGGGAGGTTGCGCAGCTGGGAGATCTCGAAGGCCCGGCCGTTGGATGGAGCCATGATCGCATCCAGGCGGTGTCGCCTGAAGAGGTGGCCAAGGCGTTCGCGCGCCTCCTCGGTGACCCGATTGCGTTCCTCCAGATATTCCTGCGGTGAGCGAACCGTGTCCGAAGCCTGGGCCAGTTCGAACCTGGTCAGCCCGAATTCGGACGCCCGCTCGGCGGGATGGTTCCGGTGGAAGGCGATCAGCTCAGCGAGATTGCGAGGGTGTTCGCCACCGGCCGAGCTCAAGTAGGCATTGATGCTTTCCTTGAACTCGTAAGGAAGCACCCCGAGCGCGTTAGGTACGGGCAGGTCCACCGCAACGGTGGACGCGCCCAGTTCGTGTAGCTTCGCCGTCGCTTCGGCGAGAACACGATCCACGTCCGGGTAGCTTCCGGCCGGTCTGATCCCGCTCCACACACCGATCCTGGTCCCGGGCGGAAAGTCCGTTTCCAGACGGGGGGCGAAGCGGGGGGACGCGATCACCTCGAAGACCGCGGCGGCATCGGCCACGTTCCGGGTGATCGGCCCGGCGATGTCCTGTCGCGGCGAGACCGGCACTACGCCGGCCCCACTGACCCGCCCCAGGGACGGTTTGAAGCCCACGACGGCGTTCGCCGCGGCGGGCGAGATGATGGAGCCGAAGGTCTCGGTGCCGATGGTCACCGGGGCCATACCCGCGGCCGCCGCAACCGCGGAACCGCTGGAAGACCCCAACGGGCTCCGATCCAGGACATAGGCGTTGCTGGTCTGACCGCCGATCGGGCTCCAACCGTGTGGTGCGGCGTCGGTGCGGTAGTTGGCCCACTCCGACAGGTTCGTCTTGCCCAGGATGATCGCGCCACCTCGGCGCAGCCGGGCCACCAGCCCCGCGTCGCGGGACGGCAGTGTTTCACGCAGAGCCTCGGAACCCGCCGTCGTGGGCAGGCCGAGGGTGTCGATGTTGTCCTTCACCAGGGCCGGAACCCCGGCGAGTCGTCCGAGCGCACCGCCCGAAGCCCGGAGACGGTCGATCTCACGGGCCTGTGCCGGCGCGTCCGGATTCACGGTGATGACCGCGTGCAATGAGGGGTTCAGCCGCTCGATGCGCTCCAGGCATCGGATGGTCAGTTCCTCTGAGGTCAGCCGACCGGTCTCCATTGCTCGAAGCAGATCGTGAACGGTCATCTCCTCGGGAAAAGCCGCTTCCATCTGTCCTCCTCCGTTTGGGGTGCGTCCGCCGTGCGGCGGCGGGCCGCCTTGTGCGACCACCGAGAACAGTCCCGAAGAGGAGCAGTACGTCAAGGAATTCGAGGTCACGAGCGGCGGGCGCGCTAGCGATCAACGATGAGGACCGCGCAGTGTGGATCGTCCACGTGTCCCCTCGCCACCCAAGGACATCGACCGCCGTCCACCTCGGCATGGAGCCCGCCAGCAGGCTGGTCCTCACTTCTGAAAAGCGGAAGGTCGGCGGTTGCCCCCGCGCCTGCCCACCACATCTGACCAGCGAAAAGGCCCGGAGCCTGATCAGGTTCCGGGCCTTTTGCCGGCAACACCCTCAGCCGAGCACAGCCCTGGCTTTCCGAGTGCCTTCCGCTTCTCCCCGAAGGCCGCATGAGCGTAGCTCGTCATGGTGACCTCGCGAGCCTCTTCCCAGCCCTTCCGGCAGCACTGGCACGCCTCCCGACCATGGGTGGGGTTCCCTTCGGGTGGCCGCGTGGGCTCGGGCGTTCTCGCCCGCGGGCCCCACTGCGCCAGAAGTATTATCGTCCGTCGTCCTCAGAATCCAATTCACACAAGGTCAGAGACAAGTTGTTGGATTCTCCGCGATCGCTGCCGGGAGCCGGGCGGAAAGACGACTCGTTCCGGCTTCACAACCCACCGCTGGACCGCCAGGCGCACTCGGCGGTCGAGTCGCCGTTACTGCTCGTGGCGGGACGTGTAGGACACGGCATAGTCGATCATTTCGTGGACGTACGTGGCTATCCCACGTGGGCATCGTTCGCCGTGGTCATCGGCATCCCCTGGCGGGGAGATCAGGGCACGCGCACGGCGCGGGGTGTCCCGGAGGCGAACGGGGTGGCCGTTGGGATGCGGGCACGGCTGGTCGAGGGCGGCGAGATCGAACGT
Source organism: Actinomadura vinacea (assembly GCF_039532545.1). Taxonomy (NCBI): domain Bacteria; kingdom Bacillati; phylum Actinomycetota; class Actinomycetes; order Streptosporangiales; family Thermomonosporaceae; genus Actinomadura; species Actinomadura vinacea. Next base: position 177,944 of record NZ_BAAARW010000001.1, on the reverse strand, counting down.
CTTGAGAGCGTCAATGTAGACAGCGACCACGGACGGCGCGGCCGAGCCCCAGTAGCAGTGCTTGGTCAGATATGCCACGGCCAGGGCCAGTGGTGCGCGTTCCTCGGGAAGTGCGCCCCCCATCAACCTGCGGCCCGCCCAGACGGCGGCCTTTTGGGCGATTGGATCGATACTGCTGTACTTCTGCCGTTCGATGTCGGAGAGCAGCGCGTCGAAGTTCGTCCGACCGTCCTCGGTCAGATAGCGCTCGTCCAGCGAGGCGTCTGTTGGCGGAGCCTCGAACCGTCCCCTCCTGGCCTCCTTGAGGTCCTCCACCGTCTCGGCAGCCAGTTCTGCCAGGAATCCGGGGCAGTTCATGGCGTCGAGGTCCACGTCCTCCTCGTCGAGGAGCGAGTCGTGGGCCGCCCGCCCCTCAGGGTCGCCGATCAGCGCCATCACCTCGGCCGCGCCCTCCGGGTCATCGGCGCTGATCTCGGGATGCTCGTGCCCGCCGGGGGCCGAGCAGATCGCAGCCCCGTAAACCTCCCTGGCCCGGCTGGCGGCCTCGATCAAGTTGTCGAAGACGGCGACCTCGGTGATCTGCCACTTGGCGTACCAGCGGCTGGCATACGCCGCGACCATCATGGCGCGTCCCTGCCGGCTGTCGGGGGCGGCCTTCAGCTCATCGGCGATCATCCCAAGCGTCATCTGCGGCTCGCCGTACGGATACCCATGGAGCATGTTGGCGAGTTCGTTCCCAAGGTCCTCGTAGTCGATCGAACCGTCGTCCTTGTAGTACATGGGAGCTCCGAGTCCTGGGGATTGGGCGATCTTCAGACGAACGGGGCCTGCATGTCAGTTCCATCCGGACCTTCACCACGGCTGAAGTGAGCCGACACTCGCGATGCTGGATCCGGTCGAGCTTGGCAAGGTCACCGCATGCGCCGAGATGAAACATCTTCGGTCCAGGGTGGCGTCGTGCCGTCTGCGACGACCCCCAACGCGCTCATCTACTCCGCCCCTGCCGCCGGCGAACAGTCCGGCCACTTCGATGGGTGGCTGCCTGAGGACGACGAGCGCGGCCCCATCTGCGAGTACACGGGCCACGCCGAGGGCGATCAGCCCCTCATCGGCATCAAGGGCAATGGCAACCGTGCCATCCCTTCAGCACATGGACGACGGGCACGCTCTGCGCGTCTTATCGAGGTCGACATCGACGACGAACTCCCCCAACGCGGCCCACCGGCTACCAGCCCTTGCGTATCCGCGACACCCTGTTCTGACTTACCGTGCGGTGGGAACGCCGGCGACCGGAGCAGAGGATGGCCACACATTTGGCAGCTGAGGAAGAGGAAATTGTCGCTTGAGTGAGCCAGTGATGCCCGGCGGTTCCGTGACGCGAGGCTCGTGGGCCATGGTCACCGGTTCGACGAGCGGGAACTGCCCTACGGCTGGCCGACGATCGTGGTCTGTGGTGGGCGGCACTGTGGGCACGGTCCTACAGGCATAGTGCATCACGCAGGCCGAACCGGTTCGGCACGGCCGACTCAGCTTCCTGGCCTACTTGTCGACCGGCGTGCCGAACGCGAACAGTTCCATCGTCTCATTCGAGCCACCTCTGACCGTTGGTCAGGTCCCTGCAGCGAACGCCTGGTGCACGTCCTCGCGCCGGTCGGTCCACCAACTCAGGAGTCGTCCGCTGGGAGCCATCAGTGGGTCGACATCGTGATCAGACCTGTCGTAGTGGAACTCGAAGATCCAGTAGTCGGACATGCGCTTCCACCACAGCCGGTCCACCTCGTCGGCGAGGTCCGTGCGGGACAGCGGCAGCACCGAACGGTATCCGCCGACGAACGCGGCGACACGATCTAGGTCCAGGCGGCCGTTCTCACCGCCGAACTGGACCAGTGCGGTCCGCGTGATCTCCTCTCCAATGGGTCTGACCGCGATCCGGTCCCAGTCGAGTACGGCGCTGACCTTTCCCTTGGAATGCAGGATGTTGCGGTGCTGCAGGTCTCCGTGCGTCCAGCCGAAAGGCCCGGGGTCATCGCCTTCGACCGGCGGGCTGCCCCTATGCTTGTCGATCAGGACTTTGCGTTCCTCCAGCAGGGTCCTGGCAAGCTTGTCGAATTCGCTCGGCTCTGTGATCGAGGCGATTGCGGCCAGCAGCCGGTCGGCCTTGTCGATGGCCTTGTCCGGGCTGGTGACTTTCATGCGGGGCCGGAAATCCGCCGGCGGCAACGATACACGTTCCGGCTCACTCAAAGCTTTATGGACGGTGGCCACCAGCGCCCCGAAATCGGAGACCTCGCCAAGCGGCAGGTCGGTCCCTTCAACATGAGCGCCGTTCGCCCACGGGGAGACCAAGTAGCTGTGCGCCCCGATCTGTAGCACCGGGCCACCATCGCGGATGTTCATCGGGGGGTAGACCGGCAGACCGGACGGCCTCAGAGCGGCCAGCACCTTCGCGTTGCGGTGTGCGATCTCTACGGGGACATCGCGCAGGAGTCTCAGCGCGTAAACCCCTGTGGCCGTGTCGATGCGCCAGCTGCGGTTCCTGCGCCCGTTGGCCAGGAAGAGGGCATCGCGGACGTTGCCCAGCCCGAACTCCTCCGCTACTCGCTTCAGGTCACCTGGGTCCGGTGCGTCCTGGAGGGTGCGGTGCGCCGGTTGAGTCCCATCCGCCATCACAGCGACGACGGTAATCAGGGCAACCTGATTCCGCACGCCTCATCTCCGAGATCAGCGGGGCACGGGATCGTTGCGGGTACGCCTCGGCGGGCGGAGGCATCCTCGTACGGTTCGTTGACCTTGTTCAACGGCCACCGCGAAGTGGCCGGACTTCTCCGTGACCGATCACGGCATGCATCGCCCGTGGCGGAGCGGTGGGAGGGACGGCTTTCCGAGGTACCAGTCGCTCTTCAGGCCGCAGGACCCTCACTGCGGGTTATGGACATCCTCAGCAGGCCAACCCTCACCCTGACGGCGGAAGGCCGCCGTCCGCGCGAGATGGCGGACCACGATGCTTGACGGTCAGCCGAAAGATTCCCAAGCTGACAACGCGGGTTCGGTTCCCATCACCGCTCCCCCAAGAAGGCCCAGGCCAGGAAGACCCTGCTAGCATCACGGCCTGATGATCGAGGCCCCTCCACCCCCACCCGGACCCGCCTGGGAGCACGTTCCGACGAGAGAGAACGTGCGCTGGCGGGCGCGCCGACTCTGGCTGTGGCTCGCCGGCACCGTTGCGGTGGCCGTGGCAGTCGTCCCGATCTCCGTGCTCCTCGGCGTCCCGGGCCTCATCTTCGTGGTCGAGTTGTTGGCACTGCTGGCCCTGCCTCTGGAAGCGGCGGCGCTGGTCGCGCTGCGGCGCACTGAGCGCATCCTTCGGACGTACGGCTGGGAAACGTTCCCGGCGTCCTTCGAGATGCTCCCCGGGGACCGCGTCGGGCAGAAGGTCAAGATCGAGTTCGCGCGGGGGCAGACGGCGCCGTTCAGCGGCGGCGTGCTGACCCGTTCCCCCGAGGGCCGGTCCCGGCGTGCACACCCCGAGCTGGTGTGGTTTGCGGGCGACCGGCGCCTTGGCGGGGCCACCTCCCCGGTGGGCGGGGGGTGCCCTGTGCTGATCTACCGGCAGCGGCGGGCGAAGGGCAAGGCCGCGCTGGGGACGGCGGAGGCCAACGCGCTGGCCCAGAAGGCCGGTCTCGACCGCGCCCCGAAAAGCAACTGAAACCTCTGGTGTGGACGGCCGGTTGCGCGAGATCAACCGTCCTACCAGGGGCTTCGCCAACACCTCGATCTACTGCTGTTGTGTCCGCGTACTCAGTTGGCGTTCCCTTTGACAAGGTCAGGGCGGATGACGATGGAGCTGACTGTCCCATTGCCCCAAACGGTGGTGTGCAGCAGCATGCGCCTGTCCAGGGACACCGAGGTGAACTCGGGTACGAATCGTGTGGTGAAAACACCAGCGAGATTGCTCCGGAGTGTCGCTACGCCACTTCCGGCTATGTCCCACTCGTCAAGGAGCCGGACGCGCACCCACGCCCAGTCCGGCTCGTCGGTAGCCGAGAAGTCGACTCCGATCAAGAACTCGCGCTGTTCGTCGAAGAGACCGTACTGCAGCGCGAGCCGGAGCCAGCTCGCATTGAGCTTCGCGGCCATGTCGGAATCATCGACGTCAACAACTTCATCCGGCTCGGCGTCGATGCGTCCATGCTCGGCCAATGAGCTTGCAGCGGACCTGTTGGGTTGAAGTGGAAGCTTGACCTCGGCTCGCTCACGTTCGATGAAACGAAGCCCGGCAGGCGCCAGCGCGGCGGCGATGTCTGCATCGGTAAGAGACACTCGCTGAGACTAGTTGAGTCAGGGCTACGAAGTCGGGAAGATCGCGTCATACCGGGTTCCGCGGGGGTTCGTCACCTGAGGGCCACAGGCCCTCGGGTGGGTCATACCGTTCATGGAAAGCCCGCGGCCATCGACCGGCCACGCCCCTGTAGGCGCCCGCGGCCCTCACGTCGGAGACCATGCCCGCCGTTGGTCGGGCGGCTCACAACGCTGTCTGGCGGGCGGCCGATCCCCGTTGTGCCTGAGCAATGTGAATCCAGATCTTCGAGTGGCTTCTCCGGTCTTCAGGCTTGATTGTCTAGATGGCCCGCATGAGACGGAGGGTTGATACCTATCGCCAGGCGTGGATGTTTGCTCAATCAGTGAAGCCCCGGAAAACACCGTCATCGTCCACGGAGTCGGCGAGCTCGAAGAAGTCCATGTTGCCGAGGGACAGATTGACCTCGATCGACGGAAGCTCGCCCGGGATGACGCGGAACGTCCTACCGTATTCCTCATTCAGTTCGTTCAGGTCGATGAGCAGAACCGGAATCTCGGCCGATGTGATCGCAGTCTTGTCGACCACGACGAGGATGGATGCCTCGTAGCCATCCGGGATGAGCGTGAGGATCTGCTCTACTGAAACGTCCCTGTAGGCCGCATCGTCGAGGAGGCCACGGGTTCCGCAAGCCTCGTCGTCCTGTCCGGCGCAACCTTCATGAACCGAGCCGTCCGCACCGGTACCGCACCGAAGTCTCGTCACCGTCAGGGTCTTCTCTCCAAGGTGGGACGACGGCGGACGAAATGGCTCAGGCCAGGGAACCGAGCGCGATACGCCAGACAGCCGGACCTTGGCAACCTCAGCGTCGACTGCCAGCATGACCTCATGACGACGACACGAACGGACAATGCCGCGTAGGCCCCCAAGCCGACTGCCCACGGCGCGTCACACAAAGCACCCCGTTCCCTCTCCCCCCATCACTGGCCTGCCCGCGAAGGTCATACGGCAGATCACCAAAGCCGAACAGCAGCGCCCCCACACCACCCCAGGCGCAACGGCCCAAGCGATCACGACGCTGAAGCGATCCCTGCGCCCGCCCGCTCACGCACTGCGCCACGGAATGGACTGCCCCTGGTGCGACCCGCGTCAAGCGCTGGACCTGCTCCACTCGATCATGCAGCTTCTGCCCAGCGACGCCCGGCGTCAGATGGCCGCCATCGTGGAGCCGCTCAGCGAACGCTACGAACGCCAGACCCTGCCCGACCCCTCAGCACCGGCGGACCTCCCCTGGTGGCATCGCCGCATACTCGAACGATGACCTCTGACTTGCTCCCGGGTTGGACGAGGCGGAGGTGAGCGAGCAGATCTGGCGGGACGAGTTGCGAGGGCGGGGCAGTCGAGCAGGACCGGAAGCGCTGGTGCGGCTCATCGAGTACGACGCCGACCCGTTCGAGGTCGAGCCGACGGCTGTCGCAGGTTTCTTGTCGCAGGTAGTGGGTGCGGCACCGCTGCCAGCACGCCCCGGCAGGGTGGCGGCGATCGTCTCGATCGGGCCGCGAGCCACCAGCACATGCACGTCCACCGTCCGGCCGTCCTACGAAGCGTGTCGAGCCCACAAACGCATACGGCCCGCCTGTACCTGGGCGTCCAGCATCTTGGACATCTCACTGACCCGGCTGAGGGAGATGTGCCTGATGTAGCAGGTGGCCACCACGCTGACTGGGGCCTGTCCGGTTCGGCGGTGGCGCTCCAGCATCCATTCGGGGGAAGCACGATCCGATCGCAGCTTGGGGATGGCCAACTCGACGGTGCCAGCACCGGGTGTCCCAGTTGACGTGCTCGCCCGAGCGCTGCTCTCAGACCGCGTCGGCCTCGGCCGACATGAGCGCCGCGGTCATCGACCGCAACACATCGGGCCGGCAGGCCCGATCTATTCGGCCAGCCACCCGGCAGGGTCCCCTGCGTGAATTCTCACGACGCCATTCCCTTTGACCTGGTGAAACTCGTACACCACCGCCCCTGGACGCGACCAAAGCCGGTACGGCGCTTGAAAGCCTGTGGTCAGCGCGGTGAGGGTGACGACGCCAGCCCTGCACGGAGGCCACCGGCAGCCTTCTGCCTCGGCAATGATCACGTTGCTACTTCCGAAAAGGGGAAGGCGGCTGGTTTGACCCGCCTCTGCCCACCACGCACAACGGGGTCTTTCATTGAGGACAACTGCACGTAAACAGTCGGCCAACTATTCCGGCCGAAATGATGCCGAGGTGTACGGGCCTTGAACGGCGCTTCTCGCGCCACTGAGAGCAAATGAGCCTTCTGACTTCAGCAGCCGAGCGCCCTGCGCGCCCCTCCATCATGTGAGAACGGCCTCGCCCGAGGCAACTTCCCACGTAGATCGCCGACAAGGTACCATCGTACCGAACTCCACAAAAGAGAACCATCCGGTTCCGCGGAGTCACGCCATATCCATTCTGGCGCGACCTCAAGGGACCGGACAAGAATCCGATCCCTTGCGCGCCCCGGCACGAAAGGGATCGTAACGTGGAAAATGCTGTCTCCAGAAAATCGGAGACGGATTACAACTATCCAAAGGGTGCGCTCTACGCGTTATCCGAGTCCACCGCAAAGCTGCTGGGAAGGTCATGGTTCAAAGTCCACGCTCTGCAGTCGCTTCAGGTGGCCGCGCTCGCGGTCACGGCGGTAGAGTACGGGCTGGCCGCCATGATCCTGCTGGCCCTGGCCTACCAGGGGCAGATCTGGTATCTGTTTCGCCGAAGCGGCGACAGGCCCCAGAGGTTGAGGTTCACCCGGGCCAACCTGGCGAACCTGGCCATTATCGGGCTGCTGAACGTCGGCGGCAGGGGTTCTGCGACCCTGGCGCTCACCTCGGGCATGGCGCTGGCCTCGGTCAACGCCATCGGATTCGCAATTCCCATCCTGCTGTTCTCTGCCGAGGCATGGCGGGCCGGGCTGCGAACTGCCGCGATCTCGGTGCCTCTTTTGGTGGCGACGGGCCTCGGCGTCACCATCGAGGTATGGGACATGAAATCGTCCATCCTGGGCGCCGTGTTCGCCATCGTGAACGGGTCCTTCGGCCTGCTCTACCTGGTGTTCTCCCGTCGGTTCGTCGACATGCCGGAGAAGGCGTCCGACCAGTTCCAAGCCCTGGTGACGCTCATCGGGGCGTTCGGCATCACCGTGTGGGCCCTGCTGGCGGGCGAGAGCCTGACAGCCGGCTGGTCCTGGGGTCTGTTCTTCACCCTGCTGTTCGTGGCCGGGATGGGGACGGTACTTCCCAGGTTCATTCACACAAGGGCCAGGAAGATGGTTCCGGACGGTTTCTACGCCATCATGGTGAGCCTCACCCCCCTGATGGGGCTGCCGGTCGACTGGGTGATGGAGGGCAAGGTCCCGACATTCTGGCAGATCCTCGGAATGTCGCTGATCAGCACGATCGCCCTCGGCGTGGCTCGCCTGAAAGAGCAGATGCCCACAAAAACCGCAGCTGAAGAGAGGTGACGAAGGAAATCGCCGTCCTGTCCGGGCACACGCCGAACGGGACGGTCACGGCAAAATAGGCGCGGCGGCATTGGACGCCGCGTCGACCCGAGCGGCGGGAGGATCCCCTCCCGCCGTTCCTGCTTCCGGGATCCGGGCCTTGGACGGCAACGGCCTCAGCCGGGTTCCGGCACCGCAAGCGCCGCCCGGCGATCTCTCGGGGCCAGGCCAGGGCGCTGGACGGGCGGCTTGGTGGCCCGTTCGGTTCGGCTCAGTGCCAGATGATGGCTCCGAGCTCGTAGTGCTGGTTGAAGTCCGGTGCCGGGCTGTTGGGGTGCTGGGCGTTCTTGCCGTACGGCGGGGCCAGGTAGTGGATCTCTCGGAGCGGGGAGGAGCTCGTCGATGCCCAGAGCTTGCAGGTGACCCATCGGGCGCCCTTGTGGTCGAACGAGTCCGGGGAGGGGTTCTCCGGACAGCCGGGCAGCTCACCGCCGAGCAGGCTGACGTCGTTGGGTTCCCCGCCGCTGCGACGGCCCTCGAAATCGGGGAGGGACAGTGACATGGGGTTGCCGCTCTCGTTGGTGATGACGATCTCGGCGTAGAACGCGGTGCTCCTCTTCAGCACGGCTCTGCCGCTGTCGTCGAAGTTTCCATTGATCTTGGAGCCGGGGGCCTGCCGGAGCCGTTTCACCACGATGCCCAGCACGCCCTCGGCGAAGGTCTTGGGCAAGGGGTGGTAGTCGCGGATGGGCACGATCGCCTTCTGGCCGAACCGCAGCCGCGTCCCCGGCCGGGTCATCTTCTTGGTCAGCCGTAGCGGCTGGGTCGGCGGTGTCGCCGTCGCACCGCGCGGCAGCGTCCGAGCAGGGGTCGGCGCCTTGGCGGGAGGCGAGGACGGCGGTGGTGCGGCGCTGTCGCCCCCGGAACAGCCCGCCAGCAGGCCGGGAACGAGAGTGGCGGCCACTGCTGTGATCCAGCGCCGCTCGGAGTAGCCGCTCATGGACGCATTATCCGGGCGGCCGCCGGGACCGGTCCCCGAACGCCCGATTCCTCCCGGAACCGAAGACCGGGAGGAATCGGGCGGCCCCGCCGGGTGGGCCGATCGCCACGAGCGAGGGGTGAGGGGCGCTGACCTGGCTTATCGACGATGGCGGTCTTGAGGTTGCTGCTCCAGTTGATGATGTCGCCCTTCTTCACGTCCGTGCCCATCTCCTTGTGGGTCTTGAAGGCGACCTGGCGCTGGCCCAGGTACCCGTAGGTGTTCGGGTCGATGAAGATCGCCGCCCTGGCGGTAGCGGGTGACGCCGGGGCGCCCTTCGAGGTCCGAGGCGCGGGGCTCGTAGCGGACGTCGGGGATTTTGGCCATGGCGCCGTACATGGCGGCGCGGAGCTTGGCCGGCAGCGCGCTGTCGTGCATGGACGCTGCGATGTACGAGAACGCGTTTTCGTTGCGTTCCTCGTCGCCCATGGGGACGAACTTCCTGTCGGGGTCGCGCGCGTCCACGCCGGGGGCGCCTCCTGGCTGCCGCCCGCCGTCACCGTCTTGAAAACCTGGGCGAGCAGTGCGTCGGGGTTCCCCTCAGGTGGGGCTCGCCGTCCGTCGCGGTCTGGGCGCTGACGGTCTTCACGTACCCCGACTAGGGCATGGGGTCGGGTTGGGCCGCGGCCTTGATCGCCGCGTTGCCGGCCAGGTCCTGGGCGTTGGCGACCGGGCGCGGTTCGGCGGTCGGCTGCCCGCCGGGGCGGTCTTCGCCGGTTCCGACGGCGGCCACCACACCCGTCGCGAGCAGCGCCATGGCCGCCACCCCGACCAGCCCCAGACGCCAGGACCGCTTCCTGGGCGGGCGCGCCTGCCGCATGTGAGCGGTCAGCCGGGCGCGGGCCTGGGCGATGGTCTCGGGAGCCGGGTCCGGCTGCCCGTCGTGCCGCTCCCGCATCTGCTGCAGGTCATGCATGGTTCGAGGTCCCGACTCAACCGTTCCGCGGTCACCTGGTCGGCGACCTGGCGGTACCGCCGCTGGTTCGGAGTGAAAAGGCCACGCTGAACGGGGAACGCCAAGGGAATCGATGAGACCTTCGAGCTAGAGAGCAGATGCCTCTTCGGCGGGCAGACCGTGCTATTTGCCGCTCAGTAGCTTTCGGCTAGCTGCGGCGAATCGATCGCACCGTCCATGAAGGGAAGATGTCTCTTCCGGAGAAGCACCATCTCACCCGCCGGGCCCTGCTCGGCGGCACCGCGGCGGTCGGAGCGGGAGCCCTTCTGGCTTCCGCCGCCCCCGCCATCGCCGACGCTGTTCCCGGTAGCGGCTCGGTGGACCAGAAGTCGGTCGACGCCGTCGCGGCGCGGCTCGACCGCCATCTGGTCGCGCTACGCCGCGACATCCACCGTCACCCCGAGACCGCCGGCGAGGAAGGCCGCACCGCCGCCATGGTGGCGGGCCGGCTCCGTTCCGCCGGACTCACCGTGACCACCGGCGTGGGCGGGCACGGAGTCGTCGGTGTGCTCGACGGTGCGCGCCCCGGCCGTACGGTCGCGTATCGCGCGGACATGGACGCGGTGCCGCCGGGCGACCAGATCGAGGGCGCCGGCAAGGCCGCGCACCTGTGCGGGCACGATCTGCACACCACGGTGGGCGTCGGCGTCGCGCAGGTTCTGGCACGGTTGCGGCACAGGCTCAGCGGCAGGCTGGTCTTCCTCTTTCAGCCCGCCGAGGAGGCCTTGACGGGTGCCCGTGCGATGCTCGCCGACGGTGTCCTGGAATGGACCAGGCCCCAGGAGATCCATGCCCTGCACTGCGGTCCATTTCCGGTCGGCCAGTTCGCCGTTACGCCCGGGACGGGGTTGCCTGGCCAGGATCGTTCCGTCGTCACCCTGCAGGGCCCCGACGCGGCGGAGCAGGCACGGCGGCTCGCCGCCGCGATCGCCGAGCTCAACACGGTGGCGCTGCCCGTGACATCCGCGGACTTCGAGTGGCTCGTCCAGAACCTCCAGAAACCGAACGGACCGCTGGCGCGTTCCATCGCCATCCGGGCCAGAGCGGGCGAGGCCGATGCCGAAGGCAAAGCCAAGGTGGAGGTGTCCTACCGGTGCTGGCCCGAGGAGCGGTACGTCGAGGTCCGTGACAAGCTCCGCGGCCTCGCCGAACCGTACGCCGGTTCCCAGGTGAGCTTCCCCGCCGAGCCGTTTCCCGCCATGGTCTGCCCGGAGCAGGAAGGGCGCGCCCTGGAGCGGCACCTGCGCCGCGTCCTCGGCCCGGACGCCGTCACGGTGCTGCACGCCGCAATTCCGTTCAGCGGCGAGGACTATGCGCTCTTCCTGGACCGCATCCCCGGCACCTTCACCTTCCTCGGCGTCCGCGCACCCGGCGCCGACATCACCACCTGCTATCCGCACCTGGGCGGCTTCGACCCGGACGAGCGGGCCATCGGCATCGGCGTCCGCGCGATGGCGGGCTGGCTCGCCAAGCGCCTCGGGTGACATCGCGACAGAGATCGGCTAACGGACGACCCGGCCCCCACTCCCGGAAGCGGCAGGTCGGCGGTTTGCCCGCTGACCGGCAATCGAGCGCATCCTCGGTCGCCGGTCCAGCCTGCCCCGCGCGGCAAGTTCGTCGGGCCTGGGGCGTGTTCGTCGTGAGCAGGGTCCAGGTGCGTGCATGGCAAGGCGGAGGAGGGGGTCAGTCCGCGTTTGGCTGTCGGCCGACGGCAACGCGGCGAGGTGCGTGCCTGCAGAACCTGGATCCGTAAGCCACGCCCTAGGAGCGGCCGAGACCGACCTGGCGCTGGAGGTCCCGGTCATAGACGCCGTCGTCGTGGATGGCGAGTACCCCGTCCAGTCGGGTGGCGATGAACGCCTGGGTCTGGTCGAGCAGTTCCCATGCGTCTTCGTTCAGGCGGTCTGGCTTGAAACCGATGCTCACCACCTGCCTGCTGGCGCGCAGGAAGCCGGTCACGATGCCCGGAAAACGGGAGGCGGTATCGCCTCGTGGAGCATTAGCCTTCCGGCGCATGGGTTCCCCACCGCCGCCGAGCTCGATCACCGTCGGCAATGGAACGCTCTCGACGTCCAGGCGGCCGAGGCTGAAAGCCTTACCGGCTCTGCGGGACTCGGGCGTCACCCATGTGGTGACGCTCCTCTCTCAGCAGGAGGGCGCACGGCGGCTCGGCTCCGCGGTCAAGGCCGCCGGCCTTGTGTGGACCTGGATTCCGTTGCCCCATGCCGGTCCGCCGCCACCCGCACATGACCGCCGACTCGGCGCGTCTCTCATTCGATTGGCCGCCATACTCCGCGACGGAGGCCACATCCTGATCCACTGCTCAGCCGGGATACACCGGACCGGGATGTTCGCCTACGCATTGCTCCGCTTCACCGGCATGACCGCCGACGACGCCACGAGTTCTCTCCAAGAGGTGAGCGCCGACTTCCTGGCAGACGTCGGTGACGATCGGCTCACTTGGGCCAGCCGCCTGTACGCCACGTGGCGTGGCTAGTACTCGGCGAGGACGGTGAGCGTCGTCACAAATCTCCGAACTCGCGATACCTTTCGAGTTCGGCGTACATGGCCTTGGCTCGTTCGTTCTCGCCGAAGTCACTGAGCGCCCCGGCGAACTTGAAGCCGACGTTGTCGGCGTGCGGGTCGTCGAGGCACTTCAGCACCCACGACAAGACGAACTGCGTATGCTCCCCTTCACGGGTTGCGAGCACCTCTTGCAGATTCATCCCTTCGCCCTCGACGACGCGCCGAACGTCGCGGCAGGTGTCGGCCAGCAGCTCGGCCAGGTAGACCGAGTACGCCAAGCACTTCACCATCCGCAGTGAGGATTCCTCCTCGGTGTCTTCGGCCATCGACTCCAGCACCCCTTGCACGAACCACACGCTGTCGTCCGTGCCGTCCAGGCCGGCGCCTTGCTCGCGCGCCCAGGCCAGGAACCGGTGTGCCTCGGCCAGAAGCTGATCACTCATGCGGAGCACGTTACAGGCGCATCCGGGACGGCTCCCCTCGCACGGTCGGAGAGGTGGAGCGCGGCCAGGAAGCGGCTGGTCAGCAGGGGGAGCAGTGGACGATCCTGTCGACGGCGTCAGGCCGCCGGGTTCGTTGGATCTTGCGACGGGCTTCAGGGTCGGGCGAGGTGTGGCGGGCCGCAATCGGCGCAGCGTGGGTCGGTCTTCGGCTCGCGGATCCACACGCTGAGTGTCGCGCCGTCCGATGACTTCCAGATGCTTCTCCAACCGGATTCCAGGCTCGGCGGCGTCTTGGCGCCGTAACGGGTGTGGAGTAGCGGGCCGGTCACCTTGCCCGGCAAAAGCGCGCGTTCGTGAAGGAAGGTCTCGACGCGGCCGTGCCACAAGGGTCTGCCGAAGGGCGAGCGCGTATAGAACTGCAAGGTCTGCGCTGAGTACGAGTCGGTCCAGATCAGCGTGAGGTTCTGGTGCTTGGCAAGCCAGCCGCGCAATTCGTTCCAGGCGGCGTCGCGCTCCACCGGTTGGATCTGCTGGACGGTCAGCACCAGGTACACCAAGAGCAGAGCGCTCGCGACTGCCGTGGTCGTGATCGTACGTGGGAGGCCGGCACGGATCCGGCGCGACAGGATGACCGCGGTGCCGAGTCCGCCCACTATGAGAGGCGGAAAGATCGGGGTCCAGTAACGGGGCAGGTATCCCCACTCGAAGTCCGGATCCTTCCCGTTGAGCACACCTCCCAGGAGGGTGAGCGGAATCCACAGGGAAAGGAACCACACCAAGCACAAGGCGAGTCCGCGGTCGCGTGTCAGAGCCCAGCCCACGATTGTGAGCGCCAGCCCGGTGAGAAGCACCGCTCCTTGCCAATGCGATGTCAGCATGGCTTCGAAGAGGCGGCCCAGCGCGACGTACCAGGGGATGCTTGCGCCGCCGTCCGCCACGCTCTCGGCGGCGTGGAGGGTGACGAACGCGTCGCCGAACACCAATTCGTTGTGGAGCATGCCGAGCGCGGCAACCCCGGCCACCGGGGCGGCGACCAGCAGAATGCGCCGCAGCGGGATGCCGAGCAGCAGGAAGAAGACCGGAACCGCGGCGTACATGAAGGCGACGAACTCGCGGCAGAGAAATGCCGCGCCGAGGACGACACCGCTTGCCAGGAGAAGCCCTGCCTGGGCACGGCCATCGCGGCGCGCGGCGACGACGACGGCCGCGAATCCGATGGCGAACAGCCCGGCCGCGGGGGCATCGGGGAGGATTCCTCCCGTCGACGCGTTCACGCTCTCCACGTACGGGTCGACGATCGTGAAGAAGGGATGAACGAGCAGCAGGACCACCGTGAAAAGGCCGACCCCGTCGCCGAACAGGACTCGTCCGGACAGGTAGCACCCGACCGCGAAGAAGCTCATGAGAAAGAGCGAGGTCGCATAGTATGCCGCCTGGCCGTAGCCGAGAATCTGCTGCGCGGCCCATGACGGGAGCAGCAGCCCGACCCTGCACATCTGGTGGAGTGGTGCGGCATCGACGGGGATATCGGGCCAAAGCCTGGCGGCCCGGAACACGTGGATCGAATCGGTGAAGGGCGGCGGCGGCAGCACCTGCCACAGCATCAACGCTCCGAAGGCGGCCACGATTACCGCGAGCCCGGCGATACGCGTGACCGCCTTGAATGACCGTGTCACAATAGAACATACCATTTCGGGCCATTCGCTCTCGACCGAGCGACCTCAACGCGACCTTTCCTCGCAGATTAGGCCGCCACCGCACACCGGTCGATCTTCATTTCGCGAGTGTCGTCCGCGATAAGGCATGGCAGGGCTTTTGCCGATCGGCTCCTCGGGCTCGAATAGGGCTCCACCATTCGTCCCGCACAGGGCTGTGACTCGCACGCCGTGAGGCGACGCGGCATCGTCGCGCCCCCCGTTGCCCTGCATGGCCCTGGCCCATGTCGACGCGGGCTGCTGTTATCGTCTCGGCACCTGGGCCGTCCTTCGGCTGCGGTCTGACGGCTCAGAAGTGGCCGTCCAGTTCGGCGAGCAGGCGTCGCTTGGAACGGGCGCCCACGATGCGGTGCACCACTTCGCCGTCCCGGAAGAGCTGCATCGTGGGGAAGCCCATGATGCCGTAGCGGGTCACGATCTCCGTATGGTCGTCGCCGTTGATCTTCGCGACGGTGAGGCGGTCAGCGTACTCCGCCGCGATCTCCTCCAGGATCGGCGCGATCATCTTGCACGGGGGGCACCAGTCGGCCCAGAACTCGACCAGTACCGGCTTGCCGCCGCGCAGTACCCGCTCGTCGAAGTTCGCCGCGGTCAGCGTGATCATTCGTCTCCTCCGGGAACAGCGCGCAGCCCGGGCAGGCGCGCGCCAATTGGTCGGCGACCTCGGTCCGGCGCCTGATCAGAGTGCGGATCTCGGCGTCGATCTCGGCGAGCTTGCGCCGGTAGACCGCCCGCGATTCGGGGCAGGACGCACCCGCCTCGTTGCCCGCCCGGAGGCAGTTCACGAACGGCCGGGCGTCCTCCAAGGTGAAGCCCGCGCTCAGCAGCGAGCGGATCTCCTGGACGAGTCGCAGGTCGGATTCCTCGTACCGGCGGTAGCCGTTGCTGGAGCGCCGGGAGACCAGCAGCCCCTGCTGTTCGTAATAGCGCAGCGCGCGCGTGCTTACTCCGGCCCGGTCGGCCAGTTCCCCGATCCGCATCGGCCCTCCCTGATCCGTTCGCGACGGTACTCCTTGACACCGGCGTCAAGGTCAAGCAGGACGGCCGCCCGATCTTGTGATCATGTGAACTCATGTCGGGCGGGTAGCTGCTGTCGCTGGTGCTGCTAGCCGGGACGGTGCTGCTGATCGCGGCCTACTTCGGCTACTCCCCGACGGAGCTCTGGGAGCTCGGGCGGGCCGAGGCGCAGCCCTTCCTCGACGCCTGGACGAACGGCTGATCCGCCGTGTCGGGGACCGGAGACATCGGCGGCGGGCGCTAGCGTCGGGTGAATGACCAGTGCGGGATTGCTCGTTGACGCATTCGACAGGATCAAGGGCGTGGTCCACCAGGCCGTCGACGGCCTCACGCCGGAGCAGCTGGCCTACCGGGTGGACGGGACGGCCAACTCGATCGCCTGGCTGGTGTGGCATCTCACCCGGATCCAGGACGACCACATAGCCGGCGTCGCGGACCTGCCGCAGGTGTGGACGTCCGAGGACTGGGCCGAACGCTTCGGGCTGCCGTTCGACCCGGCCGAGACGGGATATGCCCACAGCAGCGAGCAGGTGGCGGCGGTCAGGGTCGACTCAGGTGAACTGCTGACCGGCTATCACGATGCCGTGTACGAGCAGACGATCGCCTATGCCGAGACCCTCACCGATGACGATCTGCCGCGGATCGTGGACCGGTCCTGGGATCCGCCCGTCACGCTGGCCGTGCGGCTGATCAGCGTGGTCTCGGACAACCTGCAGCATGCGGGGCAGGCCGCCTTCGTCCGGGGGCTTATCCCGGCATAGGCCTCGTTCATGCGTCCAGCGGCAACGTCGTGGGCCTGCTCGGGGCGTCCGCGACGGCAGGTTCATGACGGCCGGGTGTCGTGCGTGTGGTGGCGGACGGCCCACGGTGCGGCTGTTGCGCAAGTTGACGGCTCCGTGCCGATGGTCGCGCCACAGCGGGGTTCCATCCGGGTCAGGTTCGGCTTGCGGGCACCCCCCCTTTCCAGGTGGAAGGGCTGCGCCGGGGTGCGCTCCGGGTGGACGGGGACGAGGCCGACGAGTACTACATGGGCCTGCTGCTCTAGCCCTCCATTAACAAGAAAAGCCACTAAAGTCGCCGTTACCGAAATTTCCGTTAGTGCCGTTTTCTTGGGGAAGTGGATTCCGGTCGGGGCTTTGATCGTTTACCCGGTCCGCAGTAGCGTGGAAGCGGCGGCGAACGAGACGGCGGGGAGCGTGCACTCGAACGGAGGGCCGAGCCGGGGTACGACGGAAGAAGGAGCACGCGGGAACGCCGGAAGGAGGTCCGCATGCCGGAGATCACGTCGTACGAACCGGGGTCGCCCAACTGGGTGGAGCTGTCCAGCCCGGACATCGAGGCGTCCAAGGCGTTCTACTGCGAGCTGTTCGACTGGTCCGTCTACACCGTCGCCGACCACTGGGTGGGCGACTTCTCGATCTTCACCCGCGGCGATGTCACCGGCCCGGAGGTCGCCGGGCTGACCTCCCTGGCCGACGACTCGATCTCCGCCACCTGGATCTGCTACTTCTCGGTCAACGACGCGGACGCGGCCGCCGACGCGGTCCTCGAGGCGGGCGGCCAGGTGCACATGGAGCCGACCAATGTCGCCCACATGGGGCGTGTGGTCCTGGCCGCCGACACGCAGGGCGCGGGGTTCGGGCTGTGGCAGCCCTTCGCGTTCCCGGGCGCCGCCTTGTTCGACGAGCCGAATACGGTGTCCTGGGTGGAACTGGCCTGCGGCGACACCGGCAAGGCCATGGACTTCTACGGCCGCGTCCTGGGCTGGAGCGGACCGACCGAGATGCAGGGCGTCGTCAGCACTTATTACGTATGGCGGGTCGGTGGCCGTCGCGTCGCCGGCGTGGTGCGCGCCGCCGGGAGGCGCCTGTCCGGCGACGTGCCCGCGCGCTGGATGCCCTACTTCGCCGTGCCCGACTGCGAGGCGTCCGTGGCCCAGGCCGAACGGCTGGGCGGGACCGTGCGGCTGCCGTGCACCGATACGCCCAACGGCCGGTTCTCCGTACTCTCAGACCCGACGTCCGCGACATTGGCGATCATCAAGCGCCGCTTCGAGGACACGCCCTAGGAGCCGGCGAGTTCGGCGACGACGGGGGCGAAGGCGTCGAGGTCGGTCTCGTGGTGCAGGACGAAGTAGGACATGCCGTGCTCGTCCCGCCAGCGCCGGAGTTTGTCGGCCATGGCTGCCACGCTTCCGGTGAGCACCTGCGGCGTGTCCCCCTGCCGCGAGGTGTCGGCGGCGCTCCACGCGGCCCGCGGGCCGCCGGAGCCGACCCGCATGACGCTGGTGCCGATCTCGATCCGGTCGCACCGGGGGCCGGCCGCCTCGCGCAGCAGCTTGATCTTCCGGATGAACGACTCCGCGCCGCCGTCGGACGGGTCGGGGCCGCTGCCGTCCGGGAGCGTCCGCATGGTCAGGTTGACGATGTCGGCCTCCTGCGCCGCGAGACGGAGCATGGCCGGCCCTCCGCCGCCTATCAGGATCGGCGGATGCGGCCGTTGCAGGGGGTGCGGCTCCTGTTCCAGTCCGTGGACGCGGTAGTACTGGCCTTCGTAAGAGAATGGCCCCTCCCCCCAGACGCCCTTGAGGACGGCCAAGCCCTCGCGTAGACGGCGTAGGCGAGCGCGTGGCTCGTCCAAGGTGAGCCCTGCGCCCTGGTAGTCCTTTGCTAGCCAGCCGGTTCCGATGCCCAGTTCCAGCCGCCCTTCTGACAGGACGTCGAGCGTGGCGGCCTCCTTGGCCAGCAGGACGGGATGGCGGAAGTCGTTGGCGAACACCATCGTGCCCACGCGCAGCCGGGTGGTGGCGTCGGCGGCCGCCATCATCGCCGCGACCGGGCCGAACCGGGGGCCGACGATGTGGTCGGGCACGAGCATCACGTCGAAGCCCGAGCCCTCGAGCCGCCGCGCCTTGCCGACCCATTCCCGCCGGGTGCCCGCCAGCCGGACCACCGCGCCGAACCGGAACGTCCGCATCTCCCCTGCCCCTTCCGCACCGCCGGCTTGACCAAGCATTCGCTTGGCTATGTCCCACCGTGCCCCACAGTGGCCCCCGGCGTCACCCCCGGCGAGTAACGTGCCGTCATGAACGATCTAGAGGCGGCGATCCGGTCCGGCACGGCGGCGGACGCGGAGGCCGCCGCCGCGCTGGTGCACCGCGCCGATCTCGCGCGCCGCGGTCCCTCGCCCGCGGACGCGGAGATCCGGGGACGGTCGGCCCGCCGCCTCGCCGTGCCGTCCACCTTCTTCCGGGTCGCCGAAGCCCCGGGGCAACGCGAGCCGATCGGTGTCGCCGCCGGGATGCCCGGGCGCGTGGGCGGCGGCGTGGGCGATCCCATCCCGGGGCTGTGCCACATCAGCATGGTCGCCGTCGAGCCCGGGCACTGGGGACGAGGGCTCGGCAGGCGGGTGCTGACCGCGGTCCTCGCGGACGCACGGCGGCTCGGGTACGGCCAGGCCCAGCTGTTCACGCAGACCGGCAACGAGCGCGCACGGGTCCTGTACGAGTCGGAGGGGTTCGTGCTCACCGGGCAGACGGCGGTCGACGAGGTGGGCGACGAGATCCTCCTCTACCTCCTCGACCTGCGACGAGCGCCCGCATAGCCGGTCGCGCGTAAGATGTGCCGCCGCGATCGGCGGGACGGAGGGGGACGGCATGGACCGGAAGCGACCCGGGGCCGGCACCGCCGTTCCCGGTCTGCCGGACGGCGTCTACGACCATGACGGCCAGCTCACCAAGCGCGAGGTGCGGGCGATCACGCTGGCCCGGCTCGCGCCCGCGCCCGGGGAACTGCTGTGGGACGTGGGCGCGGGTGCGGGCAGCGTCGCGATCGAGTGGGCGCGGGCGCATCCGGCGTGCCGGGCGATCGCCGTCGAGGCGGCGCCGGAGCGGGCCGCGAGGGCCGCCGCGAACGCCGCGGCCCTCGGTGTCCCCGGGCTCCGCGTGGTGACCGGCACGGCCCCGGCCGCGCTGGCCGGCCTGGACGCACCGGACGCGATCTTCGTGGGCGGCGGGGTGACCGCGCCCGGCATGATCGACACCTGCTGGCGGGCGTTGCGCCGTCCCGGCGGCCGGCTGGTGGTCAACACGGTCACGGTGGAGGGCGAGCGGGCGGTCCTGGAGGCCCGCGCGCGACTGGGCGGCGAACTGGTCCGGATCGCGATCGACCGCGCCGCGCCGATCGGCGGCTTCACCGGCTGGCGCCCGCAACTGCCCGTCACCCAATGGACGGCCACCGTCTAGGCGCGGCCGACGATCGTGCCGCCGCGGTCGATGACGACGACGTCGACCTCGACCGGGGCGCCGCGCAGTACGTCCGAGGCGACCTCGCGGGCGCGGGCCGCGACCAGGTCGCCCAGCGGGAGTCCGGCGTCGGCGCAGATCCGCAGGGCCTCCAGGGCGGTGCCGGCGGAACGCACCCGGGCGGCGGTCCCGGCGTCGCCGCCGGCGTCCTCCAGCAGTTGGGCGAGCAGGCCGAAGTCGACCTGGGAGCGCTTGGAGTGCAGGTCCAGGTGCCCGGCCGCCAGCTTGGCCATCTTGCCGATGCCGCCGGCGAGGGTGAGCCGGGGCACCGGATGGCGGCGCAGGTACTTCAGCACCGCGCCCGCGAAGTCGCCCATGTCCAGCAGCGCGTCGTCGGGCAGCCCGTGCAGCTCGGCGGCGACCTTCTCGGACGTGCTGCCGGTCGCGCCCGCGACGTGCGCGCGCCCGGCCGCGCGGGCGACGTCCACGCCGCGGCGGATGCTGTCGATCCAGGCCGAGCACGAGTACGGGACGACGACCCCGGTGGTGCCCAGGATCGACAGCCCGCCCAGGATGCCCAGCCGCGGGTTCCAGGTGCGGCTGGCCAGTTCGGCGCCGCCGTCCACGGAGATCTCCACGATCGCGTCGGCGTCCCCGAGCACCTCGCGCATCATCCGCCGGGGCACGGGGTTGATCGCGGGCTCGCCGACGTCCAGCGGCAGGCCGGGCCGGGTGACGGTCCCGACGCCCGGCCCGGCCCGGAACACCACGCCGGTGCCGGGGGCGCCGTGCCGGACGGTCGCGCGGACCAGCGCGCCGTGCGTGACGTCCGGGTCGTCGCCGGCGTCCTTGACGATCCCGGCCATCGCGGCGCCGTCCGACAGCTCCTCCACCGCCAGCGCGAACGCCGGACGCTGCCCGCGCGGCAGGATGATCTCGACCGGGTCGGGGAACTCGCCGGTCAGCAGCGCCGTGTGGGCGGCCTTGGCCGCCGCGGTCGCGCACGCGCCGGTCGTCCACCCGTATCGAAGGGAAGTCACGCTCCTAAAATGCACCCTGTGCGCGTGCTGGTGCTCGGCGGGACGGGTGAGGCCCGGGAGCTGGCCGGGCTGCTCGCCGGGCGGCCGGGCGTCGAGGTCGTCACCTCGCTGGCGGGCCGGGTCGCCGATCCCGCGCTGCCGAAGGGCCGGACGCGGATCGGCGGGTTCGGCGGCGCGGACGGGCTGGCGGGCTGGCTGGCCGCCGAGCGGATCGGGGCCGTGATCGACGCCACACACCCGTTCGCGGCCGCGATCACCGCGTCGGCCGTCGCCGCCGCCGGGCGGACGGGCGTCCCGCTGCTGGTGCTGCGGCGTCCGGGCTGGACGGAGGGTCCCGGCGACGACTGGCGGCGCGTGCCGTCCCTGGCGGAGGCGGCGGCGGGCCTGCCGGGCGACCGTGTCTTCCTCACCGTCGGCCGCAAGGATCTGGCGGCGTTCGCCGGCGACGTCCGCCGCTTCTACCTCGTCCGGTCGGTCGATCCGCCCGAGCCGCCGCTGCCGCCGCGCACGCACGCGGTACTGGGGCGCGGGCCGTTCACGGTGGACGGCGAGGCGGCGCTGATGCGCGAGCACGCCGTGGACCTGCTGGTCACCAAGGACAGCGGCGGCCCGATGACGGCGGCCAAGCTGGTCGCGGCGCGCCGGCTCGGGGTTCCGGTGGTGATGGTGGACCGGCCGCCGGCACCGGACGCTCCGATGGTGGACGGGGTGGCGGAGGCACTGACTTGGCTGGAGCGGCCGGGCGGCTCTTCACAAAGTGCCCGATAAATCACCACTTAGCCCTTTTTTTGCTACTCATATATCTTTCCCGGGAAACCCGGCAAAATACAATGCGGTGGCATTCCTCCTCGACCCCGACACCGAGGACGGCGATGAGCGGACCTCAGCACGCGGGCGGAACATGGGACCGCTCCGGCGCCGATCCGGCCAGGTACTTCGGCGGCGCCGACGGGCCCGTCCCCCGTGAGCCGCGCCTCCCGCCCCCGCGCGGACGGGCCGCGACGCTCGTCCCCCTGGCCGGCGCGGTCACCCTCGCCACGCTGCTCGGCATCGGCGTCTACGCCTTCGCCTCCGCCGGCGCGGCCTGCTCCGGCGGCGACGCGGTCACGCTGGACGTCGCCGTGGCGCCCGGCATCGGGCCCGCGATGGTCAAGGCGGCCCGCCGGTTCAACGCCGACCGGCTCCAGACGAACGCCGGGGCCGGCGGGAGCCCGGGCGGCGGCCGCTGCGCGCGGGCCGTCGTGCGCAAGGCCGACCCGGCGGCGATGGCCGCGCTGCTGGCCGGACGCAGCGTCCCGCAGAGGAACGAGCGGCGCCCCGACGTGTGGATCCCGGACTCGTCCCTCTGGACGGCCCTGGCGGCCCCCGCCGAGGCGAACGGCGCCGTCGAGGTCACGCGGACGTCCGTGGCGCGCAGCCCCATCGTCGTCGCGCTGCCCCGGACGCTGGCCGCCACGCTGAAGTCGCAGGGCGTCACGGCCGCCCCGTCCTGGGACAACCTGCTCCAGGCCGCCGGCGGCACGGCGGGCGGCGCGGTCACCAAGAACGCGACGATCCCGCCCGGCTCGGTCCGGATGCTGGTGCCCGATCCGGCCCGCACCGCCGCCGGGATGCACGCGCTCGCCCTCACCGACCTCCTGCTCGCCAACGACCCCAACAAGGACGCGATCTTCACCGGCATGGTGCGCACCGTCCGGGAGAGCACGCTGCCGACCGTGGAGGCGCAGTTCACCCGGTTCCGGCCGGCGCGGACCGGCAAGCGGCCGATCGCGCTGGCCTCGGAACGGGACGTGTGGGCGTTCAACCGGACCGGACCGGCCGAGCCCGCCGTCGCGCTGTACCCGCAGGAGGGCACGCTCTCCCTGGACCACCCGTTCACGATCACCACCGCCGATCCGGCGCGGCGGAACGCGGCCCGCCGGCTCGAACGGGCGATGGGGTCCGAGGCGGTCCGCGCCGACGTGCGCGAACTGGGCTTCCGCTCCGCCGACGGGAAGGCGCCCGGCTCGTTCACCGCCCAGACCGGGGTGGCCCCGGCAAGGCCGCGCGAGCTGCCCGCGCCGCGGCCCGCGTCCGTGCGGCAGGTCATGCAGTCCTGGTCCAAGCTGTCGCTCGGCATCCGCATCCTGACGCTGATCGACGTCTCCGGCACGATGGCCGAGCCGATCGCCCCCGGGACCACCCGGCTCCAGGCCACCGCGCGGACCGCGCAGAGCGGGCTCAGCATGATGTCCAACGACACCGAGCTGGGCGTCTGGGCGTTCTCCACCCGGCTGCGCGGCGACCAGGACTGGCGGGAGCTGGTGCCGGTCGGGCCGCTGGGCGAGCGGATCGGCTCGGCGACCCGGCGCCAGGCGGTGCTGTCGAGCCTGGGCTCGGTCCGGCCGAAGACGACCGGCGACACCGGGCTGTTCGAGACGCTGACGGCGGCGTACCGGGAGATGACGCTGGGCTACAAGCCGGAGTTCGGCAACACCGTGCTGCTGTTCACCGACGGCAAGGGCAACGACGACCCGGGCGGCCCGTCGCTGGAGCGCACGCTGGCGGACCTGCGGGCGATCACCGATCCGGCCCGCCCGGTGCAGATCATCATGGTCGGGGTGGGCCGCGGCGTGGACACCGGCGAGCTCCGGCAGCTCGCCCGGGTGGTGCCGGGCGCGGTGTACGTGGCCGAGTCGCCGGACCAGATCGTCAAGATCTTCCTGCGGGCGCTGGCCCGCCGGATCGGCGGCTGAGGCCCCGCCCGCGCGCGGTGGACGGCCGTCGCCGCCGCCTCGGACGGGGGGCGCCGTCCGTTTCGTTGAAATGCGGGGGCTATCGTCCCGATCATGACGCGGATCGGGCGGGAGATCATCGAGCTCTGCCGGGATCGGTTCGGGCCCCCGCCCCGCGAGTTCGGCCGCCGCGACGCGCGCCGCGTCCGGCTCGGCACGCCGCTGTGGCTGCGCCTGGCCCGGGACGAGTCGCTGCGGCGGCTGCTGCGCGACGTCCTGGAGCGGCAGGAGATGCTGCTCGCGCACGGCCGGGTGGTGTGGGGCAGCGTCGTCCAGGCGGACGCGGCGCTGTTCCGGCGGGGCCGCGGCGACCGGCCCGCGCTGGTCATCTACAGTCCCGACCCCGCCTTCGACGAGATGCCCGACGACCTGCAGGAGGTCGCCGGGCGGCTGTTCGCGCTGCGTGGCTCCGAATCCGAATCCGCCGACCCCGAACTGCGGGAGTTCGCGGGGATGCTCGGCGACCCGGCCCGGCGGCCGTCCCGGGCCCGCGTGCCGCGTCCGCTCGTGGGCAGCCTGCCGGTGTACGCCACCACCGTGCTGGTGGCCCGCCGGCAGGTGCCCGGCCGCCATCTGGCCGCGGGCACCTTCCCGCTGATCATCCATCCGGAGACCGACAGCACCATGATCCTGCCGGGCCGCTACTGGCCGCCCCCGCTGCTCGCGCTCTGGCGGGCCGCCGCCGACGGGCCCAGGCCCGCCTGAAACGGACCCGCGGCCTTTTCTGCCAGGCTTATAACACCGGTACCGGATGGTCTTTAGGAGACGGGGAATCGGTTCGGAACACACTCCATTGTGCGTAATTTCGGACCGACCGATCGGGCGCCGAATAATCGACAAACTGGATGTTTCGCTCCCTCATCTCCGTTACACAGACCAGTGAGCGATCCGACCGGGGAAGTTTACTTATTCCATGATGTCCGGAGGGCACCGGCACCGGTACGGTGGATCCGCCACCGCGGCGGGCTCCGGGCGCGACGAGCCGTCCCGAGTCCCGGCTCGGGGCAGGGGCGCCCGGCCACGATCCAGCGAGGTCCACCTTCGGTGCGCGCCGCCGTTCACCGACCCCGCAGAGTGGTGATCCCGTGACCCCAGGTGCGACACCGACCACGACCGAACCCGCGATGGAGCGGCTCGGCGACCGGCTGCTGCTCCCCGGCCGGCCCGGCGCGGCCGGCGACGGGCGGGCGGTGCGGCTGGCCGTCCGCGAACGGGCCGCCAAGGTCGTCGGCGCCCCCGGCGTGCTGGACGACATCGAGCTGATGACCTCCGAGGCCATCGCCAACGCCGTGCTGCACGGCTCCGGCGCGATCCGGATCGCCGTCGCCACCGACGGCCGCCGGGTCCGGGTGGAGGTGCGCGACGACGGCCCGGCGTGCGGCCGGGCCGATCCGGCCAGGCACGGCGTCGACCACGGCCGCGGCCTGGCGGTCATCGACGCGCTGGCCACCGAATGGGCCCTGGAGTACGCCTCCTGCGGCACCCACCTGTGGTTCGTCGTCGACCCGCCGCCAGGTGCCTGACCCCCGGGACGCGGACGACCTTCCCTGCGGCCCGGTGAGTCGGGCCGCACATTCCGCAGGGCATTGGAGCCGTGTTTTTATCACCGTTCTGACAACCCCCGAGTAACGCCGTTGCGGGCCCGGATGGCATCGGGGAATCCCACTCAATCCCGATCAGTACCGCCGACCGGAGTTGTCACGCCCGCCCATAGATCGAATCGCGGCGCCGCACGACACTGGACGACGACCGACCGCACCATGCCGGCGCGGACGTCGAAATCCGCGAGGTGAAGGCATGACACGCGTTTCCCGACGCCGCTCCCTGACCGCGGGCGCCCTCGCCGCGGCCGCGATCGTCGCCGCCGGCGTGACCGCCGTCCCGGCACGGGCGCTGCCGGCCAAGCGCGCCGACACCGGGGCGCGGATCGTCCAGGAGACCAAGCTGAGCGCCCGCCAGGTGGACGTCACCATCGATTCCCCGTCCCTGGGCAGATCAGTGAAGACGCGCATCCTGCTGCCCGCGGACTGGAGCAAGAACGCCACGACGACCTGGCCCGTCCTGTACGCCTTCCACGGCGGCCAGGACGACTACACCTCGTGGGCGCGCAACACCGACATCGAGGCGTGGGCCGCCAAGTACAAGGTCATCGTGGTCATGCCGGAGGCGTCGAACGGCTCGTACGCCGACTGGTTCAACTACGGCAAGGGCGGCACGCCCAAGTGGGAGACCTTCCACACCACCGAGGTGCGGCAACTCGTCGAGCGCAACTACCGCGGCGGCGCGCGGCGGGCCGCGATCGGCAACTCGTCGGGCGCGCAGGGGGCGGTGTCCTATGCCGCGCGGCACCCGGGCCTGTTCAAGCACGTGGCGGCGCTCAGCGGGCTGCTGTCGATGCGGGGGGTCGGCATCCCGGTCATGCTGATGCTCACGAACGCGAGCAACGGCCAGGACCCGTTCGCCATCTGGGGCATCCCCTATGCGGACGACGCCAACTGGAAGGCGCACGACCCGTACGCCCTGGCCGAGAAGCTGCGCGGCACCAAGCTGTACTTCTCGGCGGGGACGACCGGGCGGCCCGGCCCCGGCGACCCGAACGTGGCGCCGTGGGACATCGGCCTGCTGAGCGAGATCGCGATCGGCGCCAACAACAAGGAGTTCCGGACCAGGCTCGACCAGCTGCGCGTCCCGTACACCGCGCACATCTACGGCGACGGGCGGCACAACTGGCCGGCCTGGATCCGGGAGGCGACCACGGTGTGGCCGTCCCTGATGGCGTCGATCAGCGCGCGGAAGGCGTGACCTTCACCTCGGGGGCGACGACGTCCACGGGCTCGGCCTCGGGCTCGGGCTCGGGCTCGGGCTCGGCGGGCAGGTCGAGCGCGTCCCGCAGCACGACCGGCTTGAGCGCGGCGGCCGCGATCACCCCGACGACCGCGATCGCCGCGGAGACCAGGAAGATGTGCCCTGTGGCGTCGCCGTAGGCGGCGCGCACGACCTCCTGCACGGGCGCGGGCAGGGCGGCGATGTCGAGATCGCCGCCGGCGTTCCCGCCGCCCTTGATCCCGAGCCGCTCCAGCCCGCTCGCGATGTTCGCGGACACCTGGTTGGCGAGGACGGCGCCGAGCACGGACACGCCGATCGTCCCGCCGAGCGACCGGAAGAAGGTGACCGCGCCGCTGGCCGCGCCGATCTCCTTCAGCGGCACCGAGTTCTGCACGACCAGGACCAGGTTCTGCATCGAGCCGCCGACGCCGATGCCGACCAGCAGCATCCCGAACGCGACGTACGCCAGCGGGGTCTCGTGGTCGATCACCGACAGCATCGCGAAACCGGCGGTCAGCACGACCGTCCCGAACAGGATGTACGGCTTCACCCGCGCGGTCTTGCTGGTGAGCCGTCCGATGACCGTGGACGAGACCAGCACGCCGGCCATCATCGGGAAGGTGAGCAGGCCCGCCTCGGTCGGGCTGTAGCCGCGGCCGATCTGGAAGTACTGGCCGAGGAAGACCGCGCCGCCGAACATCGCCATGCCCACCGCCAGGCTGGCCACGATCGCCAGCGCGGTGTTGCGGCGGGCGATGATGTCCAGCGGGACGACCGGCTCGGCCACCCGAGACTCCACCCACACGGCGGCGGCCAGGATCGCGGCGCCCGCGCCGACCATGGCCAGGGTCTCCGGGGACATCCAGGCGAACGAGTCGCCGACGAAGGTGACCCAGAGGAGCAGCAGGCTGACCCCGGCGGCGATCAGCAGCGCGCCCCAGTAGTCGATCTTCACGTTGTCGCGGCGGATCACCGGCAGCCGCAGCGTCTTGTGCAGCAGGCCGAACGCGACCACGGCGAACGGCACCCCGATGAAGAAGCACCAGCGCCAGCCGAGCCAGGAGGTGTCCACGATCAGGCCGCCCAGCAGCGGTCCGCCGACCGTGGCCACGGCCATGACGCCGCCGAGGTAGCCGTAGTAGCGGCCCCGGTCGCGCGGGCTGATCATGCTGGCCATGACGATCTGGACGAGGATCTGCAGCGCGCCCATGCCCAGCCCCTGCACGGCCCGCGCCGCGATGAGCTGCTCGGTGTTCTGCGCGAATCCGGAGACCAGCGACGCCACCGTGAAGATCGCGATGCCGATCTCCAGGAGCAGCTTCTTGTCATAGAGGTCGGCGAGTTTGCCCCAGATGGGGGTGCTGGCCGTGGACACCAGCAGCGTCGCGGTGACCACCCAGGTGTACTGCGACTGGCTGCCCTTGAGCGCGCCGATGATCTGCGGCAGCGCGGTGGACACCACCGTCGCGCTCAGCATCGCCACGAACAGCACGAGCAGCAGGCCGCTGAGGGCCTCCAGCGTCTGCCGCCGCGACATCGGCGCCGATGAGCTCTGCACGCTCAACGCATCCGCCTTCCAGGAACAGGGAGTAGTGACATCACTTGGAATGCTCTAGAGTCCCATAAAATTCCCAGTGAGCAAAATTTCTCACTGAGCACTCAGGGTAGGCTGGACGCATCATGAACACCCAGGTCGGACTGCGCGAGCGCAAGAAAGAGGCGACGCGCAAGGCACTGCACGAGGCCGCCATGCGCCTCGCCGTCGAGCACGGCCTCGACGCGGTCACCGTGGAGGCCATCGCCGACGCCGCCGGCGTCTCCCGGCGCACCTTCTCCAACTACTTCGCCGGCAAGGAGGACGCCGTCCTCTACGGCGACGAGCAACGCGTGGAACGCCTGCTGCGCGCCTTCGTCGACCGTCCCGCCGAGGAATCGTCCTGGACGGCGCTACGCCGCGCGCTCCACGGCCTCTACGACGAGCTCGGCGAACCCGAACCGCAGTGGGCCGCCCAGTCCCGCCTCGCCCGCAAGCACCCGAGCGTCCTCGGCCGGCAGCTCGCACACTACGCCTCGTTCGAACGCCGCCTCGCCGAGCAGATCGCCCTCCGCGACGGCCTGCCGGCCACCAGCCGCCGCCCCCGCGTCGTCGCCATCGCGTTCCTGGCCTCGATCCGGATGGCGACCCAGACCTGGATCGAGGAGCAGCCGTCGCGCTCCCTGCGCGCGATCGTCGACGAGGTCCTGGACGAGATGGCCCGCCCGTTCAGCTGAGGAAGTCCAGGTCGTCGCGCTTCTTCCGGGCGGCGACCTCCGCCGCGGTCCGCCCGCCCGGCATCTTCGTGCTCCGCGCGTCGGTCCGCGCCCCGGCATCGACCAGCGCCCGCACGGCCGCCGCCGGGGCGTTGCCGTCGACGGCGGCCAGCAACGGCGTCCGCTCCCAGACGTCCCGCGCCTCCAGGTCGAGCCCCTCGTCCAGCAGCCGGGGAAGCAGCACCGTGTGATCGAGGCGGTGCAGGAAATGCAGCAGCGACCGGCCCTCCCCGTCCCGCGCGGACGGGTCGTAGCCCGCGTCCAGGCAGCGCAGCACGCCTTCAAGGTCAGCACGTTCGACCCGGCGGAACAGCTCCCTCCGCTGCTCCCGCAACGCGCGGGGCAGGAACCCGGCCCCCTCCCATGTCTGCCGTACGGCGAAGCATCCGGTGACCTTGCCACCGAGAGCACGCAGCGCCATTTCTCGCTGCCACTCCTCGTCGGTGTGCCGATGGATGCGCAGGGTTCCGCGCCGGAACGACACCTCGTGCCACTCGCCCCGGCACCGCACCCGCGCCACCCGGGGCGGCAGGGAGTCCCCTGGGCCACCCGGTCCAGACATGCGCAATTCCGGGAAGAACGCCTCCCGCACGAGCGGATGCAACTCCTCCGGGGCAAGGCGCCCGGCCCGCACCAGCTCAAGGTCCGGAGACCGGTGCCAGAACGCCTCCGGCAACTCCACCACCGGTTCCTGCCCCACATCGTGAGCGAAGCTGTGGACGTAGGTGGCCCGCACCCCGCCGTCCACGGTCTCCAGCAGCAGGCTCATAACGCTCCCCATGTTGCGCTGGTACAACATGGACTCCAGGACAAAGGGCCGCAGCGAGTGCGACAAGAGAAAGCGGCCCCCGCCCATCCGCCGCAGCTCCGGCTCGATCCGATGCAAGGCCAGCGGCAGCAGGCCCAGCCGCCACCGCCGATTCTCCAGGGACTCGGCGTTGTCCGACTCGTGACGGCCGAGTTCGATCCCCGCCTCCGCGAACGCCTCGTCCACGAGGCCCCGATCATGCAGCGCGGTGATCCACTCGGCCCGCTCCACCGGCTCATCACTGGGCGCCTCCGGGGGCTTGCGCGGCGTACCATCCGCCTCGAAGAACGGCGCCCGCCCTACCCCACCGTGCCGGGCCAGGATCTCACCGGACCGCCGCACGTCCCACATGTACCCCGGGGCCAGGAGCAGCTTCGGTGGCGCGTGCCCGAACCGCAGCACGGTGGTCGGGCCCTGATCGGCGGTGAAGAGCCGAAGATCGCCGTACCCGGCCAGCGCGTAGTTGTCACCGCCCCCGCTCAGATGCCAGCGCAGCAGGTCAGGGGCCAGATTAAGGAGATCGTCCGCGAGCGCGTCCGCGACCCCCGCACCATGCTGGGCCGCGACGTCCTTCAACTCGAACCCGACACCGAGGCCCGCCCCCGCGCACGCGCCCCGCCAGTCCCCGGCCAGCCTCCGCTCGGTGGCCCGTTCGATCAGCCACCGCGGCACCTCGTACCGCCGATTCCGCTCCCAGAAACCGGCGACCTTAGGCCCGAACGCGCCCATGCCCCCTCCGTGGGTCGGCCGGATTCGAACCGGCGTCCTCCCGGCTTAGAAGGCCGGGCACGTCGACCTCTGCGCTACGACCCACCGCGCAGCCTAACCACCCCGAACCCCGAACTTCACCCCACTTTCGGTCCGGATGGCGCCCCAGACCTGGACGAGATGTCCCGCCCGCTCAGCTGAGGAAGTCCAGGTCGTCGCGCTTGTGGCGGGCCGCGATCTCCGCCGCGGTCTTCCCCGCCCACATCTTCGTGCTCTGCGCGTCGGTCCGCGCCCCGGCATCGACCAGCGCCCGCACGAGCGCCGCCGGAGCACGGCCTTCGACGGCCGCCAGCAACGGTGTCCCCTCCCGGACGTCCCGCGCCTCTAAGTCGAGGCCCTCGTCCAGCAGCCGGGGAAACAACTCCGTGCCGAGGCGGTAGACGAAATGCAGCAGCGACCGGCCATTCCCGTCCCGCGTGAACGGGTCGTAACCCGCGTCCAGGCAGCGCAGCACGCCCTCGGCGTCGCCGCACTCGGCCCGGCGGAACAGCTCCCTGCGCTGCTCCCGCAACGCGCGCGGCAGG
The DNA here is from genome assembly GCF_039532545.1 of Actinomadura vinacea. NCBI lineage: Bacteria > Bacillati > Actinomycetota > Actinomycetes > Streptosporangiales > Thermomonosporaceae > Actinomadura > Actinomadura vinacea. The sequence goes on along the minus strand of NZ_BAAARW010000001.1, from coordinate 147,158 downwards.
AATCCGGCGCCGTCCCACGTCCGGCGAACGGCAAAGCACCCGGTGGCCTTGCCACCGAGAGCGCGCAACGCCATTTCCCGCTGCCACTCCTCGTCGGTGTGCCGAGGGGTGCGCAGGGTTCCGCGCTGGAACGACACCTCATGCCACTCGCCCCGGCACCGCACCCGCGCCACCCGGCGCGGCGGGGAATCCCCCGGGCCGCCCGGTCCGGACATGCGCAGTTCCGGAAAGAACGCCTCCCGCACAAGCGGATGCAACTCCTCCGGGGCAAGGCGTCCGGCCCGCACCAGATCAAGATCCGGAGACCGGTGCCAGAACGCCTCCGGCAACTCCACCACCGGTTCGTCCCCCACGTCGCGCTGCTGCCGCACGTAGGTGGCCCGCACCCCGCCGTCCGCGATCTCCAGCAGCAGGCGCTCCGTGTAGTACCCGAACCGATTGGGTGGCGGACAGAAGGGCCATATCGAATGCTTCACGAGGAAGCGGACTCCGCCCAGCCGCCGCAACTCCGACTCGATCCGGTACAGGGCCAGCGGCAGCAGGGCCAACCGCCACCGCCGATCCACCAGGGCCTTGGTGTCCTCCTTGTGGAGCCGGAGTTCGATCCCCGCCTCCGCGAACGCCTCGTCCACAAGCCCCCGGTCCTGGAGCGCGGTGACCCGCTCGGCCCGCCCCACCGGGTCATCGCCGGGCCCCTCCGGGGGCTTGCGCGGCGTACCGTCCGCCTCGAAAAACGGCGCCCGCCCTACCCCACCGTTCCGGGCCAGGATCTCACCGGACCGCCGCACGTCCCACATGTACCCGGGGGCCAGGAGGAGGTCCGGTGGCGCGTGCCCGAACTTCAGCACGCTCCCGCGCTCAGTGAAGAGCCGGAGATCGCCGTACGCGGCCAGCGCATATTGGTACGCGTTCCCGGACGTATGCCAGCGCAACAGGTCAGGGGCCAGATTGAGGAGATCGTCCGCGAGCGCGTCCGCGACACCGGCACCATGCTGGGCCGCGACGTCCTTCAACTCGAATCCAACAGCGACGCCCGCCGCCGCGCACGCGCCACGCCAGTCCCCGGCCAGCCTCCGCTCGGTGGCCCGCTCGATCAACCACCGCGGCACCTCATACCGCCGCTCCCGCTCCCAGAACCCGGCGACCCTCGGCCCGAAAGGCCTGAACGCCCAGGACGTAACCATGCCCCCTCCACGTACAGAGTGGGCCGACCGGATTCGAACCGGCGTCCTCCCGGCTTGACAGGCCGGGTGCGTCGACCTCTGCGCTACGACCCGTCGTGCAGCCTAACCACCCCGAAACCCGAACATCACCCCACTCGCCCTCCGCGACGCCCCGCCCGCGCCCTTTCAGTTGAGAAAGTCCAGGTCGGTGCGCTTGTCGCGGGCCGCGACCTGCGCCGCGGTCCGCGCGGCCCACATCTTCGTGCTCCGTGCGTTGGTCCGTGCCCCGGCATCGACCAGCGTCCGGACGAGCGCCGCCGGAGCACGGCCTTCGACGGCGGCCAATAACGGCGTCCTCTCCCGGGCGTCCCGCGCCTCTAAGTCGAGTCCCTCGGCCCGCAGCCGGGGAAACAGCACCGTGTGGTCCATGAGGTACAGGAAATGCATCAGCGATCTGCCGTCCCCGTCCAGCGTGAAGGGGTCGTAGCCCGCGTCCAAGCAGCGCAGCACGCCCTCGGCGTCACCGCACTCGACCCGGCGGAACAACTCCCGCCGCTGCTCCCGCAGAGCGCGCGGCAGGAACCCGGCACCGTCCCACGTCCGGCGAACGGCGAAGCACCCGGTGACCTTGCCACCGAGAGCGCGCAACGCCAACTCTCGCCGCCGCTCCTCGTCGGTGTGCCTATGGAGGTGCAGGAATCCGCGCTCGAACGACACCTCGTGCCACTCGCCCCGGCACCGCACCCGCGCGACCCTGGGCGGTGGGGAGTCCCCCGGGCCGCCTGGTCCGGCCATGCGCAGTTCCGGGAAGAACGCCTCCCGCACGAGCGGATGCAACTCCTCCGGAGCGAGGCGCCCGGCCCGCACCAACTCAAGGTCCGGAGACCGGTGCCAGAACGCCTCCGGCAACGCCAGCGCCGGTTCCAGCCCACCATCGCGACTGTGCCGCAGGAACGTGGCCCGCACGCCGCCGTCCACGGTCTCCAGCAGCAGGCTCATCACGTGGTACCCGTACCGGATGGGTGACGGGCCGAAAGGCCACATCGAATGAGTCACGAGAAAGCGGCCGCCGCCCAGCCGCCGCAACTCCGGCTCGATCCGGTACAAGGCCATCGGCAGCAGGCCCAGCCGTCGCCGCCTCTCGTCCAGATCCTCGGCATCCTCCTCGTGGAGCCGGAGTTCGATCCCCGCTTCCGCAAACGCCTCGTCCACAAGCCCCCGGTCCTGAAGTGCGGTGACCCGCTCGGCCCGCTCCACCGGATCATCGCCGGGCCCCTCCGGGGGCTTGCGCGGCGTACCGTCCGCCTCGAAAAACGGCGCCCGCCCTACCCCACCGTTCCGGGCCAGGATCTCACCGGACCGCCGCACGTCCCACATGTACCCCGGGGCCAGGAGGAGCTCCGGTGGCGCGTGCCCGAACTTCAACTCGTTCCCACGCCCAGTGAAGAGCCGGAGATCGCCGTACGCGGCCAGCGCATACTGGTCCGCGTCCCCGGACGTATGCCAGCGCAACAGGTCAGGGGCCAGATTGAGGAGATCGTCCGCGAGCGCCTCGGCGACGTCGGCGCCATGCTGAGCGGCCACGTCCCGCAGGTCGAACTTGACGCCGAGGCCGACCGCCGCGCACGCGCCCCGCCAGTCCCCGGCCAGCCTCCGCTCGGTCGCTCGTTCGATCAGCCACCGCGGCACCTCGTACCGCCGCTCCCGCTCCCAGAAGCCGGCGACCCTCGCTCCGAACGGCCCGGACCTGCCCATGCCTCCTCCACGCACTGAGTGGGCCGACCGGATTCGAACCGGCGTCCTCCCGGCTTGACAGGCCGGGTGCGTCGACCTCTGCGCTACGACCCGCCAAGCAGCCTAACCACCCCGAACCCCGAATATCGCCATCATTTTCGACAACGGCCTCCAGCATCTGGCCCAGCTCAGCCGGTGTGCGCGCCTCCAACAGCCGATGCCGCCCATACCGATCGACCGTCACCGCCCACCAAGCACCAGTGCGCTGCCATGGCGACGCCCGGGGGGCCATCCCACCCAGCGGACGTTCGACCAGTTGCAGGCCGCACAGGCGCACGCCGCCCTCGGCGAAACGGATCAGGCACGGCGCCTCCTCGGCACCGCGGCCGAAAGCGCCGCCGAACGCATCGAGCCGCCACCTCCGGTCTACTGGTACTCGGAGCCGTTCTTCCAGCTCAACATCGGCATCGTCCAGAACAAGATCGGTGATTATCGCGATGCCGCCGACCTGCTGGGCGATGCTCCCAGCAGAATGCCCGCGGACCAGCGGGACGCCGAGTGGCTCAAGGAGTACAAAGGCGCGTACGCCCGACCCAGGGAGCGCGCTTAGCAAGTGGTGGTCGGCTGCCGGGCCGATGCTGTTGGTGGCGGTGTAATGGCGCGCTAACCTGCCATTCAATCAATCACCTCCAACCGTTCACTCGGTTCATATCACCCCGGCGACAGACGTGGACATACCGGTTATAGAACGCATACACTCACTACTCGCGACTAAAGGGCAGCCAGCAGCTAAGTGAATTGGCGCTATCACGGAGTGTCTGCGGGGGCGTGGGGACGTGAACTGGCTCGACGATCCCCAGAACGTCATTGCCATCATCACCGCACTGCTCGGGCTCATAGCGCCCACCGTCGGCGCCGTGTACCAGCTCCGCACGCGGCGAGGCAAAAGCATCGGCCACCGGGTGCAGATGGACACGGGTATCGATCAACCCGGCGTCGCGAGCCCCACCCTCGTGCTTCTCCGCATCGAGAACGATGGTACGAGCAGCATCCGCCGAACCGACTACACCAATCGCGATCACGGTCTCCAGGTCGTCTTCACAGGCCGTGTGGTCAGAGATGTCACGGTCATCCCCGGCCCTGGCGCGGAACATGTGCTGAGCTACCTCGTTCCGCCCGATGACCAGAACGGCTTGGAACACGATGGCGATACGATCCGCCTGCCAGGAGTTCCACTCAACCCCGACCAACACTTCAAGCTGCTCGTGTGGCTCAGCGACGGCCCCGTCGACAGCAAGAAGATCCGGGTCAGTGGCGGTATCCAGGACGGCAGGGTAGCGCCCACCCGCAGCATCACGATCGACGAAAAACCACCCCTGTTCAGCCGGTTCGCCGTGGGGACCACCGCGCTGCTCGCCGTCTCCCTTCTCCTGCTGTCGGGCATCATTGTCTTCTGGCGTCCAGTTCCCATTGGTTGCGCCAGGGGAAAGCTCCAGGTGGTCGGCTCCACGGCCTTCGCCCCCACCGTGCGGAAAATCGCTCAACGGTATATGGCGGACTGCTCGGGTTCGGAGATCATCCTTAACGCGGGCGGCAGCAACAAGGTCGATTGGGATGCTGTGAGAGCGACACAGACGTCGCCGCCGATCCTCGCACTATCAGACGGTCCCAACCCGGCCAGCGTTACTGATGTAAAGGCGGACCGGGTCGCCATCGTGGCCTTCTCGCTGGTGGTCAACAACTCGGTCACCCTCACCGATCTGACGATCGACCAGATACGCAGGATCTACCGGGCCGAGGTCACCAACTGGAAAGAGCTCGGCGGCCCCGGCATCCCGATCCGCCTCGTCAGCCGGGACGCCGACTCCGGCACCCGCGAGCTGCTCCGCCAACGGATCCTCGGCGGCCTAGGTGAGCCGTCCTTCACCTCGCGAGACTGCGAGAACACGAACTCCGCACAGGACAAGATCGTCCGTTGCGAGCTCGGCGACACGGATCAGGTACTCAGGACCGTGGCCCGGGTGGAGGGCGCCATCGGCTACAGCGAGCTACGGGCCGCCACCACCTACAAGGGCGGCCTGCACACGCTGAAGATCGACGGTCAGCCGCCCTCGGTCCAGACGATCGGCGCCGACACCTACCGCTTCACCGAAATCGAGTACGCCTACACCAACGGCAAGGCGGCCCCCGACTCCCTGACCTCGAGCTTCCTGAACTACATGATCAGAGGCCACGGCCAGGACCTGCTGGAGTCTTTCGGACACGTGCCGTGCTACGCCCCTGAAGGCATGAAGCGCTGCCAGTCATAAGTTCGTGCACAGCATCATGCGCCGCCCCCTCTTCGGCCGCGCGGAGGGCGCCTCTGTTGTCGTCACGAGGTCACCCGGGACGATCAACGATGAGTGTCGTTGGAGCTCGTCACACACCAACCGGAGGAGAAAAGCATGCGGATGAGCGTTCCTAAGGACCAGTCCGCCGAAAAGACCGCAGCGGATGCGGTCAATGTCGCCAAAGCCATAAACAAGCCGGTGGAACTGATCGACAAGGGTGAAGTCGTCTACGGCGTCACCCCGGCATCCGACCCGGCAACGGTGGCCGAGGTGGTGCAACGCAGCCTGTAACCACCAGGGATGATGCCCGTCCCGCCGCCTGGCGGAACGGGCATCGACAATCCGTTTCCCGCCCGTTGACCGACTCGGCTCGGTCAACGGGCGGGACATGAAAGAGTTCGTGATCGTGGACGTTCGAGGTAAGCGGGTCGTGCTGGACCCGCCTCTTCTTTCCGAGGAAATGCGGCGGCGGCTGGAGGAGCTCGGTGCCGAGGTGGGCGCGAGGCCGTCCGGCCCAGGGGACGTTGCGTTCGCCTGGTTCGGCGACGCGTTCGAGGGGGTTCCGGTGCTCCCTGCGGCCGAGCTGATGGACGCGGTCGTGAGCGGCGGCGGCCATGACGTCGCCGTGCCCGCGTGGTTCGAGGAGGAGCGTGCGCGGCTTGAAGCCCTGGAACGCGAGCGGGGTGTCACCGACGAGCACCGGGCTGCGACGGCGCGGCTCCGCGAGCATGGTGCGCGGCTGCGGCACCCCTACGTCAATGTGGGGGCCACGTTCATGGACGAGGCGTTGAGCCCGTGCGGGAGGTGGCTGGCGACCGCCCGGTGGGACATGGACGACGATGCCGGCACGCTGCAGATCTGGGAGATGGCGACCGGGCGGTCGGTGAACGGGATCGACGGCATCGAGGATGGGCCCGGCTGGCCCGGATACGAGACGGTCCGATGGTCGTCGGACGGGACCCGCGTCGCGGTGACGTTCAACACCAACGTGGTCGGGGTGTGGGACCCGTTCGGCGAGCGCCTCAACCCGTTCGGGTCCGCGGACGTGACCAACGGCAAGGACGCGGCACCGATCTTCGCACTCAGACCTGACGGGAGCGGCGCCTACATCTCGATGGGCAGCGACCATGAGGTGAAAGGATGTGTCGCGGCGCTCGACCAGGGCGAAGTCTTCTACACCGGCTCCGGGCACGGCGCGGCCGGTCCGGAACCGGAGTTGCTCCCCGAGCCGATCCCCGCGGAGTTCGCGCGGCGCCTGAACCGTCGTGAGTGGTTCTTCTCCCGGGTGCATTGGTCGAAGGACGGTACCCGGCTGCTGGGATCCGACGGCCGCGGCTGGGCGTGCTCGATCGACATGCCGGGCGGGCGGATGCGATGGCTGGCGCGGGCGGACGCGCCTGTGGAGTTCAGCCCGGACGACCGGCGCCTGGCGTCGGTCACCGGCGGGTTCCTGCGCGTGTTCGACGCCGACACCGGTGAGAGGGTCGGCGAGCCCGTGCGGCGGCCGGAGGGCTCGCTTCACTGGGGCATGCGCGGGAACACACCAGTGCTGGCCGTCGTGGCCGACAACGGCGGCGGCGTCACCCTCTACGACGAGAACGGCCGTCCGCTCCACCACCTGAGCATCGCCACGACCGAGCACACCGGCCGGGGCTTCTTCGATGAAGGACGCCCGTGGGCCTGGGCCCCGGCCGGAACACACGGAGCCTGCCTGACCGGCGACGACCGGGTCGAGGTCTGGTCATTGGTCGGCACCGCGGCGCGGGCGGCGTCGTTCCCAGTGCCGGAGGGGTCGGTGGCGGTGCTGTGGGGTGCGGGCGACGTGCTGGCCGTGCTCGGCGAGCGCACGCTGCGGTTCGTCCGGGCCGGGACGGGTGAGGCCGTGGGCGACTACACGTTCGGCTGCCGGGACGACGAGGACGACGAGAATGAGGCCCCCGCCGAGTGGGAGGGGCCGCTGCACGACGTGTTCGAAGCCGACCCGTTCCCGCTGGACGGCGGGCGGTGGTGCGCTCTGGCGTCCCCGGCCGCGGGGCCCGGCGCGGCCCTGGTGATCGGGGAAGACCGGGGCGATCTCGACTCGGTGCTGGCATGGGTGGTGGGACGAAGGTTCGCGTGGCCGGTCCGGTGGGGCGGCCTTGACGTCGTCCCGGACGCCGAGGCCGCCGCGGCCCGGCTGGAGCTCGGAGGGCGTTCGTGAGTCTCGGAGTGCACTTCGCGCTGGATCAGGAGCAGGAACGCCTGGTTCTGGGTGCTGAGGGTGACGAGGAGCTCGCGGCCGTCATCGAGGAGATCGAGGAGACTTCCGACCCGCACTGGCATATGCCGAGCGACAAGGCGTGGGACGCGATCCACCGCTGCCTTTCGGCGGAGGACGACGGCCTCTCCCCGGTGATCCTGGGCGGGCGGGATCTGTACGAGGGCGAGGACTATTTCGTCGCTTACGTGACCGCCGAAGAGGTGCGCGCCCTCGCCCAGGCACTGCCCTCCCTGGACCGTGAGCGGTTCAGCCGGCGCTATTTCGCGATGGACGTCGACGAGTACCCCGGGCCTCATGGGGAGCGGGATTTCGCCTACACGTGGGAGAACTTCGAGGACGTCCGGGAGTTCTTCGCACGTGCGGCGGAGGCGGGGCGGGCGGTCGTCTTCACCGTCGACGGCTGATCAGCGGAGGAGGCCCCCCAGCCGGGTGGCGGCGTCGACGACCAGGCGGCCCAGTGCTTCCTCGTCCGGGGCTTCGAAGAGGGACAGGCCGATGCTGGTCTGCGTCCTGGCTCCGGGGACGACGGCGGAGATCCCGATGATCGACGTGGCGATCTCGCCGTAGGAGACGGCGAAGCCGCGGCGCCGGGCGAGGGCGACCTCGTCGCGTTCGCCGGGGGCGGGCGGGAGCGCGGCCAGCATCGCCAGCCCCGCCGAGCCCCGGTCGATGGGGTCGACCTGGCCGGGCCGGAACGCGACGTGCATCCGGGCGCGGCGCGGCGGCACGATCATCAGCATCCGCACCTTGTCGTCGCCGTCCCGCACGACCAGGTGCGCGGTGGACGTGCTGACGTCGGTGAGCTCCTCCAGCACGGGACGGGCCAGGGTGCGCAGGTCCTGCTCGACGGGCTCGGCCAGGCGGACCAGGCCGGTGCCGAGCGAGATGCGTTTGAACCGGTCGCGCCGGCACAGCTGGTGGGCCTCCAGGGTGCGGACGAGGCGGTGCGCCACGGTGCGGTGGACGCCGACGGCCTCCGCGATCTCGGTGAGCGACAGCCCGTGCGGGTGGTCGGCGAGCAACTCCAGGATCTGCAGGCCGTTGTGCAGGGTCTTCGACATCCCGGAATCGGCCTCGGGCATGGCACTCCTCTTGACGGATGTGAGGCAGCTTACCTACCGTGTTCGCACATCGCACGTCGCGTGCGATTATCGCACACATTATCGTACGGCGGGAAGGTTCCGGCGAAATGCCGCTCGACGACATCGGCACCGAGACGCTGCTGCGCATCCAGCGGCTGTACGGCGCGCAGAGCCATCTGATCGACGAGGGCCGCGCGGCGGAGTGGGCGGCCACGTTCACCGCCGACGGGGAGTTCCGTTCGCCGTCCTACCCGGAGCCCGTCATCGGGACGCGGGAGCTGACCGCGTTCGCCGAGCGGTTCCACGCGGGCGCACGCGCGTCGGGGGTGGTGACCCGGCATGTCGTCACCGACCTGTTCGTGGAGTCGGCCGGCGGCGACCGCGCCGCGGTCCGCGCGTACCTGCAGATCGTCACCACTCCGGCCGGCGGGCCGTCCCGCCTGGAGCGGATGACGACGATCACCGACGAGCTGGTGCGGACCGGCGGCCGCTGGCTGATCCGGCGCCGCACCGTCCGCCGCGACGACCAGAGCAACGAGGAGAACGCATGACCGAGCCGGCAGGCCGGGTCCAGAACGCCCCGATCACCGCGCAGTACCCCGAGTTCCCGGGCAAGGCCGCCGTGGTCACCGGCGCCGCCCGCGGGATGGGCGCGCGGTTCGCCGCCGGACTCGCCGCACGCGGCGTCGACGTCGTCGGCGCCGACATCGACGAGGCGGCCATGGCGGCGACGGCCCAGGAGATCGCGGGGCCGGGGAAGGTGGTCGCCGCGCGGATCGACGTGACCCGCGCCGAGGACCACGAGGCCGTGGCCCGGATCGCCCTGGAGCGCTTCGGCAGGCTCGACTTCTGGGTCAACAACGCGGGCGTCTTCCCGTACGCGCCGGTCGGGGAGATCACGCCCGAGCAGATCGGCTCGACCCTCTCCGTCAACGTGGAAGGGGTGCTGTACGGCGCGCAGGCCGCGGCGCGGCACATGTCCCCCGGCGGCGCGATCGTCAACATGTCCTCGGTCTCGGCGGTACGGGTCCGCAAGGGACGCGGCGCGTACTGCACGTCCAAGGCGGCGGTGGCGCACCTCACCGAGTCGCTGGCGGTGGAGCTGGGCGACCGGGGCATCCGCGTCAACGCGCTCGCGCCCGGCTACATCGACACCGACATGACGCGCTGGGTGAAGGAGGACCCGGCCGCGCTCCAGCACGCGCTCGACGTCGTGCCGCTGCACCGGCTCGGGTCGCCGGAGGAGGTCCTCGGCCCGCTGCTGTTCCTGCTGTCCGACAGCGCCCGGTACGTGACCGGCCACAGCATCGCGGTGGACGGCGGCTCCCGCCATGTCTGAAGCCACCGAGACCGTCCGCTACCCGGCGGTGGTGCTGGTCACGGGCGCGGCCGGCGGCATGGGCGCCGGGCATGCCCGGGCGCTGGCCGCGCGGGGCGTGCACGTGTGCGCGGCGGACGTCGCCGACACCGGCCCGGTCGTCGCGGAGATCCGGGCGGCGGGCGGCTCGGCGAGCGGCCACGCCCTCGACGTCACCGACCCCGCGGCCTGGGCCCGCGTGGTCGAGGAGATCCACGCCGCGCGCGGCGAGCTGGGCGGCCTGGTCAACAACGCCGGGATCTCGCGGCGGCTGGACTTCCTCGACACCCCGGACGACGTCTGGGAGCTGGTGCTGCGGATCAACCTGTTCGGCCCGTTCTACGGGATGAAGGCCGTGGCGGGGCTGATGCGCGACTCGGGCGGCGGCTCGATCGTGAACATCTCCTCCATCTCCGGGCAGATCGGCTACTTCTCCCCCGCGTACTCGTCCAGCAAATGGGGCCTGACCGGGCTGTCGAAGTCGGCCGCCGGCAATTTCGCCAAGTGGGGCATCCGGGTCAACTCCGTGCATCCGGGGCTGGTCGACACCCCGCTGCTGGACGGCGCGGACGCGTTCGTGGAGTCCGCCGTCGCCAGCATCCCGGCGGGCCGCACGGCCCGTCCCGAGGAGGTGACGGACGTCGTCCTGCACCTGCTGTCGGACCGTTCCACCTACATGACCGGCAGCGAGGTCACCGTCGACGGCGGCCTGGTCTCCAACGGCCTCTACCACCGCATCACCGCCGATTCCGGAGGTGCCTCCAGTGGACGCTGACGTGATCGTCGTGGGTGGTGGGGGCGCCGGTCTGGCGGCGGCGGCTTCGGCGGCCGAGCTCGGCGCCTCGGTGCTGCTGCTGGAGGCGGAGCGGGAGCTGGGCGGGTCCACGCAGCTGTCGGCGGGGCTGTTCACCGCGGCGGGGACGAGCGTGCAGGCCGGGCTCGGGATCGAGGACTCGGCCGAGCGGTTCTTCCAGCACTACATGGATCTCAACCAGTGGATGCTCAACCCCGGGCTGATCAGGACGTTCTGCGAGCAGGCCGGGCCGACGCTGGAGTGGCTCATCGGGCTCGGCGTGGAGATCCCCGCGGCGGTGTCGCACCACGCGCACATGCCGGGGCTGTGCCAGGCGGGGGTGGAGGACGTCTGGCGCGGGCACGTCCCCAAGGACCAGGGGCTCGGGCTCGTCCAGGTGCTCGCGAAGGCGTGCCGGGCGAGCGGTGTGGAGGTCGTGCTCGGCACCCGCGTGCAGCGGCTGCTGGAGGAGGACGGCCGGGTCGTCGGCGTGGTGGCCGACGATCTGGAGGTCCGGGCCGGCGCCGTCGTGGTCGCCAGCGGGGGCTTCGCGCACGACCCCGGGCTGCTGGAGCGCTACTACCCGGCGGCCGGACGGGCCGGGGACGCGCTGTTCGTGGTGGCGGCGCCCGGCAGCCGCGGCGACCATCTGCGGTTCGGCGAGCAGGTCGGCGCGGCGGTCACCGGCGCGGAGTGGGGACTGCTGATGCCGACCGCCTACTTCCAGCGGCTGCACCACTGGCAGTCCGGTTTCCCGCCGCGGTCGCGGGTGCACGTGAACGGGCACGGCCGCCGGTTCATGGACGAGGACGCCTCCTACGCGGTGTCGGGCGGGATCATCGACGCCCAGCCCGGCCCGGTCTGGGCGGTCTTCGACGAGCGGGCCCGGCTGGGGCTGCCCGCCGGGTACGCGCACTGGACGCCCCAGGTCGTCCGGGCCGAGGCCGAGGCGGGCCGTACCGCGCGGGCCGGGAGCCTGGACGAGCTGGCCGCGCTGATCGGCGTCCCGGCGGACGCGCTGGCCGCCACCGTCGCCCGCTGGAACGAGCAGCTCCCGCGCGGGCGGGACGACGATTTCCTGCGGCACCGTACGCTGGCCGCGAAGGGGTCGGACGGCCCGCCGGACCCGATCGCCGAGCCGCCGTTCTACGCGGTCCGGACGCTGCCCGCCGAGCTGGTGTGCACGCACGCCGGGCTGGAGATCAACCCGTCCGCCGAGGTGCTGGACGCGCGCGGCGCGGTCGTCCCGGGGCTGTACGCCGCGGGCGAGGCCGGCGCCGGAGTGCTCGGCCCGCGGTACGTCGGCGGCGGCAACGCCGTCGCGAACGCGCTGACCATGGGCCGCATCGCGGGCCGCAACGCAGGACTCCCCACCCCCTCCCAGTTCTAGGAGTACGAACGACATGGCCCCACCCCCCAAGACCGCCGCTCCGGACGCCGACATCGGCGCCCGCACGGTCCGCAAGGTGTCCACGCGCATCCTGCCGATCGTCGGCCTGCTCTATGTCTTCAACTACATGGATCGTGCCAACATCAGCTACGCCCAGCTCGGCATGGAGCACGAGCTGGCCATCACGGCGGCCGTCTTCGGCACCGCGGCGGCGATCTTCTTCCTGGCGTACGTGGTGTTCGAGATCCCCAGCAACATGGTCATGAAGCGGATCGGCGCCCGGCTGTGGCTGGCCCGGATCGCGATCACCTGGGGGCTGGTGACCGTCGGAACCGGCTTCGTGCACAGCGTCACCCAGCTCTACGTCGCCCGGATCCTGCTGGGCGTGGCCGAGGCGGGCCTGTTCCCGGGCCTGCTGCTCTACATGACGCTGTGGTTCCGGTCCGGGGAGCGGGGCCGCGCCATCGCGGCGCTGGCGCTCGCGCAGCCGATCGCGATGATCCTGGGCAGCCTCACCGGCGGGCTGATCCTCGACCACGTGCAGTGGTTCGACATGAGCGGCTGGCGGTGGGTGTTCATCCTGCAGGGGCTGCCCGCGGTGGCGCTGGGCGTGATCGTCCTGTTCTACCTGCCGGACGTGCCCGCCAAGGCGCGCTTCCTCAGCAAAGCCGAGAGCACCTGGCTGGACACCGAGATCGGCAAGGAGTACGTCCCGGAGGAGAAGGGAGGCGCGCTGGCCGAGCTGCGCGTGATCCGCGACCCGAAGGTGCTGTACCTGGCGGTGGCCAACTTCTTCGCCGCCTGCGGCCTGTACGGGTTCACGTTCTTCCTGCCGCAGATCGTCAAGCAGATGGACCCGTCGTACTCGGCGACCAACATCGGGTTCCTCGGCGCGATCCCGTTCCTGGTCGGCGCGGTCGGGATGCTGCTGGTCGCCCGCAACTCCGACCGGACGGGCGAACGGCGCTGGCATGTGATCGCCCTGATGCTGCTGGCCGCGGCGGGCCTGTTCGGAACGATCCAGTTCCGGCACGATCCGGTGCCGGCGCTGACCTGCCTGTCGCTGGTCGCGGTCGGGGTGCTGGGCTACATGGCGCCGTACTGGGCGATGGCGTCCCGGGTGCTGTCGCGGGAGCGCACGGCGGTCGGGCTGGCGGCGATCAACTCGATCGCGGCGCTGGGCGGGTTCTTCGGCCCGTACGTGATCGGCAAGAACGCCACCGCGGACGACGCCACGATCGGGCTCTACTTCCCGATCGGCTGCCTGGTGCTCTGCGCGATCATGCTGGCCTTCCTTCGGCTCCCGAAGAAGGACGCGAAAAACTAGTACATGCATGAATCATCTCGTCGGCGGCGGGGCTAGGGTGTTCGCATGGCCGCTGACGAGGACGACGCTCCGGCGGCGGGCGCGTCGCCCGCCGCCGAGGCGAACGGGGCCGCGGCCCCGGACCTGGACTTCTGGTCCTTCGTCGAGCTGGCCGACCGGCGGCTGTCGGAGGAGTTCGGGTTCCCGCACCGGCTGGCCACCCAGGTGCTGCTCACCCTCAACCGGACCTCCATGATCGTCACCTATGACCTGGAGGCGGCCGTGCACCGGCCGCGCGGCCTGTCCTGGGCGGGCTTCCGGCTGCTGTTCGTGATCTGGCTGGCCGGTCCGCTGGAGTCGCGGCGCGCCGCCACGGTGGCGGGGATGAGCCGGGCGGCGGTGTCCAACCTGGCCAAGCCGCTGGTGGCGGACGGGCTGCTGGCGCGCTCGCCGGGCGAGCGGGACGGCCGCGCGGTGCTGCTGTCGCTGACCGAGCGGGGGCGGCGCACGATGCTGGAGGTGTTCACCGCGCAGAACGAGCGCGAGCACCAGTGGACGTCCGTCCTCACCGAGACCGAGCAGCGCATCCTGATCATGCTGCTGGACAAGCTGATCGCCAACCGCGACCAGTTCGACGTGCGCGAACGCAGCTGAACCCGCTTCGCACAGGGCTTGACGCCGTTCCATGCCCGGAAGATAGTAAATGCATTAACTAGTTCCTTGGAGGAGGTCTGGCATGGCGCACTACCGCCGGGTCGGCGAGGTCCCGGCCAAGCGGCACACCCGGTTCCCGCGAGCGGACTCCCCCGACCGCCTGTACTACGAGGAGCTGATGGGCGAGGAGGGCTTCTCCTCCGACTCCTCGCTCCTCTACCACCGGGGCCTGCCGGCGGCGATCGTCGACTCTCAGGCGTGGGAGATCCCCGACGCGTCGACCCGGCCCAACCACCCGCTCAAGCCGCGCCACCTGCGGCTGCACGAGCTGTTCCCCAAGGACGCCTGGGCCGCGGCGGACGTCGTCACCGGCCGCAGGCTGATCCTGGGGAACGCCGACGTCCGGCTGTCCTACGCCGTCTCCACCGCCGACTCCCCGCTCTACCGCAACGCCACCGGCGACGAGATCGTGTACGTGGAGTCCGGGGAGGCCACCGTCGAGACCGTCTTCGGCGCCCTCGACGCCAAGCCGGGCGACTACGTCGTCATCCCCACCTCGACCACGCACCGCTGGCTGCCCAAGGGCGAGGGGCCGCTGCGCGCCTACGTCATCGAGGCCACCGGGCACGTCGCCCCGCCCAAGCGGTACCTGTCCCGCTTCGGGCAGTTCCTCGAGCACGCCCCGTACTGCGAACGCGACCTGCACGGCCCCGCCGACGTCCTGCGCGCCACCGGGACCGATGTCGAGGTGCTGGTCAAGCACCGCACGTCCCGCGGCCTCGACGGCACCCGGCTGGTGTACGCCGAGCACCCCTTCGACGTCGTCGGCTGGGACGGCTGCCTCTACCCGTTCACCTTCAGCGTGCACGACTTCGAGCCGATCACCGGCCGGGTCCACCAGCCGCCGCCCGTGCACCAGGTGTTCGAGGGCCACAACTTCGTGGTCTGCAACTTCGTCCCCCGCAAGGTCGACTACCACCCGCGGTCGATCCCGGTGCCGTACTACCACTCCAACGTGGACTCCGACGAGATCATGTTCTACTGCGGCGGCGACTACGAGGCGCGGAAGGGCTCGGGGATCGGCCAGGGCTCGGTCTCGGTGCACCCGGGCGGGCACCCGCACGGGCCGCAGCCCGGCGCGTACGAGCGCAGCATCGGCGTGGAGTTCTTCGACGAGCTGGCCGTGATGGTCGACACCTTCCGCCCGCTGGAACTGGGCGAAGGCGGCCTGGCCTGCGAAGACCCCGACTACGCCTGGACGTGGGCCGGCCGCCGGGGCAAGGAGACCTCATGACGATTCCGGCTTTCGCGGCTGGGCTTTGCGATGACGCGGCCGTCTTCCCGCCCGGGTCGATGCCGCTGGCCGAGGCCGTCCCGGCGCACCTGCGGCACAAGGCGTCGCGGCACGCGGCGCTGGTGGGCTCGTTCGTCGTGGCCGCGCCCATGCTGAAGGAGCTGGGCACGCGGCTGGACGGCGACGGCCCGGTCCTCGACCTCGTCGTCACCGTCCCGGCCGGGCCCGGGGCGCTGCCGGACGTGGCGGCCGAGGCGGCCGCCCTGCCGGTCCGGCTCGCGGGCATCGAGGTCGCCGTGCCGCCCGGCCTGCCCGCGGCCGAACTGCGGGACGCGCTCGACCGCGGGGCGCCCGAAGGCGTGCCGGTCTTCGTCGAGGTCCCGCGGGACGAGCGGCGCCCGGAGATCATCGCGGCGCTGCCCGGCACTCCCTACCGCGCCAAGTTCCGCACCGGCGGCGTCGAGGCCGCGCTGCACCCGGGCGAGACCGAACTGGCCGCCGCGATCAAGGCCGTGGTGGACGCCGGCGTCCCGTTCAAGGCCACCGCCGGGCTGCACCACGCCGTCCGCAACACCGACCCGGGTACCGGCTTCGAGCAGCACGGGTTCCTCAACCTGCTGCTGGCCGTCGACGCCGCGCTGGGCGGCGCCGGGGAGGAGGACCTGGCCGCGATCCTCGCCCGAAGGGATGGGACGGGTGTGGCGGTGGGTATCACCAACCTGGACGCCTCCCAGGTCCGCGCCCGGTTCCTGTCGTTCGGCACGTGCAGCATCACCGACCCCCTGACCGACCTGGCGGCCCTCGGCCTGGTCGCGGAAGCCATAGAAGGAGACCCCTCATGAGGACGATCCCCATCCCGGAAGGCTCGCCGTTCGGGCTCGCCAACCTGCCCTACGGCGTGTTCTCCACGTCGGGGACGGCGCCGCGGGTTGGCGTCCGCGTGGGCGACTCGGTCGTGGACCTCGCACGCGCGCTCGGCGACGACGTCTTCGCACGTCCCACGCTCAACGCGTTCATGGCCCAGGGGTACGAGCGCTGGGGCGAGGTGCGGCGGCGGATCACCGAGCTGGTGTCCGGCGGCGGCGTGCCCGAGGACGCGGTCTTCGCGGTGGACGCGGTGACCCTGCACCTTCCCATCGAGGTCGCCGACTACGTGGACTTCTACGCCTCCGAGCACCACGCGTCCAACCTCGGACGGCTCTTCCGGCCCGACGCCGAGCCGCTGATGCCGAACTGGAAGCACCTGCCGGTCGGCTACCACGGCCGCGCCGGGACGGTCGTGCTCTCCGGCACCGGCATCGTCCGTCCGCGGGGGCAGCGCAAGGGCGAGGGCGCGCCGACGTTCGGGGAGAGCCGGCGCCTCGACATCGAGGCCGAGATGGGCTTCATCGTCGGCGCGGGCTCGCCGCTGGGCACCCCGATCGGCTGTGCCGATTTCGGACGGCACGTGTTCGGCGCGGTCCTGGTGAACGACTGGTCCGCACGCGACATCCAGGCGTGGGAGTACGTGCCGCTCGGCCCGTTCCTCGGGAAGAGCTTCGCCACGTCCATCTCGGCGTGGGTGGTTCCTCTGCCGGCCTTGGAGCACGCACGGGTCCCCACGCCGCCGCAGGACCCCGAGCCCCTGCCGTACCTGCGGGAGGCCAGCCCGTGGGGCCTCGACATCGACCTGGCCGTCGAATGGAACGGCGAGGTCGTCTCGCGCCCGCCCTACCGCGAGATGTACTGGTCGCCCGCGCAGATGCTGGCCCACATGACCGTCAACGGCGCCTCGGCCCGTACCGGGGACCTGTACGCGTCCGGCACCATCTCCGGGCCCGGCCCCGACCAGCGCGGCGCGTTCATCGAGCTGACCTGGGGCGGCAAGGAGCCGATCAAGGTGAACGGCCGGGAACGCACGTTCCTGGAGGACGGCGACGAGGTGGTCATCTCCGCCACCGCCCCCGGCCCGGACGGGGTCCGCATCGGCTTCGGCGACGTCCGCGGGCGCGTCCTCCCGGCCCGAGACTGACCAGGCCGGAGACGCCCCGGTAGTGCTCCCGTACACCTGTGTGATCAACCGATAGCAAATCGCAATCTTGATCCGCCGGGACACAGGCACCCGTACCGGGTATTTTTTGCAACATCATCAAATAGGGACCTTCATCGGTATAACGGGGAAGCCGGCTCGGGGTGGCGCAGGTGCGGATGATCAGTAAGGGCAATCGACGTTGGAAGGCCGCGGCGGTGGCGGTGGCCGGAGCACTGGCACTGACCGCCTGCTCCTCCAGCCGGGAGGGGACCACCGCGGGCGGTGACACCAAGGTCCCGGCGGCGAAGGTGACGATCACCCCCGGCCAGGGCGCCGAGAAGGCCCGCCCGGACAAGGGCGTGGTCGTCACGGCCGCGGGCGGCACGCTGGACGCGGTCAACGTGCAGACCGCCGGCAAGCCCGTCCCCGGTGACTTCAACGCCCAGCGGACGCAGTGGCGGTCCCGCTGGACGCTCAAGCCGTCCACGGAGTACACGGTGAACGCCACCGCCAAGAACTCCATCGGCACCGCCTCGCAGGCGGCCAGCAAGTTCAAGACGCTCAAGCCCAAGGAGACCGTCGCGGCCTCCCTGGACTGGATCCTCGAGGGCAACAAGGGCGACACCTACGGCGTCGGAATGCCGATCATCCTCGACTTCGACCGCGCCGTGCGCAACAAGGAACTGGTCGAGAAGGCGCTGGAGGTCAAGGCCGAGAAGCCGGTCGAGGGCGCCTGGCGGTGGATGGGCGACCAGCGGATCATCTACCGCACCAAGGACTACTGGCCCGCCCACCAGAAGGTCACGCTGAACGCGCGGCTGGCCGGGGTGCGCGCCGCCAAGGACGTCTACGGCACCAAGAACCTCACCCGCACGTTCGAGATCGGCGCCTCCCGGATCGCCAAGCTCAACATGAAGAAGCACAAGATGGTGGTCACC
The DNA here is from genome assembly GCF_039532545.1 of Actinomadura vinacea. Taxonomy (NCBI): domain Bacteria; kingdom Bacillati; phylum Actinomycetota; class Actinomycetes; order Streptosporangiales; family Thermomonosporaceae; genus Actinomadura; species Actinomadura vinacea. Next base: position 128,846 of record NZ_BAAARW010000001.1, on the reverse strand, counting down.
ATCGACGGGAAGAAGGCCCGCACCGTCCCGATCAGCGGCGGCAACGCCAGCACCCTCGAGTACACCACCACCAGCGGCGTCCACCTGACCATGGAGAAGAACAACCCGACCCGGATGATCTCGCCCGGCCGCAAGAAGGGCGACCCCGGCTACTACGACGAGATGATCAACTGGGCGGTGCGGATCTCCAACAGCGGCGAGTACCTGCACCAGACCTCCGGCCAGGAGTACTGCCTCGGCAACCAGAACTGCAGCCACGGCTGCGTCCGGCAGCCCGCCAAGGACGCCATCTGGTTCTACAAGAACGTGCAGCCCGGCGACATCGTCGACATCAAGGGCACCAAGCGCGGCCTGGAGTACGACAACGGCTGGAGCTTCTGGCAGATGCCCTTCGACAAGTGGAAGAAGGGCAGCGCCCCCGCCTGACCTCCGTCCGTCCTCGGCCCCGGGCTATGCCCGGGGCCGAGGCATTTCGGCCCTGCGCCTCCGCCCGACCACGGGGTCTACCAGCGGAACACTCTCCGCCACCACCCGCCCCTGGACGCCGCCTCACCCCGCCCCCGAGCGTGCCGCGGACATACGGCGGAGCGCGACACCCGGGACGGCGAGGGCGCGGGCCGCGCCACCGCGCCGGTCTGCGAGGCCGCCCGGGACAACCGCGGCGTCACCCGGCCACAGATCTCCTCCAGCCGTCGCCCCAACTCCGCCGGGTCGGACGCCTCCACCAGAGGTGCCTCCCCGACCGATCCCGCGCGATGGCCCACCAGGCGCCCGTGAACTCCCCGTACCACGCCCGCGCCGCCGGGAACCGGCGCCGCAGCTCGGCCACGATCCGATCGGGGTCGATTTCCAGCGCCGCCCACGGCACGGCCACGCTCACCGCCCGCCCTCTGCCGTGTCCCGACCCGCGAGGTTGATCTTCACCGCGATCAACGCATCGGTGATGTGGTCGGCCTCGGCCAGCGGCTGACCCCACGACGACCAGAACCACAACCTGCCACCGTCCTCCCGACGCGAACGGCAGGTGATCGTGTCGGAGGTGCGCGCCACCTCGGGGCAGCAGCCGGCGACCTCGGGGTTGGACACCGTCAACCCGCGGTCGGTCAGGTCGACGGCGAAGCCGTGCGCGCCCAAGTGCGCGCCCAGCCGCGCGAGCGGGTTGGGTCGGGCCATACTGGCCATAGCCGGACTCTCCTTCCGGTCAGGCCCCGGCCGACGCTCTGATCGTCGCGTCCGGGGCCGCCTTGTCTTCGGGACGGGACGCGCGCCGCATCGGCCCACACAGACCGTGCACGCCCCGTCACGTCTCAGTGAATCCGGGGCACCCGCCGCACGTCACCGTGGTATCCAGGAAAAGCCGCGGATACGCTCCGCGTTTCCGCGGCTACCCGCCGCCCCCGGCGAGAGATGCACGCACCATGACCGCAGACAAAAGGATCACCGGCGCGACCCTGCGCGCGGAACGCAAAGCCCAGGGCTTGGTCGTCTCCGACCTGGCCGCGCGGTTCCGCGAAGTCGCGCCACCCCATGTCCGGCTGCCCGACCGGGAACACGTCGAGACCACCATCCGAGGACACGAGCGCGGCGCCCACGCCGTGAGTGAGCGGTACAAACTGCTGTACTGCCTCGCCCTGGGCAAGCCCGAAGAGGAGCTGTTCCCCGCCCCGCCGCCCCTCGAAAAGCGACCGGCGGCCGTTACCGTGGAGGAACCAGGCAGCACGGATTGGGGCGATATGGAGCGTCGGCTACTCCTGCAAATGGCCGCCTTGGGAATCGGTGCGGGGGCCCTCCAACCCGGCGAAACGGCCCGGCACCTGGTGGACCTCGCCATGACCACCGACCCCCGCGACCTGGACGACTGGCACCTGGCCTGCGGTGACCACCTGCACGCCATCCGCACCCGCCCGCCCGCACAGGCACGCCAGGACCTGGTGGTCGATCTCCTCGCGCTCGGACGCCAGATCGACACGGCCGACGCCGCCGACCTCACCGAACTACAGCGGGTCAAGGCCGCCCTGTCGACCCTGCATGCCAACGCGCTGACACGACTGGGCGACCACGGTGCCGCTATCCGCTGGTGGCGCACGGCCAAGGCCGCCGCCGACGCAACCGGCGACCTCCAACTACGCCTATTGGTATGCGGTTCCGAAGCGGGCTTCGGGCTCTACGGCCAGCGTTCCCCAGAAACCGTGCTCCACCTGACGCGGAGAGCCCGCCGCCTCGCATCGGACAAGCCGTCCTTGGGACTTGCACTGATCACAAAGACAGAGGCGAAAGCCCTGTCCCTATTGGGCAGACACACCGAGGCTCAAGAGACGATGCGCGGCGTCACCGACGCCACGCCCGACGACTCTCTTTCCACCCTGCTCCCCACCTACTGGACTCCTGACCAGGTCCATTTCACCGAGAGCTGGGTCTATGCGGGCTCAGGGAACGAAGCCGGAGCCGACGAAGCCCGTGAACGCGTCCTGGTTCTTGCGTTCGACTACCAGTACCACGCCAACGTCCGGCTCCACGAAGCGCTGTGCACCGTCGTGAACGGTGGCACCGACCAAGGCGCACACCTGGCCGCGACGCTCCTCGACTCCCTCCCGGCGGCACACCGGAGCCAAATGATCACCGAGACCGGCAACACCGTGCTTCGCGCCGTGCCATACGGCCAGCAGGACCGCCCCGCCGTGCGTGCGCTCCGTGAAGTACTGGCCAAGACCGCACCCAAGCCCGCGCTCCCCTCCGCAACCTGACCCCAGGCACACCGACGCGCCACCGTTCCTTCGACAGATCGTTAAAGTCCACATCGTCACCCTGACCTCGCCCCGCACAACGACGCCGCCCCACCCGGTCGCGGGTTGGCGGCGTCGTTCTGGTCTGTCACAGCGACCAGGACACCGGGCCGTCGGCGGTGTCGAGCCACACGAGTTGTTCGTGACCGTCGGTGCGTATGCGGAACTGGTCGATCTCGGGAGAACCGGCGCGGCGCCAGATGGCGACGGCGGATTCGACCGCGTCCCAGAGACGGACCGGCCCGGTCTGCCGAACGGTCCATCCGCCGCCGGGCTCGGGTGTGAGCGAGGCAGCGGACCCGGTCGCGGTGTCGAAGTAGTAGGTGATGAACGGTCCGCCGTCAATGCTGATCATCTGCTCTTGGGCAGTGGGCAGGGCTAGCTGTGCGACGAACGTGCCGGTCCAGTCCTTGCGGATGTCGGGTCCGACGACGGCCGGTCGGGGTTCGGCATCGGCGAGTGCCCCGAACGCCGTGCTCCGCCACTCGTCGCTGATCGTCGGCGGCGCCTGCGGGCGAGCGATCATGAATGAGATCGTTCCGGGCAGGAACCGGCCCTCGGCGATCCCGTCATCGCCCATGTCCAACATGGCGAGCCCGTACCCGCGGAGCCATCCGGTAATGGTGACCAGGATCCGGCCTCCGGGTCGGGTCTGGTCGAGCCACGTACGGGGGATCTGCCGGACCGAGCAGGTCGCGATCACGCGGTCGATGGGAGCGCGCTCGGGAACGCCATCGAGACCGTCGCCGTTCACCAGGTTGGGCGCGAATCCCGCACGCCGCAGCGCGGCGGCGGCGGTTGCGGCGACGGAGGGGTCGACCTCGATTGAGGTGATCTTGTCGTCGCCGAGGCGGTCGCACATCAGCGCGGTCGAGTACCCGGTTCCTGTGCCGATCTCCAGAACGGTCATGTGGTCGGCCACATTGAGGTCTTCCAGCATCCGAACGACCAGACCGGGCAGCGTCGACGACGACGTCGGGTCACCGCTGACCGGCTCGGTCACATCGCGGGGGGTGATGTGCCGGTCGAGTTGCGTCACCAAGGTCTCGTTCCGGTAGGCGAGGTCGAGCCATCGGTCCGGATCGTGATCGCCACTGACCGGCGCCCACAGGGTGACCCCGTTGGGGCCATCGGTCCAGCGGAAGAACTCGGGCACGAACAGATGGCGCGGCACCCGTTCGACAGCGCTCCGCCATTGCTGTGAGTGCAGGTCGCCGGACCGCTGGAGTTCGTCAGCGAGCGCATACCGCAGCGAGGCGGCGCGTGTGTCGTTGTCGTCGGTCATGCGTGTCCCCGTTCGAGAAGCTCGGCAAGCGCGGCGGTCATGGGCAGGCCGGTCTCGTCTTCCAACCACGCCCATTGACCATTGGGATTGCATTCCAGGAATACCGCGGTGCCGTCGGGCCGTAGCGCGAAGTCGAAGCACCCGAAGACCAGATCGAACCGCTTGAGGTAGGCGGCGATGAGATCGGCCAGACCTGGCGGCGGGTCAGTGGCGGCGTAGGTGAGCGCGTCGTAGTCGTACCTCCAATCGACGAGGTCACCGGAGTCGATCCGCACGCAGAACACGCGGTCGCCGATCGCCGTCACCCGCAGATGGCCAACGGCCTGCACTTTCGCTTGGAACAGGTGCGCGGTCGCGGCGATCGACTCATCGAACTCGGCCGGGTCGACCTCGGCGACCCACACGGTAGGTCACCGTGGTATCCAGGAAAAGCGGCAGATATGCTCCGCGTTTCCGTGGCTACCCACCGCCCCCGGCGAGAGGTACACGCAACATGACCATCGACAAAAGGATCACCGTCTCGACTCCCTCCCGGCAGCGCGCCGGAGCCAAATGATCAGCGGGGCGGCGGCGTCGGCTTCGACGGGAGCTCGGATGTCGCCGGACCCGGGATCGCCCGTCGGCGTGGAACGGGACCGGTGGGACCGAGTACGATGATCAACACCGGGGGCGGAAAGATGGGGAAGATGCTGTTTTCAACCTCCGAGTTCGGTTGGCGTCTGATCGCGCTCGCGGCGACGATGTTCTTCATGCTCGGCATGGGAGCGTTGCCGCTCGGCATCGATCTTCCCGACGATCTGCGGGACACGTTGGAGCGGCGGCTGCGGGTGTTCTACTTCATGGCTCCCGTACTGGCCTGCGCCGTGCTGGCGGTGAACCTGCTTCGGCCCAATCCGTCCTCAGAGATCCTGTTCCTGTACAGCGTCGCGTTCGCCGCCATCCCCGTCGCGCTCTTCCCGGTCCGCGCCCGGCTCTTCAGGGCCTACGTCGCCCAGCACCAGAACCCCGACGCCAGGGTTGAGCTGGACCGGCTTGCGCTGTTCTGGATCGTCGGTTCGCTGACCACGGTGATCGTGGTGGCGACGATCGCGTTGATGGCGGCCAAGTACGGTACGTGAGTCCGGTTAGGCCCGGTTCTGGCGGGACGCCTTCGCGGCGGTGACGGTCAGTTCGTCTGGGACCTGCGGCAGCACGTGGCGGAAATAGTCCTGGGCGGCCTCCGTCGTGCCGATGTCGCGGCCCGACTGCTCCGACAGGAACCAGCGGTGTTCGAGGACCTCGTGGAAGACCTCGACCTCGTCCAGCCGGTCGCGCAGCTGCTCGGGGATCGCCCGCACGACAGGCTCGTACACCTCGGCCAGCCACTTGTTGGCCGCCACCACCTCGGGCACCGGACGGCCGCTCCTGCGTTCCAGATGGCCCCGGTAGCTGGCGATGTCGTTCAGCAGCCGGCGCGCCTGGTTCTCCTGCGCCGCCAGGCCGGTACGGGTGAACAGCAGTTGCCGGTGATGTCCGGGCTCGGCCACCCGGGTACGGACTCGCAGCCGGGCGCCGTCCTCGCCCGCGTCCACCAACTCCACCTCGTCGACGTCGAAGCCCAGCCCGTTGATCCGGCGCAGCCGCTCGGCGATCCGGTACCGCTGGTCCTCGGGGCGCAGGATCTCCTCGCGGGTCAGCTCGTCCCACAGCGCCTCGTACCGCTGGACGGTGTCGTCGGCGACCCCGATCGGATCGACCTGCGTCGGCAGCTGCCCGGCCGCCAGCAGGTCGAACAGCTCGCCCGCGATCCGCTCCCGGGCCAGCTGCACGTCGTAGTGGCGCTGCCCGCTGGTCAGCGCCGGATGGAGCTCGGCGGTCTCGGCGTCCACCAGGTACGCGGCGAACGCGCCCGCGTCGAACCGGAACAGCACGTTCGACAGCGAGCAGTCGCCCCACATGAACCCGGCCAGGTGGAGCCGCACGAGCAGCTCCACCAGGGCGTCCTGGAGCCGGTCGGTCGGATGGCCGCCGCGCGGGTTGGCGAACAGCGCCCGGTACGAGCTGGAGAACTCCAGGAACCGGGTCACCAGGATCGCGTCCATGCCCTCGCCTCGGTCCACGACCACGCCGACGACCTCGACCGCGGGCAGCGCCAGCTCCCGCAGCCGCCGCAGCAGCCGGTACTCGCGGCGGGCCAGCCGCCCGTCCAGCTCCTTCAGCGCGTACACCTGGCCCTCGTCCGTGACGAACCGGACGACATGCCGGGAGAGCCCGCGCTGGCGGATCTCCACCAGCCGGTCGTCGTCCCACGCCTCCAGCGGCTGCTGCCACGGAAGGCTCAGCAGCCCCGCCGCCGTCTCCGCTGGAGGCGTGAAGACGAAGTGCATGACGCTAGTCGGCCGCGGTGGTCGCGTCGGTCTCGGGCTCGATCCGCTGGGCCCGCTGCTGCGCCTGCCGTGCCTGGTCGGCGCGGCGGCCCAGCTTGGCGACGTGCTCCTCGTCCCGGGTCAGGTTCTCACCGGTCGCCGGGTCGAAGACGTGCGCCCTGCCGGTGTCGATCCACAGTTCCGTCTCGTCACCCGCATTGATCATGCTGGCCGCGTCCAGTGCCACCACCGCCTGGGTGCGGAGCTGGTCGCTGTCCAGCTCCCGGGACAGGTCGCGCAGCTGCGCCGCCAGATCCTCCGGGGCCTCGTACGGGACGTAGGCGTACAGCTCGTTGCCCAGCCACTCGGTCACGTCCACCCGGGCCCGCACGACCGCGCCGCGCGCCCGCTTCTCGTCGGAGACGAGCGAGGCGTCCTCGAAGTGCTCCGGCCGGATCCCGACCAGCACCACATCGCGGCCCGCCACCGCGGCGGCCTTGCGCTCGTCCATCTCGAACCGGCCCAGCGGCGTCTCCAGGTGCCCGTCCGCCACCGTCGCCGGCAGGAAGTTCATCGACGGCGAGCCGATGAACCCGGCCACGAACAGGTTGGACGGCTCCTCGTACAGCTCGCGCGGGCTCCCGACCTGCTGCAGCACCCCCCTGCGGAGCACCGCGACCCGGTCGCCCAGCGTCATCGCCTCGGTCTGGTCGTGCGTGACGTACACCGTCGTGACGCCGAGCCGCTTCTGCAGCCGGGCGATCTCGGTGCGCATCTGGCCGCGCAGCTTGGCGTCCAGGTTCGACAGCGGCTCGTCGAACAGGAACGCGTCGGCCTGCCGGACGATCGCGCGGCCCATCGCGACCCGCTGCCGCTGCCCGCCGGACAGGTTCGCCGGCTTGCGCTCCAGGTGCTCGGTCAGCTCCAGCAGTTCGGCGGTCTCCTTCACCCGCCGGGCCACCTCGTCGTCGGGCTTTTTCGCCAGCCGCAGCGGGAAGGCGATGTTCTCGTACACCGTGAGGTGCGGGTACAGCGCGTAGTTCTGGAACACCATCGACAGGTTCCGCTCGCGCGGGGCGATCTTGTTGACCACCCGGTCGGCGATCCGCATCTCGCCGGAGGTGATGTCCTCCAGCCCGACGATCATCCGCAGCAGGGTGGACTTGCCGCAGCCGGACGGGCCCACGAGGATCATGAACTCGCCGTCCTGAACGTCCAGGCTGACGTCGTTCACTGCCGGGAAACCGTCGCCGTACTGCTTGACGATGTTCTTCATGGTGATGGCGGCCATGATCGGCTCCCTACCCCTATCCCTTGACGGCGCCGGAGGTCAGCCCGGCCACGATGCGACGCTGGAACAACAGGACGATGACCACGACCGGGACCGTGACCACCACGGCGGCGGCACAGATCGCGGTGGTGGGCTGCTCGAAGTACGACTCGCCGGTGAAGAACGCCAGCGCCGCCGGCACCGGCCGGGCGCTGCTGGTCGAGGTCAGCGAGATGCCGAAGACGAAGTCGTTCCAGCAGAAGAAGAACGTCAGGATCGCCGCGGTGAACACCCCGGGCGCGGCCAGCGGCACGATCACCCGCCGGAACGCCTGCCAGCTGGTGGCGCCGTCCACCTGCGCCGCCTGCTCCATCTCCCACGGGATCTCGCGGAAGAACGCCGACAGCGTCCAGATCGCCAGCGGCAGCGCGAACGAGATGTACGGGATGATCAGCCCCGGCCAGGTGTCGTACAGCCCGATGTTGCGCCACAGGTCGAACAGCGGGCCGACCAGCGACACCACCGGGAACATCGCGATGGCCAGCGCGAACGACAGGATCAGCCGCTTGCCCGGGAACTCCAGCCGGGCGATCGCGTAGGCGACCAGGGTCGCGAACACCACCCCGACGAACGTCGCGATCAGCGAGATCCCGATGGAGTTGATCAGGGCCGAGGTGAACAGGTCGGTCTTGAAGACCGTCTCGTAGTTCTGCCAGGTCCAGTCCTTCGGGAGGAAGCCCTTGGCGTTGCCGATCTCGCTGGGGTTCTTGAACGACAGCATCACGATCCACAGGATCGGGAACGCGGTCCAGACGAGGATCAGCAGCGAGGCGACGATCCACATCCATTTCGAGCGTGCCGACTCCATCAGCGATCACCTCGCACTTGGGACAGATCCACCCGGAATCCCTTGATGAACACGGCGGCGATCAGCACCACCGAAAGGAACAGCAGAACGCCGACCGCGTTGCCGAGGCCGAGCGCGGTCCGGGTGATGATCTGCTGGTAGGTCAGGAACGACAGCACCTGGGTCTTCTCCTGACCGGCCGTCATGATGAAGACGTTGTCGAAGATCCGCCACGCGTCCAGGGTGCGGAACAGGACCGCGACGAGGATGGCGGCCTTCATGTTCGGGATCGTCACCCGCCACAGCCGCTGCCAGGCGGTCGCGCCGTCCACCGTCGCGGCCTCGCCCAGGTCCCGGGGGACCTGCGCCAGCCCGGCCAGCAGCAGCAGCGACACGAACGGCGTGGTCTTCCAGATCTCGGACAGGATGATCACGGACAGCGCGGCCCAGCGCTCGGAGAACCAGGCGAAGTCCCCCAGGCCCAACCAGGAGTTCACGAACCCCGACTGGACGTCGAAGGCGTACTTCCAGGCGAACGCCGAGATCACCGTGACGATGCCGTAGGGCAGCAGGATCGCGGTCCGCACCGTCCGGCGGCCGAAGACCGCCCGGTGCATCACCATCGCCAGCGCGAACCCGATGACCAGTTCGACCGCCACCGTGACCACGGTGATGACCAGGGTGGTGAACACCGTCTGCCAGAACAGGCCGTCGGTCAGCGCGGTCACGTAGTTGCCGAGACCGACGAAGCTCCGGTCGTCCGGCGCGGTGATCCGGTAGCTGAACAGCGACTGGTAGAGGGCGCTGGCCAGCGGGTACGCGGTGACCAGCAGCATCACGATCACGGCGGGCGCGGACAGGATCAGGCCCAGCTTGCGCTCGGCCCGGCCGCGGTCGGAGATCTCCACGCGTGCGGGGGCGCCGACCTTGGGTCCCAGCTTGGGCGCCTCGTCAACGGACGTCATCCGAACACCTCCGTTAGAGCAGGGCCTGGTCGCGCAGGACCTGGCGGATGAAGTCGCTGGACCGGCGGGGCGTGGTCTCGTTCACCGAGGCCGGGGGGTGCCAGCGGTTCTGGATCGCGCCGGACACGTCGGTGTAGTACGGGGTGGCGGGACGGGGCGCGGCCGCGGCGATGGAGTCCCGCATCAGCGGGGCCATCGGGAACTCCTTGAGGATGTCCGGATCGCTGAAGATCGCCGGACGGGCGGCCACGTTGCCCTCGTCGAGCATGTACTGCTTCATGTTCGCCGGGGAGGTGATGCAGCGGACCGCGTCGAGCGCCAGATCGTCGCGGTGCTTGCCGTAGGCGCCGACGCCGATCTCGATGCCGCCGAACGGGGGCTTGCTCTCCTGCTGGGGGTTCATCCGCGGGTAGCGGGCCCAGCCCAGGTCGTTCACGATGTTCTTGTCGATGGCGCCGTCCTCGGCGTCGCCCTTCTCGGCCCGCCAGACGTAGCCCCAGTTGAGGAGGAAGCCGCCGCGCGGGCCGTTGATCGTCGCCCGGGACTGCTCCTCGAGGTCGGTGGACAGCGTCGGGCCGGCCGCCTTCGACCGGGCCAGCTTGCCGATGATCCGCGCGGCCTCCTTCCCGGCCGGGGAGTCGAGCTCGATGGTGGCGTCGTCGCCCTTCTCCGCGTTGCTGATGATCCGGCCGCCGGCGGAGGCGATGAGGGAGTTGATCCACACCATGTAGCCCTCGTACCGGTTGCCCTGCACGCCGATCGTGGTGTTGGTGCGGTTGGCCGCGTCGATCAGCTTGTCCCAGGTGAAGTCGGGCGCGTTGGGGTCGATGCCCGCCTTCTGCGCGACCGACTTGCGGTACCAGAGCAGCTGGGTGTTGGCCCAGAACGGTGCCGCGTAGAGCTTGCCCTCCCAGGTGGAGCTCTGCACCGCGGTGGGGAACACGCCTTCGGTGAGCGGCGCCGCCTCGCTCGCGGTGAACGGCCGCAGGAAGCCGGCGTTGGCGGCCTCGGCCACGAAGACGGGGTCGAGGCTCATGAGGTCGAGGCCGGAGTCCTTGGCGGCCAGCCGCCGCACCAGCTGCTCGCGCTGCTGGGTCGCGTCGCTCGGCAGCAGCGAGGTCGCGATCCTGTATCTGCCGCCCGCCGCCTTCGTGCACGACTCGGCGATCTTCGCCTGCCCGCCGTTGTCAGGGTTGATGTACCAGGTCAGAGTCGGCGGCCCGCCGTCGCCGCCGCAGGCGGCCAGTCCGGACACGACCAGCGCCGCCGCGACCGTGCACCGCACACTCCTGCCCGTACCCCGCCGGCGGCCGCCGCCGTATCGGGTACGGGTCCTGATCGGTTCCACCATCGGACCTCCCGCAGCTCCCACCACGTGCGGGCACTTCGCCGGGCCGCATACGTGGCGAGACCGGCACCACATAAACACCCGGCTTAGAACCTGTCGAGATCCGGATAAGTACCACGAAGAGATCGTGAGAAACACGCAACGCAAAAGAAACAGAAACGCGCTGGCATTCCACCAGAACCCCCCACATACTGCGCCCGCGCGCGGGTGGGAGATGCCATCCTGGGAGGCGGAAGCCCCTCATCCACGGTATGCCCGGCCTGCCGGGCATCCGAAGGTCAAACTTAGGTACATTCCACGCAAAGCAGGCAAACAACGGCCGAAAAAGCGCGCCGCACGACCACCTCCGGCCATGCGGCGCGTGCAGCTTACGCGGACACGTGAAGGCGTGGAGACTGGCGGACCCCGACCGACCCGCTGGTCTCCACGCCTTCGCTCGTGGGGCGCGGCTCCCGCCGCGCCGTCTCACCCGGTGGGCTCAGTAGCCGTAGCCGCCGCCCCCGGACCCGGCGGTGATCTTGTCACCCTGCGGCGACACGACCCACCAGACGTTCTGCGCGCCCTGGCCCTTGGCGTCCCCGGGCTGCTCGTCCTCGGCGTAGTAGTACATCGGCCAGCCGTCGATGGTCACCTGGCAGGTGCCGTCGTCCTTGCGCTCGATGAAGTCGACCAGGTCGCGGTCGATGCCCTCGACCTTGAGCTTCTTCCAGTTGGTGAACTGGACCACCGGCCACGCCTTCTTGCAGTCGCCGTAGCAGTTGGTGGTCTTCGGCCGGTCCTTGTCGAAGCGGTACATCACCCGGCCCTTGCCGTCGGTGACGATCGTGCCGAGCCGCGGGTCCTTGCGGACCTTGAGGACCGTCCAGCCGGCCCAGCGGTCGTCACCGCCCTGCTCCTGCTGCGGCTCCTCCTGCTGCTGGGGCTCGGCGGCCTTCTTGCCGTCCGGGGCCGCGGCGTACCAGGTGCCGCTCTTGCCCTGCCCCTTGACGTCACCGGGCTGCTTGTCCTGCGCGAACCGGTACAGCGGCCAGCCGCCGAGGGTGACCTGCCACTGGCCGTCCGGCCTGCGGACCTTGCCGACCAGGTTCTGGTCCACGCCCCGGACGTTGACCTGGCCCTGGCCGGTCATGACCGGCGGCCACGCCTCCGCGCAGTCCTTCTCGGTGCAGGTGGACGCGGGCGGCTTGGCGGTGTCCTTGTCGAACCGGTAGAGCGTGCGGCCTTCCTGGTCGGTCACCACCCTGCCGATCCGCACCTTGGCGGCCGACAGCGTGGCGGGCGGTACGGCCTCCGCCGGATCCGCCGACGGGTCGGCGGACGGGTCGGCGGGCGGGCTCTGCTGCGCGCCCGACCCGGTATTCAGCTGGAGCCCCGGTCTTTCCTCCCCGCAGGCCGTGAGGACCACGCCGGACGCGGTCAGCAAGGCCGCCATCGGTATCGCCCACCGTGGGAATGCCATGTCTGTCCTCCAAGTCGACTGGGTACCGGCCTGGACTGGCCCGGCGGCCCGGACATGCGACCGAAGCGGGGCAGCCGCACCGCCCTCCCCGGTCGACGAGCAGTACGGAGGTCGGCACGGAAGGGGTTCAACCGGTTCCGGCCGGGAACCTGAACACCCCTTTTGGGGTCAAACTGGAGACGTCCCGCTCACGGATCATCCGGGCCGAGCGGACCGCACACCAGCCAGGACGACCAGGACGACAGGGAGCGCAGCTGTGAGCACGGGGCCGCTGGACCACGACCGCGTGCCGGCGGGCAGCCCGCCGGCCATCGACCTCACCAAGCCGGCGGCCGAACCGGCCGCGATGGCGGCGACGGTCGCGCCTTCGCCGGCCCCGCGGCGGCCGGCGCCCGCGGGACCGGCCTGGATCGTGATCCCCGCCCGCGTGGTGGCGGTGGTGATCGTGCTGCCGCTGCGCCTGGCCTACGATCTGCTCGCCCTCGTCGGCCGCGGCCTGATGCGGGTCCCCGGCAAGCTGGGACGGTTCCTCAAAGCCGCCTACATGGCGCTGCTGCACCCGATCTTCCGGGTGATCGGGCAGGGCGCGATGGCCCTCTGGTCGGGCCTGGTCTGGCTGTGGACGAACGGCGTGTACGCCCCCCTCCACTGGCTCACCGTCGTGGTGATACTCGGCGGGCTCCGGCTCTTCGGACAGGGCACGGGACGGCTCGCGCGCTGGTTCTACTCCGTCGTCCTGGCCCCGGTCGTCCGGCTGCTGGAACTGCTCGTCGCGCGTCCCGCCGTGGCCGTGTGGACGGCCCTGGTGTGGGTGCTGGCGCAGGTCGGCCGCGGCCTGGTGATCGCGGCCCAGGGCATCGGCACGGCGCTGACGTTCCTTCTCAAGGTGCTCGTGGTGATGCCGGCAACCGGCCTGTGGCGGTACGTGCTGCGCCCGCCGCTGCTGGGCCTGGCGTGGCTGGGCCGGGCCACGGGCGCGGTCCTGGCGCGGGCCTGGGGGCTGCTGGCGACCGGTGTCGCGGCACTGTGGGCGATCTTCGCGGGCGCGCTGGTGTGGGCGTGGCGGATGCTGGGGCGGCTGCTGTACTGGGTGGCCCGGATCCTGTTCGTCATCCCCGCCGTCGCCCTGTACCGCTACCTGCTGCGGCCGATCGGCCTGGCCGCGGCGGCGACGTGGCGGACCCTGGTGGTGGCGCCGTCCCGGGCGGTCAAGAACGCGGTGCTCGTCCCGATCGGGCAGGCCGCGCGCGCGGCCTGGCACGCCTCGGTGGTGGAGCCCGCGCGCTGGGTGCGGCACAGCGTCCTGGCGCCGATGCGGGCGACGGGCCGTGACGTCCGGCTCCAGGTGCGGCGCGCGATCCGGGGCGGCTGACCCCGTGACGGGACGGGCCGCCGCGCCGGGTGAATCCGGCGCAACGGCCCGCGTGGATCAGCTCTCGTTCTCGTTCTCAGCCTGCTCGTTCTGGGGCTGCTCGTTCTGGGGCTGCCCGGCGTTGCGCGTGCGCATCCGCTCGAGCAGTTCCTTCTTCTGGGCGAGCGCGTCCGTCTCGTTGGACGAGGACTTGCCGACGCCCCCGCGCAGCGCCTTGCGCGAGATGTTCTTGCGCTGGCCGCCTACGCCGAGCATGCCGTTGCGGTTCTTGGCCATGCCTGTACTCCCATTCGGCTGGGTGTGTGCGATGAAATGCGTGCACCCACGTCCGGTAGGGGACCGGCGGCCGGATCAGCGTCCGATCCTGCGATCCCTTACCGGATGGGCCCGGCCACGGAGCGGGGGCGGTAGATGCGCTTCGGGACGGGCCGCCACAGGAGGACGGCCGAATGGATCAGCATGCTCGCAGCGTAGGCGGGGCGGCCCCGGCGACTCAATCGAATTTCCGGGCTGAGAGAATCGGCCGCGATGTACAGACTGCTGTTCTCACTGGTCATCTCCCGCGTCCCGGCGGAGACCGCCCACCACCTCACGCTGCGCGGGCTGCGCGCGATCCAGGCGGTGCCGGGCGCGGCGCCGCTGATGCGGCGGGCGCTGGCCCCCCGCGATCCGGCGCTCACGGTACGGGCGCTGGGCCTGGAGTTCCCGGGTCCGATCGGGCTGGCGGCGGGCTTCGACAAGGACGCGGTGGCCTACGACGCGCTGGGCGCGTTCGGCTTCGGCCACGTCGAGATCGGCACCGTGACGGGACGGCCGCAGCCCGGCAACCCCCGTCCCCGGCTGTTCCGGCTGCCGCGCGACCGGGCCGTCATCAACCGGATGGGGTTCAACAACGCGGGCTCGGAGGCGGCGCTGCGGCGGCTGCGGGCGCGCCGGCCGGGCACGATCGTCGGGGTCAACATCGGCAAGACCAAGGCCGTCCCGGAGGCCGAGGCGGTGTCCGACTACGTGCTCAGCGCCGGCCGCCTCGCCCCGTACGCCGACTACCTGGTCGTCAACGTCAGCTCGCCCAACACTCCCGGGCTGCGGAACCTGCAGGCGGTCGAGCAGCTGCGGCCGCTGCTGGCGGCGGTGCGCGAGGCCGCGGACGGGGCGGCCGGACGGCACGTCCCGCTGCTGGTCAAGATCGCGCCCGATCTCGCCGACGGCGACGTGGACGCGGTCGCCGACCTCGCGCTCGAACTGGGCCTGGACGGGATCATCGCGACCAACACCACGATCGGGCGGGCGGGCCTGGACTCGCCCGCCGAGCTGACCGGGGAGGCCGGCGGCCTGTCGGGGGCGCCGGTGAAGGAGCGTTCCCTGGAGGTGCTGCGCAGGCTGAAGGCGCGCACCGGCGACCGGCTCGTCCTCGTCTCGGTCGGCGGGGTGGAGAGCGCCGACGACGCCTGGGAGCGGGTCCGGGCCGGGGCGACGCTCGTCCAGGCGTACACGGCCATGATCTACGGCGGCCCGCTGTGGGCGCATCGCGTCCAGCGCGACCTGGGCCGCCGGCTGCGCGCGAGCGCGTTCCCCACCCTGGACGCCGCGCGCCGCTGACCCGCCCGTCTCCCGGGCCCCGGCCGCCGCGGCTTTACCGGACGGTGGCGGGGCGCGGGGTGTCGGGAGACCGGTGCGGCGGCACCGTGCAGGTATGTCCCTGGAGACGATCACACGCGGGGCGCTGATCACGCGCGTCGCCGCCGCGCTCGTGCTCGCGCTGCCCGCGGTGGTGGTGCGGGTGGCGGGCGTCCACCCGCCGCCGGTGCCGACCATGATCGTGTCCGGGGCGGGGGTGCTGGCCGCCGCCGTGATCCTGATGTGGGCGGCCGAGACCGCGCGGGTCGACATGTCGGGCGCGCTCGCCCTGGCGGTGCTGGCGCTGATCGCCGTGCTGCCCGAGTACGCGGTGGACCTGTACTACGCCTACCGGGCGGGCTCCAAGCCGGAGTACACCGCCTACGCCGCCGCCAACATGACCGGGGCCAACCGGCTGCTGATCGGCATCGGGTGGCCGCTGGTGGTGCTGGCGTTCGCGCTGGGCGCCAGGCGCGCCGCCCGCCGGTCCGGGGTTCCCCTCCGGCGCCGGGACGTCCGGCTGAGCAGGCACCACCGGATCGAGCTGGGGTACCTGGCGCTGGCCGCGGTGATCGCGTTCCTCCCCGCACTGCTGAAGGAGATCGGATGGTATGTCTCGATCCTCCTGATCGGCCTGTACGTCGCCTACATCGTGCGGATCTCCCGCATCAGCGGCGAGGACGTCGAGGAGCTGACCGGCGTGCCCGCCCGGCTGGCCGCGCTGCCCCGCCGCGCGCGCCGCATCGCCACCTGGACCGGGTTCGCGCTCGGCGCGGTGATCGTGTTCGCCTCCGCCGAGCCGTTCGCCGAGTCGCTGGTCGCGGCCGGCGCCGAGCTGGGGATCGACGAGTTCCTGCTGGTCCAGTGGCTGGCGCCGCTGGCCTCGGAGGCCCCGGAACTGATCGTCGCCGGGCTCTTCGCGTGGCGGCTGCGCGACAACGACGCGATCGGCGCGCTGCTCTCGTCCAAGATCAACCAGTGGACGCTGCTGATCGGCTCGCTGCCGCTGGCCTACCGGCTGGGCGGCGGCGGCTGGTCGCTGCCGCTGGACTCGCGGCAGACCGAGGAGGTGCTGCTGACCGCCGCGCAGACCGTGCTGGGGCTGGCGCTGCTGATCGACCTGCGCATCCGCCGGTCCGAGGCCGCGCTGCTGTTCCTGCTGTTCGCGCTGCAGTTCGCACTGCCGGACGAGCACGCCAGGCTGCTGCTGTCGTGGGTCTACCTCACGATCGGCTTCTCCGTCCTCATCCTCCGCAACCGGGACCTCGGACGGGCAATGAGAGCGACCGTCAGCGGGCCCTGAGCGACCGGCAGCGGCTCCGGCTACGGCTCCGGGGCGAGTTCGAAGAAGCCGTCGGCGATCAGTTCCGGCAGGACGGCCCGCGCGTGCTCCCGCACCTGCTCGGAGTCGAGATCCGTGAGCTGGGCGATGGCGTCCAGCAGCCGGCCGAGCGGGAGCGTCCCGTCGCAGACCCCGGCCAGCGCCGCCTCGACCGTGCCGACCCCGGCGGCCCGGCGGAGCCGCTCGTCCTGGCGGAGCAGGATGCGTTCGGGATGCTCGGCGCCGGGCGGGCCGATCTGCTCCTGGACGATCCCGGCCGCCGTCCGCAGCCGCCGCTCGAACAACTCTTGTCCACAGCTTGTGGAAAACTCTCGGGCCGCAGTGAGCCCGTCCAGGATCTGGTCGACGTACGCCCCGACGGGCTGCCCGACCGCGTGCCGCAGCTCCTCCACCCGCGTGACCGGACGCGCGGAATCCGTCCGCCGCAGGACGATCCACCCGAAGCCGACACCGGTCACCCCGTGCCGCTCGAAGTAGTCGAGCCACGCCTCGTACCGGGTCCGGTACTCGGGCGTGCCCACCTCGCAGGAGTCGCGCAGCCACAGCTCCGCGTACTCGGCCGGGTCCTGGACGTCCCGCCGCACGACCCACGCGTCGCAGCCGGACTCCTCCACCCAGGCGCCGACCCGCTCCTCCCACGGAACGTCCTTGACCTGCAGCCAGTTGGCCAGGAGCCGGCAATGGCCGCCCTCGTTCAGGTGCCCCCGGGCCGCCACGACCAGCCGCCGGCAGAACTCGTCGCCGGGCAGCCCGGACTCGCGGTAGACGTACCGGGTACCCGAATCGGGCGGCGTGATCACGAACGGCGGGTTGGACACGATCAGGTCGAACCGGCGGCCGGCCACCGGCTCCAGCAACGGGCCCTCGACGAACTCGGCGTCCTCGGCGCCCGACAGCGCGAGGCTCGCGGCGGCCAGTTCGAGCGCCCGCGGATTCACGTCGGTGGCGGTGACCCGCCGCGCCCGGCCCGCCAGATGCAACGCCTGGACGCCGCATCCGGTGCCCAGATCCAGCGCGTTGTCCACAGGCTCGGGATAGCTGTGGACAAGTAGCCGCGCGAGGCTCGCCGACGCGCCGCCCGCCCCCACCACATGATCGGGCCGCACCGCGCCGCCGCCCGGCCGCACCTTCAGATCCGACACCACATAGCCGAGATGGCCGCCGCCGCCCGGCTCCGGCGCCACCGCCTCGAGGGGCTCCACGCGCAGCAGCGCCCGGACCTCCCCGCCGGACGCCTCCGCCAGCCCGGCCGCCACCAGATCGTCCGCGAACCCGCCGGCCGGCGAAACCACCGGCACCTGCAACCAGAACAGCCTTGTCAGCGCCTCCAGCGGCGATCCACCGCCGGTGGCCCGCAGCGCCGGGACGATCTCGTCCCGGGCCAGCGCCCCGCCCGCCACAGGGCCCAGCAGCGCCCGCACGCCGTCGACCGTGTACCCGGCATGCTCGAACGCGGCCCCCAGCCGCCGAAGTCGATCAGACACCGCACCATCCTGCCGCCCGCGGCTCACCGGACGCCCCGCACTTCCCGAAGACGCCCAGGTTTTCTCGCTCGGTCCTCTGCCTCAGGATTTCTTGAAGTAGGCGTCGAGGCCGTTGGCGAGGGCGACCGCGATGCGCTGCCGGAACGCCGCGGTCGACATCTTCGCCGCGTCCCCCGGGTTGCGCATGTTGCCGCACTCGATGAACACCTTCGGCACCGTGGACAGGTTCAGCCCGCCCAGGTCGCTCCGCGGATCCAGGGCGTTCTCGCCGATGTAGTTCGAGTACTGGATGCCGGTGCCGGCCCGGTAGGAGTCGCGCAGCGCGCGGCCGAGCCGCTGCGCGTCCGGCACCATCGCGGTGTTGTGCCCCTTCACCGCCACCGGCATGATCACGTGGAACCCGCGCCCGGACGCGCTCGCCCCGTCGCCGTGCACCGACACCGCGGCGTCGGCCTTCGCCCGGTTGCCGATCGCGGCCCGCTCGGTGATGCACGGCCCCACGCCGGTGTCGTTCTTACGCGTCATCACGACCTTGGCGCCCTGGTCCCGCAGCAGCCGGGCCAGCCGGTTGGACACGTCCCAGGTGAAGGCGTGCTCGGTGTAGCCGGCATTGGTGGACGTGCCGGTCGTGTCGCACTCCTTGCGGCCGTTGCCGATGTCGACCTGTTTGTTGATGGCAGCCGGATTCTTGGCATTGCCGCCGTTGTGCCCGGGATCGAGCACGATGACCTTGCCCCGCAGGCCGCCGCCGCCCCCGTCGTCGGGGGGCGCCCCCTGGCCCGCCGTCGTCGTCCCGTCCTGGGCGTTCGCCCCCGTGGTGGGAGGCTTCGCGCCCTCGCCGCCCCCGTCGGACGAACCGCCACCGCACGCGGTGACCGCGCCCAGGCAGAACGCCAAGGCGGCAGCGGCCGCCGAGCCGCGCCGGTGGAATCGCATGCCCTCTCCCCGTAATGTCTTCGTTACCGCCCCTGCCAGTCTGCACACAGGCATGAGTTCGTCAAACGAAGTTCGGCAATGGACCGCGGCGATCAGGTGCTCAGCGGCTCCTCCTTGCCCAACAGTGCGGCCAGGGCCCGCGCCTCCTCGGCGTCCAGACCCAGCACCACGCGGGGCCGCCCCCACGGATGGTCGATCGAGTGCGCCACGTAGCTGGCCACCGACTCCGCCGGCTCCTCCGCGAGCCCCCGCCCGTGCCGCCATTCCGACCAGGCACGTTCCAGCTCGCTCGCCGCACGCTGTGCGCACGACACCAATTCCGGATCACGCACGACCCGTCCCCCCGCTGAACATGATCCTTTCCGATGGTCCCCTCGGCAAGGTCCCCTGACCCGCCGAAGGGTCCACCCATTAACCCGCCGCGCACGACCGGCCACACGCGGGTTGCAGGAGTTTTGGCCGTTTCCTTGCCGACTACCGAGAACCGGGTGCCGGCCCCGTCGTGGAACGCACCACCAGATGCGGCACCACCAGGTTCTGCCGGGCCACCCGGCCCGGATCCTCGATCCGCGCGGTCAGCAGCTCGGCCGCCACCCGGCCCATGTCCCGGCGCGGCTGGTCCACGCTGGTCAGCGAGATGTGCCGGATCGCCGCCAGATGCGTGTTGTCGTAGCCGACGATCGAGACCTGCTCCGGCACCGGCAGCCCCAGCTCGTCGGCGGCCGACAGCGCCCCGGTCGCCACCACGTCGTTGGGTGCGAAGATCGCGGTGGGCCGCCGTTCCATGGACAGCAGCGTGCGGGCCGCCCGGTGCCCGCCCTCCTCGGTGAAGTTCCCCGTCTCCACCACGATCTCCTCGGCCAGGCCGTGGCGCCGCATCGCCTTCTCGTATCCGGCCCGCCGGTAGCGCGCCGTCGTGGAGCGCGCCCCCTCGATGTGCGCGATCCGGCGGTGCCCCAGTTCCACCAGATGGTCGACGGCCAGGCTGGCGCCCAGCTCGTCGTCGTCCACGACGATGTCCACCCCGACCACGTCGCGCTCCCCGACGACCACGACCGGCACGCTGGCCGCCGCTTCCTTGAGCGAGTCGGGCACGACGCTGAGCAGCACCAGCCCGTCCACCCGCATCTCCAGGAACGCCTCGACCGCCTCGGCCTCGAACAGCGGGTCCCAGCGGCCGCTGCCGACCAGCATCCGCAGCCCCTCGCCGTGCAGGCTCTCCTGCAAGCCGTCCAAGAACTCGGCGAAGAAGGGGTTGTGCAGGTCGGCCACGATGGCGCCGATCAACCTGGTGCGGCCCTCCACCAGGCTCCGGGCGACCGCGTTGGGCCGGTACCCCAGCTCTCGGGCGGCCTGCAGCACGGCCTGCCGACGCCGCTCGCTCACATGGGGCGAGCCGCGCATGACCAGCGACACCAGGGACTTGGACACACCCGCGCGCTCGGCGACGTTGCGGATCGTCGGCTTCGGCACGGGCAGCGTCCCCCCTTCGCCGCTCCGCGACTGGGGGACGCCGTTCTCGCGCTCGCGCGGGGGGCTACTTCCTTCACCAGCTGACATGGCACTCCGTCCAGGGGGGCCTTCAGGACCTGCCGCCTCGGCGCCCCGGGGCCCGCTGCGGTGGGCCGGCACGCCTTCCCCAACTCAGGGGGAGATGCCATGATGCCTTGCCTTCACCCCAAATCGTCGCAACAGCGAGTAACGGGCCGCCGTCAATGGTAGTTCGGGTATGTGGTGTCCTGGATCACAACGGTGGAATTCTCTGTTCGCGAGACAAAAGAAACCGGCCGAAGACGGTCGAACAGGCGGCGAATGTTCGGTCCCGGGGGCGGGTGCGCGCGGTCCCGGCCCGCGCACTCGGATAGGCTTCCCAGGTGGGAGATCGTGCAGTGGCCGCGGGCAAGTCGAAGAACGGGCAGCGATCCGCCGGCCCCTCCCGGGGACCGCGTCCCGGCCCGCGTACGGCCCGCCGCAGGCTGAGCGTCGACGAGCGTCGGGACGAGCTGATCGAGGCGGCGCTCCAGCTCTTCAGCGCGCGACCGCCCGAGGACGTCTCCATCGACGACGTCGCCGCCGCCGCGGGCGCCTCACGCGCACTGGTGTACCACTACTTCGGCGGCAAATACGAGCTCTACCTCGCAGCTCTCGGCAGCGCCGCGAAACGACTGGCCGTCCTGCTGGAGCCGCCGACCGAGGGCCGGCCGCTCGAACGGCTGCAGATTTCGCTGGAACGCTACTTCGATTTCGTGGAAAGCCATGCGGCGGGCTTCACCGCCCTTCTTCGCGGCGGCCCGGCCGATCGTTCCGGCGAAGTCGGCGAGATAGTCGACGGCATGCGCAGGCTGCTGCTGGAACGCATCCTGCACGCGATCGACGTGGAGTCGCCCCAGCCGATCCTGCGCATCACGCTGCGCTCGTGGATGGCCTCGGTCGAGACCGCCGGGCTCGACTGGCTGGAGAACCGGGACCTCGCCCGTCCCGAGCTGGAAAGCCTGCTGGTGGACCAGTTCGTTGTGCTGCTGCACGTGGCGGGCAAGCACGAGCCGTCCATCGGCGCCCTCTTCGACAGCCTGGCGCAGCAGGAGATGGTCACCAAGAAAGAGCCCAGCAAGGCGAACACGGCGAGCTGACCACGCGATCCGGATCGCGGACGCGGCTATGCGAAAGATCACATCCGGCCCATGGGCCAAGCCCGGCGGTCGTCAAGGACCAGAGCCTGTCTAGAAGTGGCCCCAGGTACCGCGCGAGCGCGCTACCTGGCCGGTGACGCGATGCCGAAGGCGAGCCTCACCGGCCAGATCGCGAAGCGATGCCGCGCTCGCACCAAGCACGGTCAGGGTGCGAGCCGCCAGGCGAGCACCCTGGGCCGTGCTTGCAAAAAACACAGCCTCACTCCAGTGATGAACGATCCGGGACCGCGATTCTCGGATGATCGTGGTCCCGGATCCATCTCCAGGAAATGCCCGGACACTTACGGTCCGGCCACTCCTGTCCCCCCTCAAGGTGAGCCGGGTAGGGCCGGCGAGTGCCGAGGGCGCTCGCCGGGCGGAGTGTGCTACTCCGACCTCTGCTGCGGGATTCCCGCCAGCAGCGCCCGCACCTCGGCCTCCCGGTAGCGCCGGTGCCCCCCCAGCGTGCGGATGGACGTCAGCTTTCCAGCCTTTGCCCACCGCGTGACGGTCTTGGGGTCGACGCGGAACATCGTCGCCACCTCTGCCGGCGTCAGCAGGGGCTCGGCCTCTGGCGTACGTGCTGACATGTGTGCGGCCTCTCCTCCGTGGACCGATGACAGCGATCCTGCGATTGATCCTCGCGCGGTCACTGATGTCCCCTATGGCCCGAAAGAGCCACTATGACATCACAACGTGTAACCTTGCCACCACTCAACGCGACAAGCAAGCTCCTGGCGAGAGTTGCGTGGGAACATCCCCGCGACAACCGGGAGCGGTGCGTCATCATGGCAGCTGAGTCACGCAGCGTGATTCTAGCGATACGTATAGTCGTATCGCGCGCGGATTCGGGAAATTTGTTCAGTTCGCCGATTCCAGCGCCCTGACGAGGCGCCATCGGGCGAGGAGACGACGATGCATCGCGGTGGCCAGCTCAACCTCACCCCGGGCGATGGCGGCCAGGGCCACCCCCACCTCGGCGACCGACTCGTCGGCGCGGAGGAAGGCGTCGTCCAGGAGATGGACCAGGCCCCCGTAGTCGAGTTCGACCAGCGCGTGCGGATGGAAACCGGCCAGCCAGCGGGCGAGCGTCTCCAGCTGACCCGCGGCGAGACCGGAACGGCCGTCGGCGGTGTACGGCAGCGCCGCCTCCACCCGTGCGCGGGCCCCCGCCATGGCCGTGACGTAGATGAGCGTCCGCGTCACCGCCGCCGTCGCGGGGCCGGAGCCTCGATGTTCGGCACTCTGCGGCATGCCCAGCGTCAAGGAGCGTTCGTGGGCGGCGAAGGGAGCGAACCACACCGGTGGCACGTGCCATGTACTGGACATGATGTGCGACCGCAACGGGCGTCCGGCCTGCTTCCACGCCTCGAAGGACTCCTCCACCCGTCGCATCACCGGCGCGGGTATGTAGGAGGCGGCCATACGGGCCGAGGTCTCCTCCCTGAACCGGGAGAAGGACTGCCAGGAGCGCAGGCGGGTCTCCCAAGGGCAGATGTAGAGCATGTCCTGCGAGCGGCGTACGTAGGCGTCCCCACTCTCCCGCTCCGGGACGACTACAGGGGGTGACGCCACGAGACGGCGCTTGGCGTCACGATGCTCCACGCTCAGGGCCTGCATGCCGCGAGGGCGTCTACGGGAGTCGGCGTAGGCCGTCCACAGTGTCCGTGCCGGTTCGGGGAAGGCGGTCACCGGTTCGTATACCCGTAGGTACGCGGCGTACGGAAGCACCCCCGCATCGTTACATGCCCTAAGGGCAAATAAAGGCACGACAGGGCCACCGAGATCCCCGCGTTACCTCCTCTAGGCTGATCTAGAGACAGAGAGGAGGGCACTACCGTGCCTAATGTCTTCGGGTCGCCCCACAAGGGCACAGGACCCGAGCAGGTCGTGTTCTGCCAGGACGAGGCCAGCGGCCTGCGCGCGATCATCGCGATCCACTCCACCGCGCTGGGCCCGGCGCTCGGCGGCACCCGCTTCTACCCGTACGGGTCGGAGGACGAGGCTCTGACGGACGTCCTCAACCTGTCCCGCGGCATGGCGTACAAGAACGCGCTCGCGGGCCTGGACCACGGCGGCGGCAAGGCGGTCATCATCGGCGACCCCGCGGTCGTCAAGACGGAGGCGCTGCTGCGGGCCTACGGCCGGTTCGTGCAGTCGCTCAACGGGCGCTACTACACCGCGTGCGACGTCGGCACCTACAGCGAGGACATGGACGTCGTGGCCCGCGAGTCGCGCTTCGTGACCGGCCGCACGCTCGCGCACGGAGGTGCGGGGGACTCCTCGATCCTGACCGCGTTCGGCGTCTTCCAGGGGATGCGCGCGGCGGCGGAGAGCGTCTGGGGCGCGCCCACCCTGCGCGGACGGCGCGTAGGGGTCGAAGGGGTCGGCAAGGTCGGCCACCGGCTCGTCGAGCACCTGCGCGAGGACGGCGCCGACGTCGTCATCTGCGACGTCAGCGAGAGCGCCGTGGAGCGGGTACGGGCCCGGCACCCAGAGGTGGACGTGGTCGACGGCAAGAACGCCCTCGTACGGGCCGATCTGGACGTCTACGCCCCGTGTGCGCTCGGGGCGTCCCTGGACGACGACACCGTCCCGGCCCTGACGGCCCGGATCGTGTGCGGGGCCGCCAACAACCAGCTCGCCCATACGGGCATCGAGAAGCAGCTCGCCGACCGTGACGTGCTGTACGCCCCCGACTACGTGGTCAACTCCGGCGGCGTGATCCAGGTGGCCGACGAGATCGGCGGCTTCGACTTCGACCGGGCCAGGGCGCGGGCGACCGAGATCTACGAGACGACCCGGCGGATCTTCGCCCTGGCGGCGGAGGAGGGCGTGCCGCCGGCGGTGGCGGCGGACCGGCTGGCCGAGCGCCGGATGTCCGACATCGGACGGCTCCGCGGCATCTTGCTGTGAGCGTTCCCGGATGCCTCACGGGGGCGCTCGGCGCTCCCGCGAGGCGCCCGGACCTCACGAAACGTCCGTTTCGGGGTACTACGTCCGAAGTGTAGGGACTGTTGGGAGGCGGATACACTGGTGTTCTCCGCAACGAGCGTGCCGCCACGGACCGACCATGTACCGAGCCGGGCGCAAAACGGGTACGGTTGTATCCGTGACTGACGCATGGCTCATCAGGCATCGGTTCGTGTGGTACACGCGCGCGTTGATGGGCCCACGAAAGCCCTGACCATCGAGGGGGTCGAGCCAATGGGTCGCGGCCGAGCCAAGGCCAAGCAGGTGAAGGTTGCCCGCCAGCTCAAGTACCAGAGCGGCAATACCGACATCGATCGCCTGAAGAGCGAATTGGGAGTCTCCGACCCCGGCGGCGACGACTACGACGCGTACGACGAGCTCGCCGAGAAGTACGCAGACTACGCCGACGACGGCCCCGAGGACCGCAAGGACGGCACCTCCGGCTGATCGCCCGGCCGCCACGCCACTGCCCGCCGATCACCCAGCGGGCGGTGGCGTTTTCTTTGCCCCGCGGGCCCGGGTCAGTTCGCCAGCAGGGCCTCGCGTACGCCGGGCTCGGTGCGGCCCAGCAGCGCCGGGTCCGGGCGGGTGGTCAGGCTGGTCGTCGCCTTGAGCATCGCCAGCGGCTCGCGGCTGTAGCCGACGTAGGTGGCGATCATCCTGGTCGGGCTGGCGTCTCCGACGCCCCAGGCGTCCAGGCCCGCGGCGCGGCACAGCGCGACGGCGCGGGGCAGGTGGAAGCCCTGGGTCACCACCGTCAGCCGCCGCACCCCGAAGATCCGCCTGGCCCGGGTGCAGGAGTCCCAGGTGTCCAGACCGGCGAAATCGCGAACGATCTTGCCCTGCGGGACGCCGCCGGCCATGAGGTGGTCGCGCATCACGGTCGGCTCGTCGTACTGCCTGCTCCGGTTGTCACCCGACACCAGGATCACTTTGACCTTGCCCCGGCGATACAGATCCATGGCCAGGTCGAGGCGGCGGACCAGGAAGGTGGACGGCTTGCCGCCCCGGATCCCGGCGCCCAGCACCAGCGCGACCGGGGTCTGCGGGACGTCCTCCACCGACCTCCGGTAGCGGGAGGTGTCGGCATAGGCCCAGCCCAACGGGGCCGCCACGGCATAGGCGACCAGACCGGTCAGCACCAGCAGCGGCAGCGCCCAGCGCCGCACGACGGGCAGCAGCACGCCCAGCGGCGGCATCCGCATGATCACACCGTCTGTGACGTGCGATTCCCGGGCCGAGTTCCCCGCCGCTAAGAAAGCTTGGCGGTGCCGGTGCCCGGGACGATCTCGCCGAGTCGCCAGGCGGGCACCCCTCGCTCGTCCAGGAGGCGCAGCGCGGCGTCGGCGGTGTCGGCGGACACGATGGCGGCCATGCCCACGCCCATGTTGAACGTCTTGTCCATGTCGGCCTGGGCGACGTTCCCGTACGACCGCAGCACTTCGAAGATCGGCGGCACCGTCCACGACGAGCGGCTCAGCAGGGCGTCCACCGAGCCGGGCAGCGACCGGGCCAGGTTGGCCGCCAGTCCGCCGCCGGTGATGTGGGCGAAGGCGCGCACGCCGCCGGACCGGGCGAGGGCGAGGCAGTCCTGGGAGTAGATCCGGGTCGGGGTGAGCAGTTCCTCGCCCAGCGGCCGGGACAGCTCGTCCGGCCGGGTCTCCAGCGTCAGGTCGGTGCCGGCGATGATGTGGCGGACGAGGGAGTACCCGTTGGAGTGGATCCCCGAGGACGCCATCGCGAGGACGGCGTCGCCGGCCCGGACCCGGTCCGGTCCGAGCAGCGCGTCGGCCTCCACCACGCCGGTGCCGGCGCCCGCGATGTCGAACTCGTCCGGGCCGAGGAGGCCCGGGTGCTCGGCGGTCTCGCCGCCGACCAGCGCGCAGCCGGCCAGCGCGCACGCGTCCGCGATGCCGCCGACGAGGTCGGCGATCCGCTCCGGGACGACCTTGCCGCACGCGATGTAGTCGGTCATGAACAGCGGCTCGGCCCCGCACACCGCGAGATCGTCGATCACCATGCCGACCAGGTCGTGGCCGACGGTGTCGTAGATCCCCAGCCGCCTGGCCAGGTCGACCTTGGTGCCGACGCCGTCGGTGGACGTGGCCAGCAGGGGACGCCGGTAGCGCAGCAGCGCGGAGGCGTCGAACAGGCCCGCGAAACCGCTGGCGTCGTCCACGACCTCGGGCCGCCGGGCCCGTGCGACCCTGGACTTCATCAGCTCGACGGCGCGCTCGCCCGCCGCGATGTCGACCCCGGCGGCCTCGTAGGAGGTGCTCACTTCCGCTCCGGTGCTCACGTGGTGGACGGCTCCAGCAGGTGCTTGCCGCGCGCGGCCTCCTCGACCGGGATCGGGTAGACCCCGTCGAAGCACGCCCGGCACAGGTTGTCCTTGGGGATCTGGGACGCGGCGATCAGCTCGTCCAGGGAGATGTAGCCCAGCGAGTCGGCGCCGAGCGAGTCGCGGATCTCCTCCACCGACAGGTTCCCGGCGATCAGCTCGGCCCGGCTGGCGAAGTCGATGCCGTAGAAGCACGGCCAGGCGACCGGCGGGCTGGAGATGCGGACGTGCACCTCGGCGGCTCCGGCGTCCCGCAGCATCGCCACGATCGCGCGCTGGGTGTTGCCCCGGACGATCGAGTCGTCCACCACGATCAGCCGCCTGCCCTCGATGGCCTCGCGCAGCGGGTTGAGCTTGAGCCGGATGCCGAGCTGGCGGA
Organism: Actinomadura vinacea; assembly: GCF_039532545.1. NCBI lineage: Bacteria > Bacillati > Actinomycetota > Actinomycetes > Streptosporangiales > Thermomonosporaceae > Actinomadura > Actinomadura vinacea. The sequence continues at coordinate 101,431 of NZ_BAAARW010000001.1, read as the reverse complement.
TGGTCTGGGACGGCTGGATGAACGTGCGGCCGACGTAGGAGTTCTTCACCAGGCCCTGGCCGTAGGGGATCCCGGACGCCTCGGCGTAGCCGATCGCCGCCGGGGTGCCCGACTCGGGCGTCGGGATGACCAGATCGGCCTCGACCGGGTGCTCGCGGGCCAGCCGCCGGCCGACCTCGACCCGGGTGGCCTGGACGCTGCGGCCCGCGATCGTGGTGTCGGGACGGGCCAGGTAGACGTACTCGAACAGGCAGCCCTTGGGCCGGGCCTCGGCGAACCGCTCGGCCCGCACCCCGTCGCCGTCGATCGCGATCAGCTCGCCGGGTTCGATCTCCCGGACGAACCGGGCGCCGACGATGTCGAGGGCCGCGGTCTCCGAGGCGACGACCCAGCCGATGTCCTCGAGGCGGCCGAGGACCAGCGGGCGGATGCCCTCGGGGTCGCGGGCGGCGTACAGGGTGCTCTCGTCCATGAAGACGAGGGAGTACGCGCCCCGCACCACCGGGAGGATCTCCCGGGCGGCCGCCATCGGGTCGCCGCCGGCGCGGGTGGCCAGCAGCGCCGTCAGGACCTCGGTGTCGGTGGTGGCGGTCAGCACCCCGGGGTCGAGCCGGGCGGCCAGCTCGGGGGTGTTGATCAGGTTGCCGTTGTGCGTGAGGGCGAGCCCGCCCGCGTCGGTCGACCGGAAGGTCGGCTGGGCGTTCTCCCAGGTCGGGGAGCCGGTCGTGGAGTAGCGGTTGTGGCCGACGGCCAGGTGGCCGCGCAGCGTGTTCAGCACCGACTCGTCGAACACCTGGGCGACCAGGCCCATGTCCTTGAAGACGACGGTGCGGGATCCGTCGCTGACCGCGATGCCCGCGGATTCCTGTCCGCGGTGCTGCAACGCGTACAGCCCGTAGTAGGTGAGCTTGCTCACTTCGGCGCGGCCCGCCTCGGAAGGCGGGACCCATACGCCGAACACCCCGCAGGCATCCTGTGGGGAGCGGTCCGTGGGGTCGATGTCATGGCTCAGACGTCCATCACCGAGAGGCACGCCCGCCAGTGTAGATGCCGCGTTCACCTGCTCGGATCGGTGGATCTCCTGGAAGGACCTTTACCTGGCGGTACGGGGCCGCGGCGGGCGGGCGCGCGAACCTGATCCGGAACAGCTCGGCACCGAGCACGACGGGAGATCACGGAGGCACGCATGTCGACGCCGGGTCAACGCCCGTACCCGCCGCAGCCGCCGCCGGCGCCGCCGGGTCCGCGGGGCCGCAAGGCGGCGGTGGCGGCGCTGGTGCTGGGGCTGGTCTCCGTCCCGACGCTGCTGTTCTGCGGCCTCGGGGTGCCGCTGGCGCTGGCCGGCCTGGTCCTGGGGATCGTCGCCCTGGTGCGGGCCCGGCCGGGCGCCCGCCGGAGGGCGTACGAGGGTGGGCCGCCGCAGCCGGGGACGGGCCCGTGGGACGGCGTCGGGCGCGGCCCCGGGCGCGGCATGGCGATCGCCGGGATCGTGCTGTCGCTGATCACGCTGGCGACCGCCGGCTGGCTGGTGATCAAGGTGGCGGGGTGCGGGAATCCGTCCCGGTATCCGGACGAGCCGTCCCGCCGGCGGTGCGTGGAGCAGGAGTTCCCGTTCGCCAAGCCGTCCGCGCCCGCCCGTTGAGCCGCGAGCCTTGAGCGGACGGTGCGCGACGAGTCGCGGGGCGGCGGGGGCCGGTCAGCCGGACGGCGGCAGCGGGAGGTGGGCGGACAGGTCGGCGCGGGGGCCGCTTGCCCGGACCCGGCCGGACTTCACCGCCTCGTCCCAGGTCAGGGTGCCGGTGGCCAGAGCGATCCAGGTCGGTGGGGCCATCTCCACCACGTTGGGCGGGGTTCCCCGGGTATGGTGCGGGCCGTCGATACATTGCACCGCGGCGTACGGAGGCACCCGGACCTCCACCGACCGTCCGGGCGCCAGTTCGGCGAGCCGGTCCAGCAGCGCCCGCACGGCTCCCCTGAGGACCGGCCGCATGGGCTCGATGCCCGCGTCATAGGCGGCCAGCACCGCCTCCAGCGCGGACCGGCGCAGCTCCGCGGGCTCGTCGGAGCCGGCGTGCGGCGGCAGGCCGAGGGCGCCGCGCTGCTCGTCCAGCACGGCACGGGTGAGAGGTGTTCGCGACATCGGCACCGACGCTACCGTTCCTGCGGTCGCGGGGCCCGTCCGGCGCGGGCTCGTACGGCGGGCCCGTTCCATGGTTCCGCCCCGGTCGGGACTCCCTCCGGTCACCGTCTTCCCGCCATCGGCGGCGCCGGGGCCGACCAACCGGTAGAAATGGACCCAAACCGGCCGGAGATGAGCGATGTTTTCGGGGGGCCGGTGGAGCCCGTCCCCGGCGGAGGACACGGAGGTTGTGTAGATGGCCGAGGCGCTGCCCCTGCAGCCCGGTGACCCGCGCGAACTCGGTGAGTACGAGATCACCGGACGGCTCGGCGTCGGCGAGCACGGCGCCGTCTTCCTGGGCCGGGACCGCTCCGGCCGGATGGTCGCGATCAAGCTGCTGCACCTGCGGCTGAGCGGCGAGCCCGCCGCCCGGGCCCGGTTCGCCGCGGCGTTCACCGCCGCGCGCAAGGTGTCCGGCTTCTGCACGGCGGCGATCCTGGACGCCGACGTCGAGGGCGACCGCCCGTACGTGGTGAGCGAATGGGTCGACGGCCCCTCGCTGCTCCAGCTGGTGACCGAGGAGGGCCCGCGCGGCGCCGGCGTGGTCGAGCGGCTGGCGGTCGGCACCGCGGTCTCGCTCGCCGCGATCCACCGCGCCGGCGCCGTGCACCACGACTTCAAGCCCGCCAACATCCTGCTCGGCCGGGACGGCCCCAGGGTCGGCGACGTCGCCGTCACGCCCGCGCTGGACGCGGTCGACGCCGCCCCCAGCGGCCGGGTCGCCGACGATCCGTCCTACAAGGCGCCCGAACAGCTCAGCGGCATCGACATCGGCCCGGCCGCGGACGTGTTCGCCTGGGCCGCCACCCTGCTGTACGCGGTGACCGCGCGGCCGCCGTTCGGCGACGACTCGCCGACCGAGGTCATGCAGCGCATCATGTACGACCAGCCGGACATGTCGGACCTCCCGGACTCGCTGCGGGAGATCGTCGCGGACGCCCTGGCCAAGGACCTCACCGCGCGGCCGAGCGCGGCCGGGCTCCTGGAGCGGCTGCTGGACGAGTCGGGCCCGCTGGCGGCCCGGCTGCCCGGGTCGCTGGTCACCGAAGGACGGGCGCTGGCGCGCAGCGCGGCGTCCCCGCCGCCGGTCGAGCAGCCGGTGGAGTCACCGCAACCGGCCGCGCCGGCTCCCCCGTCGGCCCCGGCGATACCCCCCGAGGCCTTCCCGGACGCGTTCCCGCCGCCCGAGCCCGCTCCAGAGCCCGTGGCGGCCCCGTCCGCGGCCCCAGGGACGCCCCCGGGCCCGGAGGACGCCCTTTCGCCCATGCGGGCGTCCGTGCCGCCCGCGTCGTTCGGCCGCGCACCGCTCGACGAGCCCGCCGAGATCACCCGCACGGACTTCCCGCTGCCGCCGCGGAACGGTTCCGTCCCGGCCGGGGACGAGCCGGGGGACGAAGACCTCGCGACGCAGGCCATGCCGGCGGTCCCCCCGCTGCCGGAACCGCCCGCGCCGCCGGAGCCGACCGACCGGACCGAGCCGACACCGCACCTGATCCCGGGCATGCCGGCGCCCGCCGGCGACGACCAGCGGAGTCTGACGGCCGTGCTCGCCCTCCCTCCCGAGGAGGAGCCCCGCCGCGGCCTGGGCGGGCTTCTGGAGAGCCTGCCGCGTCCCGGCAACCATCTGCTGGGGGTGGCGCTCTCGCTCACGATCGGGGTGCTGGTCGGCGTCCTGATCATCGCGCTGGTGCTGCTGCCGCAGTGGCGGGACGACCACGCCACGCAGCAGGCCGGGCCCGCCAACGCCCCGGTCGACGACCGGCCGGTGAGCGCCATCCCCGAGGGGTTCTCCGGCACATGGAAGGGCACCGCGGTCAACCCCGGGCGCGGTGCCTCCTTCCCGGTCGAGGTGACGTTCAAGGCGGGCGAGACGACGGCCCGGGCCGTGTACCCGCGGAGCCGCTGCACCGGGACGCTCACCTTCACCAAGGGCACCAACCGGCAACTGCAGATGATGCTGGCGATCCCGAAGCCGTGCTCGAACGGGACCGTCCAGGTGAGCCGGCAGCCGGACGGCACCCTGCAGTACGCCTGGAGGACGCGCGCCGGGACCCCGCTCGGCTACCAGGGCAAGCTCACCCGCGCCTGAGCGGCGCCGGGCGGAGATGACCGGAATGCCAATTTAATCGTGATTTAAGGGCTCTTTCTGCAAGAGATCCATTAAAGTACCTCCGGGCTGACCGGTCATGTCAGCCGCCGCGGGCACCGCGCACGGTCCCGCCGGAGAGAAGGAGAGCTCTTGCGGACTGTCCACCGAAGGGTGCTCGTCGTCGGCGCGGCCGCCACCTGCGTCGGCGCGACCGGCACGCTGCCCGCCGCCGCGGCCCCCGCCGCGGCCGGCCCGGTCACCGTCACCGCGGCGCGCGGGACCCCGCTGCCCGGCCGGTACATCGTCACGCTCAAGTCCGGCGAGTCCACCGCCTCGGCGGCCAAGCGCGTGCGCGCCACCTCCGTCAAGCTCTTCGACGGGGTGCTGAACGGCTTCGCCGCCAAGCTGAGCACCACGCAGCTGGACAAGCTGCGCCGCGACCCGGCCGTGGCCGCGATCGAGCAGGACCAGGTGGTGAAGGCCGTCGGCACGCAGCGCTCGGCGACCTGGGGCCTGGACCGCATCGACCAGCGCAGGCTGCCGCTGTCGAAGACCTACACCTACAAGTCGACCGGCACCGGCGTGACCGCCTACGTGATCGACACCGGGCTGGCCTCCACGCACCCCGAGTTCGGGAACCGGGCCTCGGTCGCCTGGGTGGCTCCGGAGTTCGGCGGCGACGGCTGGGACCGCAACGGGCACGGCACCCACGTGGCGGGCACCATCGGCGGCAAGACCTGGGGCGTGGCCAAGAACGTCAAGCTGCGCGGCATGCGGGTGCTGGACGCCGAAGGCTCCGGCTCGATGTCGACCATCGTGCAGGCCGTCCAGTGGCTGGAGCGGAACGCCGCCAAGCCCGCCGTGGCCAACCTGTCGGTCGGCGGCCCCAAGTCCGCGGCGCTGAACACGGCGGTGCAGAAGCTGTCGCAGTCGGGCGTGTTCGTCTCCGTCGCGGCCGGCAACGAGAACCAGAACGCCTGCAACACCTCCCCCGCCGGCGCAGGCTGGGTGATGGCGGTCGGCGCCACCACCGTCTACGACAACCGCGCGACCTGGTCCAACCACGGCTCGTGCGTGGACATCTTCGCGCCCGGTTACGGGATCACCTCGGCGTGGCCCGGCGGCGGCAAGTCGACGATCTCCGGAACGTCGATGGCCGCCCCGCACGTCAGCGGCGCCGCCGCGCTGTACCTCGCCGGGAACCGCGGCGCCACGTTCCCGCAGGTGCAGAAATGGCTGAACGACAACTCCACGAAGGGGCGAATCGGGCGACTTCCGTCCGGCACGGCCAACAGGCTTCTGTACAAGGCCGGCCTGTGAGTCCGGTCACGTAGGATGGCCCGGCTCCCAGGAGAAAGACATGATTCTCTGTTGCCCTGCCCTTCCAGGGGTCACAGGGGTTTAATCTTGGCGAGGATCCGAATGGTTCCTTACAGTTCGATGGCATTCGGCCGGTGACCGCTTCGTCCCCCGGGGCGGGTCCGGCCGGACCAGCCGAGTCCCGCGGCGCAGTTCGCCCGGGAACCGGGGAACCACAGCCGGACGGTCCGGGGCGGCGACGCTCCGGCCCAGACCGGCCGGGGTGAATTCACCGTCCACCAGCTCGGGCGGTGATAGGGCTGACTCCCGGCCCGAATCCGTCAGCTAACCCGGTAGGCGATCGAGGAGAGGAGAGGACGTGGAGGGGACCCCCAACTCCACCCCCAGTTGGCAATCGCGGCTGCGGCGTCCCGCCCTGGCACTCGTGGCACTCGCAGGTGCCCTGCCACTGGCCGCGGGCACCACGATCACCGCGCCCCCCGCACAGGCGGAGCCGGGCGACGGGGGCCGCATCCGCAAACTGAACGCCCAGATCGAGAAGCTCGACAAGGCGTACGGCGGCGACCTGGCCAAGCTGAAGGACGCCCAGTACGGCGTCAAGAAGGCCCTGGACCGCACCAAGGTGCTCAACAGCGACCTCCAAGCCGCCCGCGGCCTGGTGGCCCAGCTGGCGGCCTCCCAGTACATGACGGGCGGCGCCGACCCCTCGGTCTCCGTGCTCGCCGACAGCGACCCGTCCAACGCGCTCAGCAACGTCACCCTGGTCAGCCACGTGGCGCAGAACCAGTCCGCCAAGGTGCAGCAGATCCAGCAGCTGGTGAACGAGCAGGCGAAGGCCAAGCGCGAGGCCGAGCAGAAGATCAAGGACCTGGAGAAAGAGATCAAGGACCTGGTCAAGGAGAAGGCCCGGGTCAAGGCGCTGATCAAGAAGTTCAAGCCGGAGTCGCCCAGCACCGGCATGGGCGGAACCACCCCCCGGATGGCCAAGACCAAGAACACCATCGACATCGAGTTCGGGCCGTTCCCCACCATCGGCTGCTACCGCGGCGGCGCCGACGCCCAGGACCACGCCACCGGCACCGCCTGTGACTTCATGGTCACCACCGGCGGCTCGATGGCGTCGGGCAGCGCACAGACCAAGGGCGACCAGACCGCCGCCTACGCCATCGCCAACGCCAGCAAGCTCGGCATCAAGTACGTCATCTGGCGCCAGCGCATCTACGACATGCGCAGCCCCGGCTGGCGCAGCATGGAGAACCGCGGCGGCGCGACGGCCAACCACTACGACCACGTCCACATTTCGGTCTTCTAGCCGTATGCCGCTCTGACCAGGGCCGCACGTCACCCGAGAGGGAACATCTCAGACTCAGATCATGGATCGTGCGCAGGTCGAAGCCGGCACTGTCTTCGCGTGGCCGGGCGACGAGCGACCAATGCGCGTGTTGCTTCGCGACGCTGAGGTCGCCATGTACGACGCTTGGTGGCCGCACCTCCAGACCTGGGGCCTGGGGGATCTGAAGCGGACCAGGCGAAAGCGCGTCAGCTATTACGTCACAGACGTCACCACGTTGGCGGCAAAGGCAACTTTCCTGCGCACAGAGCCTTTGACCGACGACGAAACCGCGTTGCATCGCCCAGACCTCCGATTCTCCCTGGCGCAATGCGCTGAGGTGCAATGGCCGGCGGAGGCACCCGATGCCACGGTCCGGTTTACTGAGCACCTGAGGGCTTCCGGCTGCTGGGATGCTCTGGCCGGCAGCACATTGAACGTGCCCGAGATCTATCTGCTTCCGTTCGGGCCCGACGGAGGCACGAAGGCGGGCGTCCGAGTGAAGGCAGACACCGGGATCGCCTTCACCGCCAGAGAGCTGATCAGCAAAGCGGCGACCATAGAAGCCCCATGGGTCAGATCAGTGGTCCCGACACAGGGCGTGGGCATCTACAGATCAGGACTGCAACGGGGGCTTCCCGCGTACTACCTGTGGGGCAACGAGAGCCGGCTGCAGTCCTAGCCGTCGAGCGACTGGCCCCTTCCCCATTCTCAGGAGGTTGCAACCTGGGTTGGAAGGGTGCGGGCTCCCCCCGACCCCGTCTTGGGGACGGGCGCCCCCGCGAGAGCGCCCGTCCCCTTTCGGTCAGCCGGCGTAGCTGGGGAGGGTGCGTTCGTGGGCGTCGCGGAGCTCGACCAGCGGGATGGAGAACAGCTCCTGGGCCTCGCCATCCGGGCCGGCCGTGGAGACGTCCAGGGAGTCGCCGCCGATGACGCCCAGCTGCGACACGGGGACTCCGGCGGACTCGCACAGCTGCGCCAGCCGGTTCTCGCCGCCGGGACGGATCGCGACCACGGTTCGGGCGACCGACTCGCTGAACAGCGAGACGAACGCGTCCCCGCGCAGGGTGATCTTCGCGCCGAGGCTGCCGCGCAGGCAGGACTCCACCAGCGTCTGGGACAGTCCGCCGTCGGACAGGTCGTGCGCGGCCATCAGCAGCCCCTCGCGGGCCGCGTTGATCAGGACCGAGGCCAGCGCGTGCTCGGCGGCCAGGTCGACCAGGGGCGGCAGGCCGCCCAGGTGGCCGTAGACCACGTGCGCCCATTCCGAGCCCCCGAACTCCTCGCGGGTCTCGCCGAGCAGGGCGAGCGTGGCGCCGTCGGAGGTGAACGACATGTTCACGTGGCGGCGCACGTCGTCGTGGACGCCCAGCACGCCGATCACCGGGGTCGGGTTGATCGGGGTGCTGCCGGTCTGGTTGTAGAAGCTGACATTGCCGCCCGTGACGGGGACGCCGAGGTACTGGCAGGCGTCCGCCAGGCCCTCGACCGCGCGCGCGAACTGCCACATGACACCCGGGTCCTCCGGGGAGCCGAAGTTGAGGCAGTTGGTGACGGCGAGGGGGCGGGCGCCGGTGGCGGCAACGTTGCGGAACGCCTCCGACAGCGCCAGCTGCGCGCCCGAGTACGGGTCGAGACGGGTGAAGCGGCCGTTGCCGTCCAGCGACAGCGCGATGCCCAGGCCGGACTCGTCGTCGATCCGGAGCACGCCCGCGTCCTCGGGCATCGCCATGACGGTGTTGCCCATCACGTACCGGTCGTACTGCGAGGTGACCCAGGTCTTGCTCGCCAGGTTGGGCGAGCCGGCCAGCCACAGCACGGTGCGGCGGATCTCGTCGGCGCTGGACGGCCGGGTGAGCCGCCCGGGGGTGTCGGACTGGAGCGTGCCCAGGTCGGCCGGGGGCTCGTAGGGGCGCTGGTAGACCGGGCCCTCGTCGGCGGCGGTGGTCGGCGGGATGTCGACGATCGTCTCGCCCCGCCAGGTCATGACGAGGCGGCCGGTGTCCGTGACCGCGCCGATCGTGGTCGCCGGGATCTCCCACTTCGCGCAGATCTCCAGGAAGCGGTCGACCTTGCCCGGCTCGACCACGGCCATCATGCGCTCCTGCGACTCGCTCATGAGGATCTCCTCAGGGAGCAGGGTCGCGTCGCGCAGCGGGACCGAGTCCAGCTCCACGTGCATGCCGCCGGTACCGGCCGCGGCCAGCTCGGTCGTCGCACACGACACCCCGGCCGCGCCGAGGTCCTGGATGCCCACGACGAGGTCCTCGCGGAACAGCTCCAGGCAGCACTCGATCAGCAGCTTCTCCATGAACGGGTCGCCGACCTGCACGCTGGGCCGCTTGGCCTGCGACTCCTCATCGAACGTCGCCGACGCCAGCACCGAGGCGCCGCCGATCCCGTCCGGGCCGGTGCCGGCACCGAACAGGATCACCCGGTTGCCCGGACCGGGCGCCACCGCCCGCTTGATGTCCTCATGCTTCATCACACCCACGCACAGCGCGTTGACCAGCGGGTTCTGCGCGTAGCACGGGTCGAAGACGGTCTCACCGCCGATGTTGGGCAGGCCGAGGGAGTTGCCGTACCCGCCGACCCCGGCCACCACGCCCGGCAGCACCCGCTGCGTATCGGGCGCGTCGGCCGGACCGAACCGCAGCGAGTCCATCACCGCGACCGGACGCGCGCCCATCGACATGATGTCGCGCACGATCCCGCCGACCCCCGTCGCCGCACCCTGGTACGGCTCGACGTAGGACGGATGGTTGTGCGACTCCACCTTGAAGGTGACCGCCCAGCCCTGCCCGACGTCCACCACACCGGCGTTCTCGCCCATCCCGACCAGCAACGCGTCGGTCTGCGGCGCCTTGTCACCGAACTGCCGCAGGTGCACCTTCGAGCTCTTGTACGAGCAGTGCTCGCTCCACATCACCGAATAGATCGCCAACTCGGCCGAGGTCGGACGGCGGCCCAGGATGTCGCGGACCCGCTGGTACTCCTCGTCCTTCATGCCCAGCTCGGCGTACGGCAGCGGACGCTCCGGCGTGGCCGCGGCGATGGCGACCGTGTCCGTACCCGGCTCGGGCCGCTGCACAGGCTCGTCCTGGACGGCGGCGACCGCGTCCTCAGGCACCGTGACCGCCGGATCGGCCGCCGGGACCGGCCCCTCCTCCACAGCGGGCTCACCAAGCCGCCCAAGGATCTCCGCGGCCGTCACGGGAGCCGAAGACTCCTGGGACGTCTCGGCACCCGGGACGGCGGCGATGGGCTCGGGCGCCGTCTGCTCCGCGGCCCCCTCCCGTCCAGGAACGTCCTCGGGCGCGACCGGCTGCGGGCTCGTCTCAGAGACGACCGATTCCGCCCCCGCAGAGTCCGGCGCCGTGCCCTCCGGCTCGGAAGGGTCCGGGCCGCTGTCACCGGACACGGCAGGCTGGGGCCCGGTGTTGGAGCCGACCGGCTGTGGGCTTGTGTCGCCGGTCACGACCGGCTGCGGCGCCGTGCCGCCCGGCACGCCGGACTCCAGCCCGGCACCGCCCGGGAGGACCGGCTGTGGGCCGGTGTCCGGGACGACCGGCTGCGGCGTCGGCTCGGAAGGCTGCGGCCCCGTGTCGCCGGTCACGACCGGCTGCGGGGCGGTTTCGCCGGGCGCGGGTGGCTGGGGGCCGGTGCCGGCCGCTTCGCGGGCGCCCTCTTCGGCGACGGCCTCATAGGCCTGGGCCACCGAGGGGTCGACCGGCTGCAGCTCGGGGTCGTCCGCGTCGGACTTCAGCTCGACGAGCCACTCCAGGCTCGGCTCGTCGGGGTCTTTGGACGCGGGGGCGCCCGGCCGGCCGGGGGAGGTGGGCGGCTGCTCGCTCATGCGTTGACCAGTCTCTTGACGATCGAGGTGAAGAAGCCGAGCCCGTCGGTGGACGGGCCGGTGAGGGACTCCACGGCGTGCTCGGGGTGGGGCATCAGGCCGACCACGTTGCCGGCCTCGTTGCAGATCCCCGCGATGTCGTCGAGCGAGCCGTTGGGGTTGAGGTCCACGTAGCGGGCCACGATGCGCCCGCCCTCGGCCAGCTCGGTGAGGGTCTCGGGGTCGGCGGTGAAGCGGCCGTCCCGGTTCTTGATCGGGACGACCAGCTCCTGCCCCTCGCTGTAGTCGCCGGTCCACGCGGTCTCCGCGTTCTCCACGCGCAGCCGCTGGTCGCGGCAGACGAAGTGCAGGCCGGCGTTGGGCAGCAGGGCGCCGGGCAGCAGGTGCGTCTCGCACAGCACCTGGAACCCGTTGCAGATGCCGAGCACCGGCAGGCCGGCGTCAGCGGCGGCGACCAGTTCCTCCATCAGCGGCGCGAACCGGGCGATCGCGCCGGCCCGCAGGTAGTCCCCGTAGGAGAACCCGCCGGGCAGTACGACGGCGTCGACCCCCTGCAGGTCGTGGTCGGCGTGCCAGAGGGCGACCGGCTCGGCTCCGGCGAGCCGGACGGCGCGTGCGGCGTCGCGGTCGTCGAGGGAACCTGGGAAGGTGATGATCCCTACCCGGGCAGCGTCCATCTCTTCTGTTCCTCCGAAATGAGGGCGGCCGGGGCGGACGGCTCTCCGCCGAAACGTCGCCGCCGGAAGCGGCGGTGCCGCTCCCCGATGCGCGGCGCGATCCCCCGCGCGGGTCCCAATCTACCCGGCGCTGTGCATGAGACTGCGGTCGAGGCGCCTGATGAAGGCCTCGTCGCGCCAGGTCAGGCGCTTCCGCAGCTGGACGACGGTGCCCCGCTCGGGTGCGGAGTCGATACTGAAATCGTCCACCAACGCCCGCATGATCCTAAGACCGCGGCCCGATTCGGCCAAATCCGCGGGTTCGGAAGCGGCCGGGGGCGGCGCTTTCCGGAGGCCGCGCCCCCAATCGGTGATCTTCAATACGCAGATGTCGTCGTCGACCCGTCCGGCCAGTTCGAAATCGCCGGTGGCGGGGGCGTGCTGGAGGGCGTTGGTGCACGCCTCGGAGGCGGCGACGAGGATGTCGGCGACACAGTCCTCGGCGACCCCGAGGCCGCGCAGCGCGTCCCCGAGCACCCGCCTGATCACCGGGATGCTCAGCGCCTCGCGCGGCAGCGCGAGCGAGAACTTCATGTCCACCGGTCACCTCGTGCTCATGCCGGGCCCCTGGTCAGGGCCGGTTCCCCGGAGCGCGCTCGACTTACTTGACGCAGCTAAGACTTCCCCGGCGGTATCTTCCGTAATCGTTGGACCGCCGGGTCTTTTCCGTGAACACTCGGTGGCGGCGGCGCCGCGCCGCCCGCGCGGACGGGGCCGGGCGGGGTGCCGCGCACGTTCTGGGGAATCGTTCGGGAAAAGGGTCGGGATCTGTTGGAGCGAACCAAGATCGACACATTCCGGTCCCGTTTTCCGGACCCTTCCTGGCCTTTTCCGGAACGCCCGCCGCGTTCAGAGAACGCGCACCTCGAAGTTCTCGATCACCGGATTCGCCAGCAGCGTCTCGGCGATCTTGCGGACCCGGTCAAGGGCCTCCTCGTCCGCCGGCCCGTCGAGCTCGAGCTCGAACCGCTTGCCCTGGCGGACGGCACCGATCCCCTCGAACCCCATCTGCGGCAGCTTGCGGGCGATCGCCTGCCCCTGCGGATCGAGGATCTCCGGCTTCAGCATGACGTCCACGACCACGCGCGCCACGACCGCTCCCTTACTGATCTGCGGTTTCCTTGTCGTCAGAAGCGTACGGCACCATGGCCGCAGACAGATCACCAGCACCCGGAGTCGATCGATGAACATCGATGAGCTGTCACCCTCGGAGCTTCGCCTGTGGGAGGCGTTCCCGCGCGGCGAAACCGTCGACCTGTCAGGCGGTGATCGCACGCTGAGCGATCCGTCCCAGTCCGACCGGTGGGGACGGGAGCGAGTGGTCCGCGCCGAGGTGCTGGTGGCACTGCTGGCGGGGGCGGTGGAGCCCGAGTCGGGGCACGTGGCCGCGCTGCGGCTGACCGGGGCGCGGATCATGGGGTCGCTCAACCTCGGCCACGCCCAGGTGACCGTGCCGGTCGCGCTGACCGGCTGCTCGTTCGACGAGGCGCCGCACCTCTACTGGACGCAGATGAACAGCATCCACATGATGCGCTGCCGCCTGCCGGGCCTGGTCGCGTCCGGCACCCGGGTGGACGGGCACCTGTGGCTGGAGGGCAGCACCATCTCGGGCGGCCTGTGGCTGGACGGCGCGCACATCGCGGGCATCCTCAACATGTCGGGCGTCCAGTTGCACAACCCGGGCGGTGACGCGCTGCTGGCCGACCGGCTCACGGTCGACGCCAACGTGTACTGCGACCAGGGGTTCAGCGCGAACGGCGAGGTGCGGCTGCCGGGCGCCCGGGTGGGCGGGCAGCTGATCTTCCGGGAGGCGCGGCTGCACAACCCGTCCGGCTCCGCGCTGTACGCCAGCCGCCTGGACGTGGCGGCCAACGTCTTCTGCGACGGCGGATTCACGGCGAAGGGCTCGATCCGGCTGCGCGGCGCCCGGGTCGGCGGCTACCTGTCCTTCGTGGGCGCCCAACTGTCCGCTCCGGAGGGCATGGCACTGAACGCCGACGACCTGGCGGTGGAGACCGACGTCTACTGTTCCGACGGCTTCCGCGCCGACGGCGGCGTCACCTTCGCCGGAGCGCGCATCACCGGCCAGCTCAGCCTGCGCGGCGCCCACCTCAACAACCCGTCCGGCACGGCGCTGAGCCTGCAACGCCTGCAAGCCGAGGAGGTGATGCTGCGTCCGGCCGAGCAGGTGATGGGCGTGACCGATCTTTCGTACGCCAAGATCAACGTGCTCCGGGACGACCGCACCACCTGGCCGGAGCGGCTCCAGCTCGACGGCCTGCAGTACGAGAGCCTCGACCCGCCGCTGGCGGCCCGGCACCGGCTGGACTGGCTGCGCCGCGACACCGACGGATACGCGCCCCAGCCGTACGAGCGCCTCGCGCACATGTACCGCACCCTGGGCCTGGACGCCGACGGCCGTTCGGTGCTGCTGGCCAAGGCCCGCGACCGGCGCCAGACGCAGAGCCCGCTCCGCAAGCTCGTCGGCTGGCTGCAGGACGTCCTGGTCGGCTACGGCTACCGCCCGTTCCGCGCCGCGACCTGGTTGCTGGGCCTGCTCGCGTTCGGGACGATCGTCTTCTCGCTGCACAAGCCAGGCATCCTCAACGAGGACGACCACCCGCATTTCAACGCGTTCTTCTACACCCTCGACCTGCTGCTCCCGATCGGCGACCTGGGCCAGGAACGCGTGTTCGCCCCAAAGGGCATCTACCAGTGGATCGCAAACCTGCTGGTCATCTCGGGCTTCATCCTCGGCCTGACCGTGGCCGCCGGCGCCACCCGCTCCCTCTCCCGCGAATAGCACCCGAACCGTTTCACGCCATTTGCCCGCTTCCAACCACAAACAGCGCCATCAACCGCTGAACGCACGCCGTTGACGCTATCGGTCAAGTGCGCTACTTCTAGCCGTCACGGGTGGAAGGGCGGTACATGGCGGGCGCGAAGGTCGACGTACAAGCCGTCCAGGCGGAACTTCGAGGGATCGCCGCCCTCATGACCGAGTTGACACGGCTGATGAGCCCCCAGATCTCGCAGGGCGGCTCCGCCGGTGCGTTCACCACGGACCTGCAAGGCCACAACCGCTCCCTCGGCCGGATGATGGTGGACATCCTGCGCGATGCCTCCGAACGGAACCATGTCCCGATGGTGCTTGACGCGCCGGACATTCCCCGCGTGACCCCAGCCGCGGGCCCGTCAGGGGTCGCGTCCGTTTCGCTGACCGGCTTGCAACGCCTCGAAACGGCTCTGAAACGCGCCGCCGACGGCCTCCCCCGCCACGCCGGACGCATCCGCGGCTTACTACGGGCTGCGGGCCCAGGAGCGGGGGGCACGACGCAGTGCGAGCGCACAGCCTTCTGGTGCCGCGAACAGGCGACCCGAATGCGCATCCGGATCCGGTACGCGCTCGCAGAGAACCAGACCAACCCGGCTTGGGTTCTCAACGGCGGCATGACCCGGATCCCCGACCGGGAACGCCTCGGCACCAAAGAGATGGCTGACCTAGGCCGCCTCCAAGCAGCGGTCTACGCAAAACACCTGTCGCAGTCCGACTCCCAAACCACAGGCCTCCTGGCCGACATCGCCGCGTCCCTGCGGGAGAACTACAAGAACCAGGCGTACCTGTCTGCGTTCTTCGGCAACGTCCCACCCCGGCTCAATCGGTAAACTCGCCTACCAGCTCCACAAGCGAAGCGGCGGCGCTGGCGTCACAGCCGCGGACAAGAAAACCCTCGGAGACATGGGTACCGCCCTAGCCACCCTCTCCCGTAAGAAGGAGAACCAGGGCACCGTCACCCGCGCCCTGGGGCCCTCCGGCTCTGACATGCCGGGTCAGGCCCTCCTGATAGGGCTCAGCGCCCCGGACGTCAAGTGGGGCTCGGCCGTCCTCGTGGACCTGGCCAAGGCGGCCCTGCGCTGGCGGCAGAAGCACCCGTCCTACACGCTCGCGAAAAGCACCGGTGTCCCGGGATCAGGCGTCACAGCCGTGCACAATCGACCGTCACACTTGCTCCCGCTGTCACCACCAACCCGATGCCCGTGGTGGCCTCCTCCGTCCGGATGGCCGCAGCCAGCGAGCCCACGAAGACCACCGCGATGATGCTGGCAATCAAGGCCACGCAGACGGCGGACTCGACACCATCCTCTGCGGTCGCCATCAGCGCCGCCAAGACCAGGACCACGACCAACCCAACGATGAAGTTGCGCGCGTCGGCGTAGTCAGGCGGTAGATCCCTTGACGCGACGCAGCAACTCTCGCCATGCATCCGGGCGGATGGCGATGACGTCACCGTCGGGGTTCGTCGAGTCAAAGACCGGCGGGGGTCAGGCGCGCTCCCGGGCTTCGTCGTGCGCGGCCTTGTACTCGCCGAGCCACTCGGCTGTGGCCTGGTCGGCGGGCATCCCACGCAGTCCGGCATCAAGGAGCGCCGTAGCGTCCCCGTACTCGCCGATGTCGCGGTGGACCATGCCGATGTTGAGCTGAAAGAACGGCGTGGAATACCAATAGACGGCCGGCGGCGGCTCGAAGTCGTCGTCGGCCTGCTCGGCGGCCGAATCAAGCCACCGTCGGGCCTGATCGACCTCGCCGAGGGCCGCGTACCCCTGCGCTGCCTGGAGCCGGTCGAACGTCCGTTGTGCAGGATGCCCGCCCGGAGTGGCCAGAGCGGCGCGGGAGGCGCGTACGACCGCGTGCGGGCGGCGCTGCTGCCGAGCAACATATCCGCGGAAGCTGGTCGCGATGGCGGCGACGGTGCCATCCGAGAAGTCGTCGGCAAGGTCCCCGCCTTGGCCCAACAGCTCCAGTGCTTTGACATCGTCCCTGAGCGCCGCGTGAAGCCAGCCGGTGTACACCGACCACTCGGCCACGATCCGTCCGAGCCGGTCACGCAGCGGCCCGGAGGAGTCCCGCAGTATCGCTGTGATGGCGTCGAGTTGGCCGGCCACCGGCCCGAGGAGCGCGCTGGCGCCGATGGCGTCCTCAAGTCTCCGCTGTCCGGCGAGCACGGTGGCAAGGGCCTCCAGGGTGGCCACGTCGAGACGGGATGGACGCGCGGCCACCAGCGCGACCCGCTCGCGGTCGTCGGGTGTCAGAGACCCGTTCACCGCGCGGCGGGTCGACGACGTCTTGGCGAGCGCGACCAGTTCGCCGTCGGCACCGAGGGCGTCATCGAGGTCGCGGGCGAGATCCGCCGAGGGGGGTTTCTTGTCGTGCGAGACGCGGGACAGGTGCCCGAGGTCGTAGAACGTGTCCTTGGCCAGCCTGCGGAGCGAGATTCCCCGCTCGGCCATAAGCGCCCGCATCTTCTCACCGAAGGTCATCGCCTCACCCGTTTCGCCCCGGGTTGACCTGTTCTGTCATCGGCCTTGCCCAGAGGGGCAACAGGTCAACACCTTCCACGGTAGCCGTCAATGCGCTGGTCTAGATGCCGTACGTGCGCAGGAACAAAAGGCGGCCCCGGGGCCGGCGGGCATGCCGGTTCCCAGGGCCTTGATCCGACAGGAGGCGTCGGACCCGTGAAAGAGAGTAAGGCCCCGACAAGATCGCCCGCGGACATCGCCGAGTTCTACTGCTGGATCGCCCCGGTCGACGGCGTCGAAGCGCCCAAGCGGGAGTTGGCGGACGATTTCCCCGGCTGGTCGATCATCCACACCGACCGGGGTCGCTGGTGGGCGATCCGGCTCCCCGTGATGAACCGGTCCACCGGGTGGCCGGCCACTTTCGACGTCAGCGAGGTCGAGGCCGACACCGCCGAACTGCTCCGCGAGAAGCTGACCGAGGCGATGAATTGATGGGCGAGCTCAAGGCCCTCCGCGGCGTCGAGATGATGATCGACGGCCGGGGCGTCACGATCGTCCAGCCCTACGACACGGTGCCGCGCCTGTTCAACGTGCGCGACGCCGCCGATGGCCAGCGGCTGGCGATCCTGCTGGACCTGGGCAGGGGGCGGTGGCGGGGCGTCCGTACCGACCTCGGCGACCCGATGAACCCGACCATGCTGGACGCCGAGGACGTCCAGGAGGCGGCGCGGCTGACGCTTCGCCTGTGACCCCGCGGCCCCGGGTTGACGGTGCGCGCCCGGGGCCGCGGTACCACGTCGCGCAGCCGGTGCTTGAAGCCCCCGAGAACATCGGTCGCGTGGCCCGACGTGGGGCGGTCGGCCGGAAAGGCGCGGCAACCGACCACCCGAGATCACGGTCTGGGGGCGACGGGATCACATCGTGCTGGCGGGGACGGTGCGCTTTCTGTTGGAGGAGACGATCGAGCTCGCCGAGGTCATCGTCCGGTGCAGTGAGGAAATCGATGGACGAGCGTGAGCTGCTCACCACGGCGGAGGTGGCGGCGATCTTCCGGGTGGCCCGGTCGACGATCACGCAGTGGGCGGGGCGGGGGCTGCTGCCCCATACGCGGACTCCTTCAGGTCGTCTGCGGTTCTACCGGGTGGATGTCGAGCGGGTGCTTCGGGAGAACGGGAGTGAGGGGTCGTTGGGGCGGGGCGGGGCGGGGTAAGGAAGGGGGTATTCGGGGGCTTGCGCCCCCGGGTGTGATGTCTGCCACGATGGCTTTAGCGGCATTTGTCCCTTACCGGGGAACGAAGGCCACTGACGCCGGCCGGCCAGCGGCGATCCCGCGATCCGGCCCCGAACGAGGAGTAGTCATCGATGACGATCGACTCCGTGCGCGGCGCGCCCGCCGAACCCGAGCACGCCGAACCCGAGCTCATCCAGCTGCTCACCCCCGAGGGTGAGTGGATCGAGCACCCCGACTTCCCGCTGGAGCTCTCCCCCGAGGAGATCCGCGGGCTGTACCGGGACCTGGTCACCGTACGCCGGATCGACCTGGAGGCCGTGGCCCTCACCAGACAGGGCGAGCTGGGCATCTGGGCCTCCCTGCTGGGGCAGGAGGCCGCCCAGATCGGTTCCGGGCGCGCGCTGACCGAGCACGACATGGTGTTCCCCACGTACCGTGAACACGGGGTGGCCTACTGCCGGGACGTCGAGCCGCTGCGGCTGCTCGGCCTGTTCCGGGGCGTCAACCATGGTGGATGGGATCCGGCAGAGCACGGTTTCCACCTCTACACGATCGTGATCGGCAGCCAGACCCTGCATGCGACGGGGTACGCGATGGGCGTCCAGCGCGACGGGGTGCTCGGCACGCCGTCGGCGGGGGCCACCATCGCCTACTTCGGCGACGGTGCCACCTCCCAGGGTGACGTGAACGAGTCCTTCGTGTTCGCGTCGGTGTTCAACGCGCCGATCGTGTTCTTCTGCCAGAACAACCAGTGGGCCATCTCCGAGCCCCTGGAGCGGCAGTCCCGCATTCCTCTCTACAAGCGCGCACAGGGGTATGGCTTCCCGGGCCTCAGGGTGGACGGCAACGACGTGTTCGCCTGCCTGGCCGTGACGAAGAAGGCGCTGGAGGCTGCGCGGACGGGGCAGGGCCCGACGCTCATCGAGGCATTCACGTACCGCATGGGCGCCCACACCACCACCGACGACCCCACCCGGTACCGCCTCAAGGCGGAGGAGGAGTCGTGGAAGTTGAAGGACCCCATCGAGCGCTTGAAGGCCTATCTCGTACGGGGTGACCTGGCCGACGCGGCGTTCTTCGACGAGGTGGAGGCCGAGGCCAAGGCGGGAGCGGCGGAACTGCGCAGGCAGTGCCTCGCGCTGCCGGATCCGCGGCCTCTGGAGATCTTCGAGAACGTGTACGCCGAGTCCCACCCGCTGATGACCGAGGAGCAGGAGCAGTTCGCCGCCTACCTGGCGTCCTTCGAGGAGGTGTCCTCATGACCGCGCTGACGCTCGGGAAGGCATTGAACGAGGGGCTGCGCAAGGCCATGGAGGCCGACCCGAAGGTCCTGGTCATGGGCGAGGACGTGGGCAAGCTCGGTGGCGTGTTCCGGGTCACCGACGGGCTGCAGAAGGACTTCGGCGAGGAGCGGGTCATCGACACGCCGCTGGCCGAGTCCGGGATCGTGGGGACCGCGATCGGGCTGGCGCTGCGCGGCTACCGGCCGGTCTGCGAGATCCAGTTCGACGGGTTCGTGTTCCCGGCGGCGGACCAGATCATCACCCAGCTGGCCAAGATGCGGCTGCGGTCGCTGGGCCGGCTGTCGCTGCCGGTGGTCGTCCGTATCCCGTGCGGCGGCGGCATCGGCGCGGTGGAGCACCACAGCGAGTCGCCGGAGAACTACTTCACCCACACGGCCGGGCTGCGGGTGGTGGCCTGCTCCAACCCGGCGGACGCGTACACGATGATCCAGCAGTCGATCGCCTCCCCCGACCCGGTGATCTTCTTCGAGCCGAAGCGGCGCTACTGGGACAAGGCGCCGGTGGAGACCGATCCGGACGCGTGGACGCCGCTGCACGAGGCGCGCGTGGTGAACCCCGGCGAGCACGTCACGGTTCTGGCGTACGGGCCTTCGGTGAAGACGTGCCTGGAGGCGGCTTCGGCGGCCGCCGAGGAGGGCCGCACGCTGGAGGTCGTCGACCTGCGCTCACTCAACCCGCTCGACATCGGCACGGTCGTGGAGTCGGTGAACCGGACGGGCCGCTGCGTGGTCGTCCACGAGGCACCGGTGTTCAGCGGCTACGGCGCCGAACTGGCCGCGCGGATCACCGAGAAGTGCTTCTACCGGCTGGAGGCCCCGGTCCTGCGGGTCGGCGGCTTCTCCACGCCCTACCCGCCCTCCCGGTTGGAGGACCACTATCTGCCCGACCTCGACCGCATCCTGGACGCGGTCGACCGGACGTTCACGTGGTGACCGGGGGGAGCCGACAGATGAGCGATTTGACTTCCTCCCCTCCCTCAAAGGAAGGGGAGTCCCGCCCTTGCGGGTGGGGTTTCCTGCTTCACGGCCAGTTGCGGAAGGGAGGACCCTTGCCGTCTCACACCGGCTCCACAGGCATCACCGGGGATGTGGCCCCTGGCTGCGGCTCGACCAGCCGCAAGAATGTTCTCGGCCGCGTTGAGGTCCCGGTCGTGCCGGGCGCGGCAGCCCGGGCACGTCCACGCCCGGGTGTTCAAGCTCAGCTCCGCCAGGACGTGCCCGCAGGCCGAGCACGTCTTGGACGAGGGGCACCAGCGGTCGATAACGACCAGCGTCCGCCCGGCCCGCTCGCACTTGTACTCCAACTGCCGGCGGAACTCGCCCCACCCGCAGTCGGAGATCGCCCTGGACAAGGACCGGTTGCGGACCATGCCCCCGACGTTGAGGTCCTCAATGGCGATCAGGTCGGCGGATTCCACGAGCCGGGTGGTGGTCTTGTGGAGGAAGTCCTGGCGGGCGTTGCGGACCTTGCGGTGCGCGCGGGCGACCTTGTCCTTGGCCTTGCGCCGGTTGGCCGAGCCTTTCTGGCAGCGGGCCATCCGACGCTGGTACCGGGCCAGGCCAGCGGCCTTGCGGTCCAGATGACGGGGGTTGGCGATGCGCTCGCCGTCGCTGGTGACCGCGAAGTCCTTCACTCCCAGGTCCACCCCGATCTCGCACCCGGCCCGGGGCACGGGTTCGGGGTCGCCGGTCTCGACGGCGAAGGTCACATACCAGCGGCCGTCGGACTCGCGAGAGACCACCACCATCGTCGGGGCCAGCGAGGACAGGTCCACATCGTCGAAGGTCCACACGAACGCCAGCGGCCCACTGGTCTTGGCCAGGCGCAACTCGCCGTCGCACATCCGGAACGCCGAGCGGGTGAAGTGCGCTGTCTGGCGGCCGTTGCGGGACTTGAACCGCGGGTACCGGGCGCGCTTGGCGAAGAAGTTGGCGAACGCGGTGTGCTGGTGCCGCAGGGCCTGCTGCAGCGGGACCGAGGACACCTCCGACAAGAACGCCAGTTCCTGGGTCTTCTTCCACCCGGTCAGCCAGGCGTCGGTCTCCCGGTAGGCCGTCGCCTGCCCTTCGCAGCGGTGGCGGCGGGTCCGCTCGGCGAGGGTCCTGTTCCACACCAGGCGGACGCATCCGAACGTGCGGCCCAGCAGGACCGCCTGCTCAGAGTCCGGGTAGGCCCGGCACTTGTACGCCGTCCGCATGACCGGAAAATCTACCGGCCGTCACCGGCATCCGTCACCGAAATCGGTCACCCCGTGTACCGGACTGGTGACCGAAAGCACCGGCAGCCACACCGGACGACAAGGGGACCATCACCCATGACCGAACGTACGGCGATCTCAGGACGGACGACCAGTCGCCCAACGGCGGCAGCTGTTTCCCTGCCCCGCTCTGCGGGACGCCGGATTCCTCCCCGGCCTGAAGGCCCAGGCTTCCTCCGGGAGATCCGGTGAAGTACTTCAAGCTGCCCGACGTGGGCGAGGGCCTGACCGAGGCCGAGATCGTCAAGTGGCATGTGCAGCCGGGCGACCGGGTCGAGGTCAACCAGACGATCGTGGAGATCGAGACGGCCAAGGCGATCGTGGAGCTGCCGTGCCCGTTCGAGGGCGTGGTGGCGGAGCTGATGGCCACCGAGGGCAGCACGGTGGACGTGGGCGTCCCGATCATCGCGGTGGACGTCGCGCCGGAGGGGCCCGCGGTGGCGACGCCGGTGTCGGAGCCGCCGGCGCAGGCCGCCGCGCTGAAGGAGGACCTGGTGCCGTCCGCGGCGGAGCCGGGCACGGTGGCGCCGGACGAGCCGAAGCGGCAGCCGGTACTGGTCGGGTACGGGGTGAAGCCGGGCGCGACCAAGCGGCGCCCGCGCCGGCAGGCCAACGGCGGCACGGCCGCCCCGGTGGTGCCGCCCGTCCGTCCACAGCCTGTGGAAAACCGGCTGCCGCTGGCCAAGCCGCCGGTCCGCAAGCTCGCCAAGGACCTCGGCGTGGATCTCGGCACGATCAGCGGGACCGGGCCGCAGGGCTCGATCACCCGTGACGACGTGCGCGCCGCGCAGCACGTCCCCGCCGAGGCGGCACCGGCGCGGGAGGAGCGGATCCCGGTCAAGGGCGTCCGCAAGAGCACGGCCGCGGCGATGGTCGGCTCGGCGTTCACCGCCCCGCATGTCACCGAGTTCCTCCAGGTGGACGCGACCGCGACGGTGGAGGCAGTGCGGCGGCTGCGCGAACTGCGCGAGTTCGCCGACGTCAAGGTCTCGCCGCTGCTGCTGGTCGCCAAGGCGCTCCTGACGGCGGTGGCCCGCAACCCGATGGTGAACGCGATCTGGGCGGACGGCCCGTCCGGCGCCGAGATCGTCGTGCGGAAGCACGTCAATCTCGGTATCGCGGCGGCCACCGACCGCGGGCTGATCGTCCCGAACGTCAAGGACGCGCACACCAAATCGCTGCCCGAGCTGGCGGCCGCGCTGGCCGAGCTGACCGCCACCGCCCGGGCGGGCAAGGCCACCCCGGCCGACCTGACCGGCGGGACGATCACCATCACCAACGTCGGGGTGTTCGGAGTGGACACCGGCACCCCGATCATCACGCCCGGCGAGTCGGCGATCCTGGCGTTCGGCCAGATCCGCGACATGCCGTGGGTGCACGAGGGTGAACTGGCCGTTCGCAAGGTCACCACGCTGGCGCTGTCGTTCGACCACCGGGTCATCGACGGTGAGCTGGGCTCGCGGGTGCTGCGGGACGTCGGCGACATGCTGGAGGACCCGCTGCGGATCCTCGCCTGGCACTGATGCCGAACGGGCGGCGCGCGGTACCGCGCGCCGCCCGTTCAGCTCGGGGGCTGGTCGTCGCCGCCGTAGTAGGAGCCGCGGTCGCGGGACGGCCGCCCGCGCGCCGACACCCGGCTCATCATCAGCAGCTGCAACACGAACGACACCCCGCCGACGATGATGAGGATGACGCCGATCACGTGGATGTCCACCGGATCGGTCATCGCGTCCTCGGCGATCGCGAACTTGAGGATAAGCCCGAGGGTGATCGTGAAAATGCTGACGCCGACACCCATGCGATGACCTCCGCCGGACGATCCGAAACCCTGCTCTTTAAATATCCGCTGGGCCCGCCCGTCACACGTGCGGTGATCAGGAGATCGGGACGTTGTTCACCTTTCCGAACGGTCCCCCGTCGAAGACCACGGTGGCGGGGTTGCCGGGCGGCGCCGGAATGTAGGCGAATCCGCGCACGGGCTGGTTGAGCGCGGTGCGGAACGTGGCCCGTCCCGGGTCGACGTAGGTGGCGCTGTTCGCGGCGGGCGGCCCGATCCGTACCGCCCGGTAGACGTCGGTGCCGCCGGGCAGCAGCACCGAGAACGAGGTGAACGCCCCGCCCAGATAGTCCTTGTGCGGGTAGGCGGCGTCCGGGGGCGTGGTGCCGGGGCCCTCGTTGACCAGCTCGAACACCGCGACCAGGTAGGCGCCGTCGCGGTAGAACGGCTTGACGTCCAGCCGCCGTTTGGCCCCGGCGAACCGGCCGAACCGGCTGGCCACCGTCTTGCCGTCCTGGGCGCGGAACGCGGCGGGCTGGACGGTGCCGCCACGGCCGCCGGCGGGCGCGGTGGACGCCGCGGTGGTGCCCTGGGTCTGCTGCCGCACCACGTAGGAGATCTCCACGCGGCGGTTGCGGGAGCGGGCCTTGGCGTCGTCCGCGCCGCCCTCCTTGGCGATCAGCTCGGCCTCGCCCTTGCCCTGCGTGGAGTACTTGAAGGTGTTGCCCAGCCGGCTCTGCAGCTCCTTCTGGACCGCCTCGGCGCGCTCCCGCGACAGCTTGAGGTTGTGGTCGTCGGCGCCCTTGCTGTCGGTGTGGCCGTTGACGGCGAGCGGCTGCCCGCCCGGGTCGGCCTTCTCCCGGATCTCCTGGGCGGCCTGGTCGAGCACCTGCTTGGCGCGGGCGGACGGCTTGGCCGAGTCGACGGCGAACAGCACGTCGGTGCGCAGGTTCATCTTGACGTCGGAGGCCCCGGAGGTGACGTCCTTGATCTCGCCCTCGGTGATGTCGTACAGGTCGGCGGGATTTGCGCCGGTGCCCTGGCCGCCGGGCGTGCCCTGGCCGCCGAGGGTCGGTAGACCGCTTGGAGTGGTCTGGCCGCTGGGCGCGGACTGACCTTGGGGCGTGCCCTGGCCGCCGAGTGCAAGTTGACCACCACTGGTGAGCTGACCGCTGGGGGTGCTCTGACCGCTGGGCGTGGACTGGACCCCGGGGGTGGTGGACTGCCCCCCGGGCGTGGTCTGGCCGCCGGGCGTGGGCTGGGTGCCGGGGGTGGGCTGGCCGGGGGCGGGGTCGGTCACTGGGACGCCGGTGAACTCGCCTGCGGTGCCTGTGGTGAGGACGGTGAGCTTCTGGACGTTCGCCGGGATCGGCGGGAAGTCGGCGGTCAGCTCGCGGGTGGCGCCGGGCGCGAACTGCTCGGGCGCCGGGGTGGGCGGGACGCCCGTGCCGGCTCCGGCGGCGGTCGTCGGACGGTAGAGCCTGCGCCCGACCGGGTCGAGCAGCGAGACGCCGAGCGGGACGGACTTGGCCGCCGTGTCCATCGAGGTCACCGAGTACCTGAGCACCGACTTGGCGCCCTGCCGCTCGACCCCCCTGATCGCCACCCGGGCGTGCAGGCCGTCCGCGGAGCCGAACCAGCCTTCCTTGGCCATCGTGGCGGTGGCCTGCGGCGGGCCGCTCGATCCGCCGGTCCGGGTGGTCGGCGGGTCGGCCGTCTGGGTGCCCTCCGAGCACCCGCCGACGACCATCAACCCGGTCAGCGGCAGGGCGAGAGGGACGAGGAACCTGCGAGCGGACATGCGAGCCGACATGGACACTCCGGACTGTCTCGATCGCGGGAGGCGACGGATGCGGGGCGCTGGCGTTCCCGGCAAGCGTATAGATGCCGTCGCCGCCCTACCGTCCGATTCGTTCGGTTACGACGGAAGGCCCGGTCCCGGCCCGTCGTCGACGGGCCCGGGACCGGGCGGGAGCGGGCCGAGCCGGGAGCGGGGCCTTCCTCAGAAGGCCGACTCGGGCAGCTCCATGAGGTCGAGGGTGGTGCCCTCGACGATGGCCCGTTCGGACGCCAGGCGGGGCAGGACGGTGGCGCAGAAGAACTGGGCCGCGGCGATCTTGCCGGTGTAGAAGTCGCGGTCGGCGTCCGAGACCTCGCCGCCCAGCTTGGCCAGCGCGACCTCGGCCTGGCGGCACAGCAGCCAGCCGACGATCACGTCGCCGAGGGCCAGCAGCAGCCGGGAGCTGTTGAGGCCGACCTTGTAGACCTGCTTGGGTTCCTCCAGGGAGCCCAGGGCCCAGCCGGCCATCGTCTCCAGCATGCTCTGGACGTCGTCGAGGGCGCTGCCCAGGCGGCCCCGCTCGTTCTTGAGCCGGCCGTTGCCCGCGTCGCTGCCGGCGAACGCCTTGATCTCGCCGGCCAGGTGCTTGAGGGCCTCGCCGTTGTCCCGGAGGATCTTGCGGAAGAACAGGTCCATGCCCTGTATGGCGGTGGTGCCCTCGTACAGGGTGTCGATCTTCGAGTCGCGGATGTACTGCTCGATCGGGTAGTCCTGCAGGAAGCCCGAGCCGCCGAGGGTCTGCAGCGACTCGGCGCCCAGCAGCGCGTACGCCCGCTCGGAGCCGAAGCCCTTGACGATCGGGAGCAGCAGGTCGTTGACCTTCTCGGCCAGCTCGTCCTTGCGGCCCTCGTGCTCGGCGATCTGGACGGCGTCCTGGTAGGAGGCGGTCAGCATGACCAGCGCCCGCATGCCCTCGGCGTAGGCCTTCTGGGTCATGAGGCTGCGCCGCACGTCCGGGTGGTGGGTGATGGTGACCCGGGGCGCGGTCTTGTCGGTCATCTGGGTGAGGTCGGCGCCCTGCACCCGCTCCTTGGCGTACTCGAGCGCGTTGAGGTAGCCGGTGGAGAGGGTGGCGATGGCCTTGGTGCCGACCATCATCCGGGCGTACTCGATGACGAGGAACATCTGCTTGATGCCCTCGTGCACGTCGCCGACCAGGTAGCCGACGGCGGGGTGCTTCTCCCCGAACGTCAGCTCGCAGGTCGTGGAGACCTTGAGGCCCATCTTCTTCTCGACGTTGGTGACGTAGGCGCCGTTGCGGTCGCCGAGCTCGCCGCTCTCCAGGTCGACCAGGTACTTGGGCACCAGGAACATCGACAGGCCCTTGGTGCCGGCACCGGCGCCCTCGGGACGGGCCAGCACGAGGTGGAAGATGTTCTCGGACATGTCGTGCTCGGCCGAGGTGATGAAGCGTTTGACGCCCTCGATGTGCCAGGTGCCGTCGGGCTGCCGGACGGCCTTGGCGCGGCCGGCGCCGACGTCGGAGCCGGCGTCGGGCTCGGTCAGCACCATGGTGGCGCCCCACTGCCGCTCCAGCGCGAGTTCGGCGAACCGCTTCTGGTCGGGGGTGCCGATGTTCCACAGGATCTGGGCGAATCCGGGTCCCGAGGAGAACATGTAGACGGCCGGGTTGGAGCCGAGCACCTGCTCGGCCAGTGCCCAGACCAGGCTGCGCGGCGCGCCGGTGCCGCCGAAGGCGGGGGCCAGGTCGACCCGGTACCACTCGGCGTCCATCCAGGCCTTGAACGACTTCTTGAAGCTCTCCGGCATGGTGACCGTGCCGGCGGCGGGGTCGAAGACCGGCGGGTCGCGGTCGGCGTCCTCGAACGACTCGGCCAGCGGGCCCTCGGCGAGCCGGTTGACCTCTTCGAGGATGCTGCGCGCGGTGTCCTCGTCCAGTTCCTCGTAGGGTCCGGCGCCGAGCAGGTCCTGGCGGCCGAAGACCTCGAAGAGGTTGAACTCCAGGTCCCGGAGGTTGCTCTTGTAGTGCCCCATCGAACACTCCGTCTGTCCGGCGGCGCTTCTGGGCCCCGCAACTCGTACTGGTGGGTAACTCGACATCATGCTACCCGCTGGTAACCAGTGCCAACCACCACCGTCCGGGTGACTTCGGCCATCCCCCCACCACAGCGACGATCAACGACATACGCGTCCCCGCGGCCGCCACCCGAACATCCCGCAGAGGATCTTTGGGGCGGACAAACAGCAATAAACCGGGCGGCAACCCTCAATGGATACCGCACTTTTCATTAGGGGCTTCCGAAACAGCCCTTAGGTGGGGCTGGAATACGGCAAATCCATCTGTTTCTTCACGGTTCCCACTCACCCCTTGACGACAACCCGACAAACCGCTATCGGATCGCCTTTCCCGGCAAACTTGACCACTTCCGGCAATAACGGACTATTCCCCAGAACCATCGCCCTTACTTGAGGTGGCACGGGGTCGGAAGAGGCGGGCGCTCTCCTCGTTGCCGCAGAAGGAGGAGTCTTGTCGTCTGTCACGGGGTGGCTCGGTGACGCCTGGGAGGCGATGGCCGCGGCGACGGCCGGGGGCGATTGGCGCAAATTCGTCCCCCTGGGCTTCGCGGGACTGCTCGTATGGTCGCTGTGGCTGTACCGGGTGGTCCTGAGCCGCATGGACAAGCCGGTCGTCAACGATTTCCGCACCACGGTCTCGGTGGTCGTGCCCTCCTACCGGGAGGACCCGGAGATCCTGCTGCGCTGCCTGGAGAGCTGGCTGGCGCAGGACCCCACCGAGGTCATCATCGTCGCCGACGTCGGCGACACCGAGGCCCACCGCGGGCTCGCCGAGATCACCGACCCGCGCCTGCGGGTCCTGGTGTACGAGCACGCGGGCAAACGCTCCGCCCTGGGCGTGGGCATCCGCGCGGCCCGCGGCGAGATCGTCGTCCTCGCCGACTCCGACACGTGGTGGCGGCCGGGCCTGCTGGACGCCGTCCAGATGCCGTTCGAGGACCCCCAGGTCGGCGGCGTCGGCACCCGGCAGAACGTCTTCCAGCGCACCACCAGCGTCTGGCGCCGGATCGCCGACTGGCTGGTCAACCTGCGCTACCACGACTACGTCCCCGCGATGGGCTCCAAGGGCGGGGTGGCCTGCCTGTCCGGCCGCACCGCCGCCTACCGCCGCGCGGTGATCCTGCCGGTGGTGGAGAACCTGGAGAACGAGTTCTTCCTCGGCCGCCGCTGCGTCGCCGGCGACGACGGCCGGCTCACCTGGCTGACGCTCTCCCAGGGGTACAAGACCGTGCACCAGTCGTCGGCGCGCGCGATCTCGATGTTCCCCGACTCCTTCCGTGCGTTCGTCAAGCAGCGCGTCCGCTGGAGCCGCAACTCCTACCGGTGCTACCTGACCGCCCTGTGGAAGGGCTGGCTGTGGAAGACCCCGTTCGTCACCAAGGTGACCGTGCTGCAGATCCTGCTCACCCCGGTCACCATGGGCGTCACCCTGGCCTACCTGATCTTCAGCCGGATCCTGGACAACCTGCACCCGGTCGGCATCGCGCTGGCGATCGGCTGGGTGCTGGTCGGACGCGGCGTGCGCGGCTGGTCGCATCTCAAACGGCATCCCGCGGAGATCCTGCTGCTGCCGCTGACCACGGTGGTGATCATCATGATCTCGCTGCCGATCAAGCTGTACGCGTTCCTCACCATGAACAGGCAGGGCTGGCTGACCCGCGCCGCCGACCAGACCGGCGGCGCCGGCCAGACCGCCGGATCGCTGCAGGGAGCGGGCTCCGGATGAGGGCTCCCAGGCGCCGCACGCTCCGGGCGCTCGGGCTCACGCTGGGAATAGGGCTCGCCCCGCCGGCCGCGCTCGGACCGGCCGACACGCCCGCCGCGCACGCCGCGCACGCTGCGCCGGTCGAGGACGCCAAGCGCCAGGCCGCCCTCGTCGACCAGGAGGACCAGCGGATCATGCAGGTCCGCTCGGTGCTGGCCGCCGTCCTCCAGGCCCGCGGCGGCGAGACCGCGCAGTGGAGGCGGCCGCAGGTCTTCGGGTCCAGCCACGGCAAGACCCTGGTGCTCCCGCCCGTCGCCGGCGGCGGCCCCTACACCGTCGCCGACCTGGAACGCGTCGGCGGCAAGTACTTCCAGCGGCTCGACGACGGCTCCTACCTGCTGGGCGCGCACCTGTTCGTCGCCGACGGCGCCAAGCTGGTGCTGAGCGACCCCGGCGGGCCGCTGCGCATCCGGATGGCAGGCAGCCCCAACGCGTTCAGCTCGATCGTCAGCTTCGGCGGCGCCCTCCAGATCGAGGGCACCGAGCGGAACCCCGTCCAGATCACCAGCTGGGACGCGCGGACCGAGCAGCCCGACACCCAGGTCGCCGACGGCAGGCCCTACATCCGGGCGGTCGGCGGCGAGTTCAAGATGAAGCACGCCAAGGTGTCCGAGCTGGGCTTCTGGAGCGGCCGGACGGGCGGCATCGCGCTGACCGGCACCGACCGTCCCGCCAACGCCGTCAAGCGGCTCAACAAGGAGCAGCGGCACGCGGCCAAGAAGAAGCGGCAGCGGCAGAACGAGCAGGGCGACATCGGGGACGGCGGCGGGCCGGGCGACATCCAGATCGAGGAGCCCGGCGGCACCGCCACCCACGTGCCCGCCGCGGACCTGGTCACCGGCTCCATCGAGAACAGCACGATCAGCGGGGACGCGTTCGGGCTGTTCGTCTCCGGCTCCAACCAGACCCAGATCACGGGCAACCGGATCGAGAACAGCCTGGTGCACGGCATTCTGATGCACCGGTTCGCCAAGAACGCCACGATCCAGAACACCACCGTGACCGGCAGCCGCGGGGACGGTTTCGTGCTGTCCCGGGCCACCGAGAAGGTCCGCGTCACCAACTGCACGGCCGAGCTCAACGGCCGCAACGGCTTCACGCTGAACGGGCAGGCGCTGGCCAAGGGCCCCTCGGCGTCCGGCGAGCCGATGGAGAGCTTCGGCGACAGCTCGGTGACCAGCAGCCTGGCCAAGGACAACGGCCGCTACGGCATCGAGCTGCTGGGCGGCGACAAGCCGTCGGTGCAGAACAGCCGGGTCATCGGCGGCGACATGGGCATCGTCGTCCGCAACGGCGCCACCGACGTGCAGATCTCCGGCAACCTGCTGCGGCAGCAGGTGCGGCAGGGCATCTCGCTGCGCGACGGGGTCCGCGACGCCGACCTGGCGGGCAACACCGTGATCGGCGCCCGCACCGGCATCTACCTGCGCGACGCGACCGGCTCGATGAACGGGAACGTGGTGCGGGGCGCGACCGCGCACGGCATCACGCTCAAGGGCGTGAACGGCGGCTCCACCGTCCGGAACAACACGCTGAGCGGCTCGGGCACCAGCGCGGTCAGCACCTCGGGTTCGAGCGGCAAGGTCCGCAAGGAGGACAACGACACCGAGGGCTGGAACGACACCGCCTCGCTGTGGACGAAGGCGCAGCGGTACGCCAAGCCGATGAACATGATCTGGGCCGGGGTGTTCCTCCTGGTGGTCATCTCGATGCTGCGGGCCCGCGGCCAGGACGGCATCCGGATCGGACGCACCGGCGTGCACCCGTACACGTCGCAGCAGCCGCTGGAGAAGCGCGAGGTGCGGCGCCTGCCCGAGCGGGAGAAGCCCCGCGAGCCGGTCATGCTGGGGCTGCCCGCCATCGGCCGGGACGCGGCCGCCGTACACGCCGTCCACGTCGGCCATGCCCACGGCGGTTCGCAGAACGGCAAGGGCGGCGCGCACAGCGCCAGCCCGCAGCACCGGGCCCCGCGGCCTGCGCAAAGCGTGAAGCAGCCCGACTCAGGGGGTGTCTGACATGGCGGAGCCACCCGCCAAGACGGGCGCGTTCGGGAAGGTCGTCACGACCGTGCTGGTCCTCGGACTGGCCGGCGGCGGCACCTACGTCTACCGCACCCACTTCTCCGGTGGCGGCGACGGCATGCCCGGCGTGAACGAGGTGACGTCCTCGTCCGCGCGGCAGCAGTCGACGCTGGTCGACCAGGAGGACACGCGCATCATGCAGGTGCGCGCCAACCACGAGTCGCAGCTGGCCGACGGCGGCGCCCTGGCCGCGCGGGTCCGGGAGCCGTACACCGCCAGTTCCGCCATCGGCCGCACCTTGGTGCTGCCGCAGCGCCGCGAGCCGTACTACGTCGCGGAGCTGGAGAACAAGGGGGTCCTGGAGGAGCAGAGCGACGGCTCGTACCTGCTGACCAGGAACATCCTGGCGGTCGAGGGCGCCAAGGTGATCCTGCAGAACGCCTCCGGGCCGCTGACCATCCGGATGCGCAGCGTGCCCGGGTCGTTCACCTCGATCGTCAGCTTCGGCGCCAGCGTCCGGGTCAACGGGTCGGCCCAGAACCCGGTGCGCTTCCTGAGCTGGAACGACGACGCCCGCCGGCCCGACACCCAGGTGTCCGACGGGCGGTCCTACATCCGCGCCATCGGCG
This sequence comes from Actinomadura vinacea, assembly GCF_039532545.1. NCBI lineage: Bacteria > Bacillati > Actinomycetota > Actinomycetes > Streptosporangiales > Thermomonosporaceae > Actinomadura > Actinomadura vinacea. The sequence goes on along the minus strand of NZ_BAAARW010000001.1, from coordinate 69,782 downwards.
GCGAGTTCAGCATGAAGTACACCCGGGTCTCCGACCTGGGGTTCTGGAGCGGACGCACCGGCGGGCTGGCACTGACCGGCACCGACCGTCCCGACTCTGCCGCCGAGCGGGTGAAGGGCGGCGCGCCGAAACGGAAGATCCGGCTGCCCAGCGGCGACGAGGACACCAGCAGCGGCGCCCAGGAGGAGATCCAGGTCGGCGCGGCGCCGGGCGGCGACGGCGCGGCGTTCCACGTCCCGCGGGCCAACCTCGTCAGCGGGACGATCGACCACACCACCGTGTCCGGGAACGCCTACGGGCTGTTCGTCACCGCGTCCAACCAGACCCAGATCACCAACAACACGATCCGGGGCAGCCTGGTGCACGGCGTGCTGCTGCACCGGTTCGCCAAGAACGCGGTGATCGAGAACACCACGGTGGCGGGCAGCCGCGGCGACGGGTTCGTGCTGTCCCGCGGCACCGAGGGCGTCCGGATCACCGACTGCGAGGCCGAGCGCAACGGCGGCAACGGCTTCACCCTCGACGGGCAGCCGCTGGCCGACGGGCCGTCGGCGTCCGGGGAGTCCGTCACCGCGTTCGGCGGCAACCTGGTGAGCAGCAGCGTCGCCCGGGAGAACGCGCGCTACGGCGTCGAGCTGCTCGGCGGCGACGACACCGCGGTGCAGAACAACCGGATCACCGGCGGCGACATGGGCATCGTCGTCCGGGAGCGGGCCACCCGGATGCAGATCTCGGGCAACCAGGTGAGCGACCCGGCGCGGCAGGGCATCGTGCTGCGCGACGGGGTGACCGGCTCGGCGGTGGCCGGCAACGTCATCAGCGGCTCCGAGACGGCCCTGTACCTGCGCGACGCCAACGGTGCGATCACCGGCAACACGGTGCAGTCGGCGAGCCGGCACGGGCTCACGCTGCGCGGCGCGGTCACCGGCACGCGGATCACCGGGAACACCCTCAGCGGCACCGGCAGCAGCGTGCTGGACGTCGACCGGGCGAGCGGCGCCTACGTGAAGGCGAACAACAACACCCAGGGCTGGCGCAAGACCGCCGGTTTCTGGACCTGGGTGAAGCGGATCCTGAAGCCGATGAACGTCATCTGGTTCTGCGTCTTCCTGCTCGTGGCCGTGTCCATGTACCGCTCCCGCGAGGCGGGCATGCGGATCGGGCGGCGCGGCGCCCACCCGTACGAGAACCAGCGCAGGCTCGAGGATCGTCCTGTGCGGTTGCTGCACCGCGCCGACGCTCCCGGAAGTGATGAAGGAGTGGTGCGGCGATGAGGTTCGATCTGAGATTCCTGGCGGGCCTGGCCGTCGGCGCGGTGCTGGTGGCCGGACTGGTGTTCCTGGCCACCGGCGAAGACAGGTCGTCCAGCACCTCGGGGGAAGGTCTGGTGTCCACGCCCGTTGACAAGGGCGTCGAGGACGACGGAAATGGCGGCGGCGCCAAGCCGGGCGCGCCGCTGACGCTGCCGGTGCCGGAAGGCGAGGGCAAGGTGTCCTGCCCGAACCCGACCAAGACCGCCGGCAGCGCGCAGGAACTGGAGCAGGCGCTCAACGGCGCGCAGCCCGGCGACGTGATCCGGCTGAACGGCGGCAGGTACGAGGGCGAGTTCGTCGCCACCACCTCCGGCACCCCGCGGCAGCCCATCTGGCTGTGCGGCGACCAGAACGCCGTGCTGGACGGCGGCGGGGTGAAGAAGGGCTACGCCTTCCACCTGAACAACGCGAGCCACTGGCGGCTGGTCGGGTTCACCGTGCGGAACAGCCAGAAGGGCGTGATGGCCGACACCAGCAACGGGTCGATCGTCCAGGGGCTGACCGTGCACGACATCGGCGACGAGGCCATCCACCTGCGCGACTTCTCCACCGGGAACACCGTCCAGTACAACAAGATCTACAACACCGGGATGCGGCGGGAGAAGTTCGGCGAGGGCGTCTACCTCGGCACCGCCCAGTCCAACTGGAAGCGGTTCTCCGGCGGCAGGATCGACAACAGCGACGGCAACGTGGTGCGCGGCAACGCCATCCGGGCCACCGCCGAGGCGATCGACATCAAGGAGGGCACCAAAGGCGGCCGGATCCTGAACAACGTCTTCGACGGCTCGGCCATGGGCGGCGACAAGCACAACGACTCGTGGGTCGACGTGAAGGGCAACGGCTACGTCATCGAGGGCAACCGCGGCACCGGCACCCTGGCCGACGGCTTCCAGACGCACAAGATCGTGGACGGCTGGGGCGTCGGGAACGTCTTCCGCCGCAACATCATCGATCTCGCCGGCGGCGACGGCGTCGGGGTGAACGACACCGCGGGCGGCAACACCATCGCGTGCGACAACGAGGTGCGGGGCGGCCGGCTGACGAAGAAGGGCGCCTGCACCTGAGTTGCTAGCATGCGGGGTGAGGGCCGGAGTGACCGCTTCCGGCCTTCCCGGACGAGGTGCGGGCCGTACCCGGTAGGCGAAGACGGCGCGCGGACATGGCATACCCGTCCGGGAAGGAAAGATCATGGCCTGGGTCCTCGTCGTCGTCGCCGGACTGTTCGAGGTCGCGATGGCGCTCTGCCTCAAGCAGAGCAAGGGTTTCACCGAACCGCTCCCCGCACTGGGCTTCCTCGGCTCCGCCGCGATCAGCTTCGGCCTGCTCAACCTCGCGCTGCGGAAGCTCGAGGTGGGCACCGCCTACGCCGTCTGGGTCGGGATCGGCGCCGTCGGCACCGCCGCCCTCGGCATGCTGCTGATGGGCGACCGGGTCACCCCGCTCAAGCTCGGCGCGCTGGCGCTCATCGTCGTCGGCGTCATCGGCCTCAACCTCGCCGGCAGCACCCACTGAACCCCCGACATGGCGTTCCCGGGGCGAACATGGGCCCCAGATAGACAGGGAACGCGGCTGTGTCCGAACGCGTCTACCGGGAGAGGGCGATGGGAACACGCCCACGACACGGGAGGAAATCTTGGTCTTCAAGAAGCTGATGCAGGCGATGGGAGTCGGCGGGCCCAAGGTCGAGACCGTCCTGCACAACCCGAACACCACGCCCGGCGGGACCGTCACCGGTGAGGTGACCATCGTCGGCGGGGAGCACGACTCCGACATCCTCGGCGTGAAGCTGGCGTTGAAGACCCGGGTGGAAGTCGAGTCGGGCGACAACGAGTACGCCTCCGACCTGGAGTACGCCAAGCTCCCGATCGCGGGCGCGTTCAAGCTCGACGACGAGGCGCGCTACAGCATCCCCTTCCAGCTCCCCATCCCGTGGGAGGCGCCGCTGACGCACTTCTACGGCAGGCAGCTGCACGGCACCACGGTCGGCCTCGCCACCGAGCTGGAGGTCGCGCGGGCCGTCGACGCCACCGATCTCGACCCGATCGCGGTGCACCCGCTGCCCGCGCAGGAGCGGATCCTGACCGCGTTCGCCAACCTCGGCTTCCAGTTCCGCAATGCCGACTGCGAGAAGGGCCGCATCTGGGGCGTCCACCAGGAGCTGCCGTTCTACCAGGAGATCGAGTACTACCCGCCGGGGCAGTACGCCCGGGGCATCAAGCAGCTCGAAGTGACCTTCGTGTCCTACCCCCAGTCGATGGAGGTCGTGCTGGAGCTGGACAAGCGGGGCGGGGCGTTCACCGAGGGGCGCGACGCGTTCAGCCGCTTCACCGTCGACTACGCGACCGTCGAGCAGACCAACTGGGAGCAGCGGCTCGACGAGTTCCTGCAGAAGGCCGGCCGCCGCAGAGGCCTGTTCTAGACATCGTGTGATCCAGGCCCGGGGGGACGCCCTCCGGGCCTTGATCATGCGGGGGCCGACCCGTACAAAGAGGGTTCGTGGCAGACGACGCGGAGCGACGGCTGGTAGCGATTCATGAACGTTCGACGGTGGGTCTTGATTTTGGGGACCGGTTGGACGAGGGAGCACGCGCTCCCGTCATGACGCGGAGGACGGAGCCGCGGATCGGGTTCGCCGGTGCGGCAGGCGGAACAGGTCGTGGAGTCGGCGCAGGGCTTGCCGGTTGCCGGCGGCGGAGGCCGCGCCGCTACTGATCGCTTCATCGAGGGTCGACCTGCTGGCGGCGAGGTCGCGGAAAGTCTCCCTGCCGGTTGTGATGATCACGTCAGGGTGTTGGGCCGGGCCGTGCACGGTTTCGATCGTGCCGTCGTCGATGCGGGCGTGGAAGACCTCCTCCTCCACTCGGAACTCGTACAGTGCCCGCAGGCCGGTGGCGGCCTCGGCGTCGAAGCATGCCTTCAGGCCGAGCACGGCCCAGCCGGGGTGGAAGTTCTCCTGGTCGCGGGGTTCGTCCATCGCCCAGGTCAGCCCCCACCGAGCCAGGGCCATCACCACCGGCTCGAGGTCCACGCCGGCTGGGGTGAGGGCGTAGGCGGGGGTGCGGGCCGGCGGTGGGAGGGTGACCTTGCGTGCCAGTCCTTCGCGTTCCAGGTGTTTCATCCGTGCCGCCAGCAGGCCGGTGCCCATGCCGCGCAGGCTGTGTTGCAGGTCGCTGAAGCGTTTGGGGCCGGTCAGCAGTTCACGGATCAGCAGCAGCGTCCACCGTTCGCCCACGAGGTCGAGAGTGCGCGCGGTCGCGCAGTACTGGTTGTAATTCCGCTGTTCCACTTCTCCATTCTAATCCTAGAGCTTCTTGTTATTGAACTGACATGTGTGGGCGTCTAGAAGGAGCCGGGCCAGCGCCTGCGGGTGGGTGAGCATCACGTTGTGCGGGCCGTCCACAGGGACGGTCCGGTATCCGATCGCCGTGGCGAATCGGTCGAAGGGGAAGGTCTGCGGCCGGCAGTAGATGGCTGTGCCGGGGATCTGGTCGACGGCTCCGCTCAACCGGGTCGCTTCGGTGAAGGTGCGCAGAGGTTGTGGCCGCAGACGGGGGGCGAGCCAGCGCGTGTCACCGGGGTCGGTGATGCCGTAGCTCGCCGGGGGCGGGGCGGGGACGAGAGCGCCGTCGGCGCTGGCGTGGGCGGCGGCGCGGATCGCGTTGACGAAGGCGTCGGACGCCAGGCTGAACATGCTCGCGCCGTCGCCACCGGCCCAGCCGTCGATCAGGATGACCTGGTTCACCAGGTCGGGTTGCAGGTCGGCGGCCTGCCGGACGATCAGGCCCGCGTAGCTGTGCCCGATCAGCACCACGTCGTCACCGGCCGTTGCGGCGACGTCCAGACAGGTGAGGACCTCATCGACGTGGACGTCCAGGCCGGCGTCGTCTTCCAGGGTGAGGGCGGGGGTCAGGGTGCGCATCCCGGCCTGGTGCAGGAAAGGGGTGAGGCGCTCCCAGGCCCAGGGACCGTGCCAGGCGCCGTGCACGAGAACGAAGGTGGTCATGCTGTTCCTTTCGAGCGAAGCAGAGGCAGGACGCGGCTGGCGAAGTTCTCCAGGGCCGCGTGGTGGTCGTCGGCGGCCAGGCGGATCACCACATGGCGAGCACCGGCCTCGGCGTAGGAGGTGAGCCAGTTCGCGGCCGCGCGAGCCGTACCGGCGAACATGGCTTGGACGGTCTCGATGGCTTCCAGTGGTGCGTTGTAATAGCGCTCGATGCTCACGCGCAGGCGCTGGCGCGCCCGCTCGGGGTCCTCATCCAGGCACAGCGTCGCGTACAGGGCGGGAGTGACCGCCCGGGCCGCGCTCTGCTGGATAGCCGCCCGCTCCCGGGCGTAGGTCTGCGCCTGGGGCGGGTAGGGCAGCCAGCCGTCGGCCAGGCGGGCCACGCGCCGCAGCGCCGCTTCGCCGCCTCCGGCCAGCCAGATCGGCGGGCCTGCTGGACTGGCGGGCGGGGGTGCCAGCGTCACGCCGTGGTAATCGAAGTGCCGGCCGGTGAAGGAGGCCTCCCGGCCGCTCCACAGGTGACGCATCGCCTCGATCGATTCCTCAAGGCGGCTGATGCGGCGCGCAAAGGAGACGCCGATCGCGGTGAACTGAGCTTCGGTGCCCCGGTTGGGAAATCCGCCGCCCATGCCGACGATCAGCCGCTCGCCGGCGAGCCTGTCCAGGGTGGCGATCTGGTGCGCCAGCAGGATCGGATGACGGAGTGCGGGCAGGAGTACGGCGGTGCCGAGCGTGATGCCGCGGGTGGCGACAGCCACGGCCGACAGCAGGAGCAGGGGGTCGGCGCGGGGCCTGGTGAGGGGGCTGTCGCCGGCCCACACGGAGTCGAAACCCAGCGCTTCGGCACGTCGCGCCTGTTCGACCAGCTGCTCCAGGTCATGATCGCCGCGTACGGCTTGATCGCGCGTCGGCAACAGGTAGCCGATCTTCAGTGAGGCCATGTGATCCCTCTCGTCACCATGAGGTTCTCGACCTTAACTGTTGACTTCCTATTTTTGAAGTCTAAGATTCTTTTTCAAGTAGCAGATTCTTAGGGAGACCATCATGACGAACGCGCTCTACACCGCCCAGGCCCACGTCGTCGGAGGCCGGGCGGACGGCCACGGACACACTGCCGACGGCATGCTGGAGGTAGACCTCGGGCAGCCCAAGGAACTGGGCGGGGACGGCGAAGGGGTCAACCCCGAGCAACTGTTCGCCATCGGCTACGCCGCCTGCTTCGCCACCTCCCTTGTCCTGGTGGGCCAGCGCAAGCACCTGCGCGCCGACGACTCGGCAATCGACTCGAAGGTCATGCTCATCCCCGCCGGCAACGGCGGCTTCAAGCTGGGCGTCGAACTGGAGATCAGCCTGCCGTCCATCGCCGACCTCACCCAGGCCACCGACCTGGTCCGAGTGGCGCATCAGGTGTGCCCCTACTCCAACGCCACCCGCGGCAACATCGAAGTGGCGCTGGTCGTCAACGGCACAAAGCTGTGACACACCGCCGAGCCGCCGGTCGGGCCCGATCACCGGCTGGATCCTCGCCACCGCCCTGATCACCGGCGTGACCAGGGCGCTCCGCCCCGATTGACGCGAACCTGCGGGGTGCGGGGCGCATCGACCTCCATGAGGGACGAGAATGGGGCCTCATGGGCATGTATCTGATCACGGGGGCGACCGGCGGGATCGGCGCCGCGGTCGCGGGGCTGCTCGCCGAGCGCGGGCATGAGCTGATTCTGGCCGGCCGGTCGCCGGACCGGCTGGCCGCGCTGAGCGGACGGATCACCTCGGGCACGCACGCGCGCACCCAGGTGCTGGTGCGGGAGCGCAACGGCGAGCCGGGCGCGGTCCGTACGACCACGTCGCCGGGCACGGCGCGGACGATCACGCTCGATCTGAACGAGCCGCGGCGGCTGGAGGCGGCGCTGGCCGAGGCCGGGCTGCCGGACCGGCTGGACGGGGTGATCCACAGCGCCGGGGTGGTGGATCTGGGCGCGGTGGCCGAGCAGGACGCCGACCACTGGATCGATCAGCTGATGGTGAACCTGGTGTCGGCGGCGGAGCTGACCCGGCTGCTGCTTCCGGCGCTGCGGGCCGCCGAAGGGCACGTGGTGTTCGTGAACTCGACGGCGGGGCTGCGCGCCAATCCGAAGTGGTCGGCGTACGCGGCGAGCAAGTTCGGGCTGCGCGCGCTGGCCGACTCGCTGCGGGCCGAGGAGCCCTCGATCCGGGTGACGACGCTGTACCCGGGCCGGACGTCCACGGAGATGCAGCGGAAGGTGCACGCGCAGGAGGGCAGGGTGTACGACGAGGACGCGTTCACCGATCCGGCGACCGTCGCGCGGGCGCTGGTCGCGGCGCTGGAGACGCCGGCCGACGCGGTGGTGTCGGAGCTCACCGTCCGGCCGCGGGGACGTCAGCGGTCGTAGGCGGGGACGGGGTCGTCCTTGTCCTTGCGGGAGCCGCGGCGCAGCAACCAGGACGACAGCACGCCGCCGAGCATCCCGAACAGGTGGCCCTGCCAGGAGATGGACGGGTCGCTCGGCAGCACCCCGAAGATCATCGTGCCGTAGAGCAGGACGACGCCGACGGCGATGGCCAGGTCGATCACCCGCCGCTCGAACAGGCCCCGGCCGAGCAGGTAGCCGAAGAAGCCGAAGATCAGGATGCTGGAGCCGAGGGTGTTGGCGGAGCTGAGGAACCACACGCCCAGCCCGCCGACCACGATGATGATCAGGCTGGCGGCCAGGAACTTGAGGACGCCGCGGGCGGCGGCCAGGAAGCCCAGGATGACGAAGGGCAGGGTGTTGCCGATCAGGTGGCCGAAGTCCCCGTGCATGAACGGGGCGGTGAAGATGTCGGGCAGGTCGCCCACGTCGTGCGGCCGGATGCCGTAGTCGTTGAGCGCGCCGTTCATCACGTAGTCGGCGATCTCCAGCACCCACATGCCGGCGGTGACGACGCCGATGATGATCGCCGCCGACAGCGCACGGAACCCGTGCGTCGCGAGTCCTTCGGAGCGGTGCTTCTCGGGGACCGAGGGGTAACTCATATTCGCCCACCGTAGGTGTGTCGATGACCCTGCCGTCATTATCGGCAACGTTCAGCGAGCGCGCATCGTGCCCGCCCGCCGCGTCCCACCCGTACCCGGGACCCCGGTATGGCGAACGGGATTCGGTTCGTCCATTCTGAGGCAATGCGCTCAGTGGTTTGCGAGGAACTCGGCTCGGTCGTGGTGCGGGACACCGGTCCGGTGGAACCGGGCCCAGGTCAGGTGGTCGTCGCCGTGGAGGCGGCGGGGGTCAACTACGTGGACGGACTCTTCGTCCAGGGCCGCTACCAGATCAAGCCGGAGCCGCCGTTCGTGCCCGGCAGCGAGGTGGCGGGCACGATCGTCGCGGCGGCTCCCGGCGCGGGCGGCCCGGCCCTGGGGACGCGGGTGCTCGCCATGTGCGGCCTGGGCGGCTTCGCGGAACGGGTCGCGGTTCCGGCGGCGTCCGTGGTGCCCGTCCCGGACCGGCTGGACGCGGCGCGGGCGGCCACGTTCACCCAGAGCCACTGCACGGGCCTGTTCGGGCTGCGCGAGCGGGGCGGGCTGCGGCCCGGCGAGACGGTGCTCGTGCTGGGCGCCGGCGGCGGGGTCGGCCTGGCCGCGGTGCAGATCGCGAAGGCGCTGGGCGCCCGGGTGCTGGCCGCCGCGTCGTCCGCGGAAAAGCGGGACGCGGCGCTGGCCGCGGGTGCCGAGGCGGCCGTGGACACCTCGTCCGACGATGTGAAAGAGGCCGCCCGGGAGTGGTCGCCCGGCGGCGTGGATCTGGTGTACGACCCGGTCGGCGGTCCGTCGGCGGACCCCGCGCTGCGGGCGCTGCGCGAGTTCGGGCGCTACCTGGTGATCGGGTTCGCGTCCGGAACGATCCCGTCGCTGCCGCTCAACCAGGTGCTGCTCCGCAACCGGACGGTGACCGGCGTCGACTGGGGCGCCTGGTCGGGGACGCATCCGCTCGAGCAGCGCGCCCTCCTCGACGAGCTGCTGGCGCTGGTCGCGGACGGCCGCCTGGATCCGGTCGCGCCGCGCACCGCACCACTGGAGTCGGCCCCGGCCGTGCTCGACGATCTGCTGAACCGGCGGGTGGTCGGAAAGGTCGCCCTGATCCCCTGAACCACGCCGGGCCCGTGCCCCGGGGCCCGGAGGTGAGGGAAATCTCAAGCCATGTTCGGGTGGGGGGACGACCCCCCGCACCTCCCGGCAAGAGCGGCGAGCTTGCCCTCGCTTCGCTCGGTCAAGCCGCGTCTTCGACCACGTCGCCGCGGACCATGATGACCGGCAGGCGGCGGCGGGGCGGGGCGTCGGCGGAGCGGCGCAGGCGGCGGCGTTCCTCGGGGGTCGTGCCGCCCCAGATGCCGTCGGGCTCGCCCACCCGCAGCGCCCAGGCGAGGCAGTCGGCCGTCACCGGGCAGTTGCCGCAGACGGCCTTGGCGGCCCGCTCCTGCTCCCGCAGGATCGGCGCGGAATAGCCGATCGGGAAGAAGAGGTCGGGGTCGGCGCCGCGGCAGATGGCGTGGTCGCTCCAGTGTTCCTCGTTGTCGACATGCTGCATGTCTGCTCCCTGGGGCGTCGATCGGACGCCGGGCAGTTCCCGGGGTGGGATTCTCGTTGTCGAGCCCAACGTAGTACTACAACCCGTAGTACTACAAGTCGTTGCGCTGTCCAGTGGGACGATACGGCCGGATAACCTGTGTGACGTGCGGCGTGATCAAGAAGTGACCTTCCGGGAGGCGACCCGGGCGGATCTGCCCGAGATCGTCCGGCTACTGGCCGACGATCCGCTCGGCCAGGCCCGCGAGACCCCGGGCGAGGTCATCCCGGACGCCTACTTCGCCGCGTTCGACGCGATCGACAAGGACCCCGGCAACAGCGTCATCGTCGCCGAGATCGGCGGCTCCATCGCCGGCACGCTGCAGCTGACCTTCATCCCCGGCCTCACCTACACCGGCGCGGAACGGGCGCAGATCGAGGGCGTCCGGATCAGCGCCGAGCACCGCGGCATGGGCCTCGGGCAGGCCCTCATCCGCTGGGCCATCGACCAGGCCCGCGCCCGCGGCTGCCGTGTGGTGCAGCTCACCACCGACCGCCAGCGCCCCGACGCGATCCGGTTCTACCAGAAGATCGGCTTCCGGCCGTCCCATATGGGGATGAAGTACCACCTCAAGGACCGCTGACGTCCTCAGCGGTCGACGTCGGTGATCGAGGGCGTTGAGCCGGCCGCCCTCCGGTCCGAGCGGGCCCGGTTCGCCCGTTCCGGCCGAATTCGGGCAGCGGCGCAGCGTCCACGCAGGTCAGCGGGTTACTCTTGCGGGACATAACAGCCATGGGCGCATCGGGCGGACGCGTTGGGGGCATGCCTCCTCACAGAGGCGTCGATGAGGTGTCTGTATCTGTTAACCCTGTCGTGTAATGCTGGCCGCAAAACCGTGATAACCAGCGACGTTGCACGTTTGAGGAGCCGCACGTGGCCGTGAAGCATGTGGAGATCGAGCGGAAGTACGACGCCGCCGCTGATTTCGCCGTCCCCGAGCTGAGCGCCCTCCCGGGGGTGGCGGAGGTCGGCCCGCCCGAGACGCACCGGCTGCACGCCACGTACTTCGACACCGACGACCTCCGGCTCGCCGCGCACGGCATCACGCTGCGGCGGCGGCGCGGCGGGCCGGACGCGGGCTGGCATCTGAAGATCCCCGCCGGCCCGGACAGCAAGAACGAGCTGCACGCCCCGCTCGGCCGGGCGCAGGTCGTCCCGGCCCGGCTGGCGGGCCTGGTCGCGGCGTACGCGCGCGGTGCCGACCTGCGGCCGGTGGCCACGCTGGAGACCGACCGCACGGTGCTGCGACTGCTGGACGAGTCCGGTGACGTGCTGGCCGAGGTCGCCGACGACGCGGTGACCGGGCGGGTGCTGACCGGCGAGGGCGAGGCCGAGGGCGGCGACGCGTGGCGGGAGATCGAGGTCGAGCTGGCCGCCGGGGCGCGCGAACTGCTGAAGGCGGCGGGCAAGCGGCTGCGCAAGGCGGGGGCGCGTAAGGCGTCCACGTCGTCCAAGCTGGGACGGCTGCTGAACGGCGAGATCGCGCGTCCCACGGCAAAGGAGACGGGGGAGCTCGCGCAGTCCAAAGACCTCGTCAACGCCGGGGACGCGGTCGTCGCCTACCTCGCGGCGCAGGTGCAGGCGTTGCTGTCGTACGACCCCAAGGCCCGGCTGGCCGAGTTCGACGCGGTGCACCGGATGCGGGTCGCGACCCGCCGGATCCGCAGCGTGCTGCAGAGCTACCGGCCGATCCTGGACCGGGAGCGGACCGACCCGCTGCGCGCGGAGCTGCAGTGGCTGGCGGCGGTGCTCGGCGAGGTCCGCGACCTGGAGGTGCTGCGGATGCGGTTCACCGAAATGGTCGAGGGCCTGGAGGACGTCGGCGAGCCCGCGTGGCTGGAGGAGCTGGCCGCCCGGGAACGGTCCGCGTACCGGCGTCTCAACACCGCGCTCAAGCAGCCCCGCTACTACGCGCTGCTGGACGCGCTCGAAGCACTGGTCGCCGATCCGCCGCTCACCGCGCGGGCCGACCGGGGCGCGGCGACCGAGCTGCCCCGGCTTGTCGTGCGGGCCTGGAAGCGGCTCGCCAACGCCTACGACGCGATCGGGACCTCCGACGATCCCGAGATCGCCCGGCACGACACCCGCAAGGAGGCCAAGCGCGCCCGGTACGCGGCGGAGGTCGCGGTGGCGGTGCTCGGCGACCCGGCGCGGCAGACGGTGAAGAACGCCAAGCGCCTCCAGGACGTGCTCGGCGGCTACCAGGACGGCGTGATCTCCTGCGAGCACCTGCGGGAGGCGGCGGCGCGGGCCCGGGACGCCTCCGACGCGTTCTCGCTCGGCGTGCTGTACGGCATCGAGCAGTGCGAGGCGCGGGCCGCCCTCGACCGCCTCGAAGGGACCTGGGCGGAGATCCCGGCCCCTTCGTTCTGAGCCGTCGGGCGCGCCGTCAAGCAGAGTGGCGTTCCAGGACGGCGATGGCGGGCTCGCCGTCGTCGCCGCCGGCCAGGTGCGCCACCCAGAAGGAGCCCTTGCGCAGGGACGGCTCGTCGGGGACCTTCTCGCCCAGCCGCCGGCACAGCCCGCTGATCAGTTCGGAGACGATCTCGCCGTGCGTGCACACGATCGCCGGCACGCCGGCGTCGGCCAGGGCGAGCAGCCGCGCGCAGGCGCGCTCGGTGTCGGTCCGGCCGATCGTGAACGCCGGGTCGGTGGCGACATCGGCGCCGGTCTCGCGGGCGTACGGCAGCACCGTCTCCACGCAGCGCGCGGTCGCCGAGGAGATCGGGCGGGCCGGGCCGTAGGCGCCGAGCAGCGCGGCGAGCCGCACCGCTTCGGCACGGCCGCGGTCGTCCAGCGGGCGCAGCTCGTCGGGATCGTTCCACTCGTCCTTCTCGCCCGCCGAGCCGTGCCGCAGGATCGCCAGCGGCCAGGTGTGCGGCGGCCCGGCCCGGAACTCGCGCAGCAGGTCGACGTCATGCGAATGCGACAGCCGCCGCTCGGCTTCGGGCACGGCCAGCCATTCGAGCCGGTCGACCTCGGCGTTGGGCACCGCGTGGCCCTCGCCGGACGGGCCGAGGGCGCGCGCCGCCCAGTAGTCGACCCGCTTCATCCGCTCGTCCACGGGATAGGTCACCGAGGGCAGGCGCCGGCCGAGGCGCGGAACGATCCCGGTCTCCTCCTCGACCTCCCGGACGACGGCGCGCAGCATGTGCTCGCCGTCCTTGAGCTTGCCCTTGGGAAAGGACCAGTCGTCGTACTTGGGACGGTGGATCAGCGCCACCTCGGGCCCGTCCGCTCCCTCGGGACCGTCCCGCCAGAGGACGGCCCCGGCCGCCCGGATCGGCTCGTCCTGCCCGTCCGCGCGGCTCGCGCGGCCGCGCCGTTCAGCCATCGACGGTCCTCCAACGCCTGCTCTTGACCAGGTGGGTCTGAATGTCCAGCAGCGGTTCGCCGGTCATGGCGGAGCGGCGGGTCCAGGTGCCGTCGCCGTCCAGCCACCACGAGTCGGTGCCGTCGTCCATGGCCAGGGCGAGCAGGTCGACCAGTTCGAGGCGGTGTCCGCGGTCGGCGACCCGCACCAGCGCCTCGACGCGGCGGTCCAGGTTGCGGTGCATGAGGTCGGCGCTGCCGATCCAGACCTCGGGGTCGCCGCCGTTCTCGAACGCGAACACCCGGGAGTGCTCCAGGAAGCGGCCCAGGATGCTGCGCACCCGGACGGTCTCCGACAGGCCGGGGACACCGGGCCGCAGCGCGCAGATGCCGCGCACCCAGACGTCGACCGGCACGCCCGCCTGCGCGGCCCGGTAGAGCGCGTCGATGACCTCCTCGTCGACCAGCGAGTTGCATTTGATCCGCACGTGGGCGGGCCGGCCGGCCTCCTGGTGCTCGGTCTCCCGCTCGATCCGCTGCACCAGGCCGGGCCGCAGGCTCTGCGGTGCCACCAGCAGGCGCTTGTAGGAGTTCTGCCGGGAGTAGCCGGTGAGGTGGTTGAACAGGGCGCTGACGTCCTCGCCGACGGCCGGGTCGGCGGTGAGCAGGCCGAAGTCCTCGTACAGCCGGGCGGTCTTGGGGTGGTAGTTGCCGGTGCCGATGTGGCAGTAGCGGCGCAGCGTGTTGTCGGCCTCCTGCCGGACGACCAGGGCCAGCTTGCAGTGCGTCTTCAGCCCGACGAACCCGTACACCACGTGGCAGCCGGCCTCTTCCAGCTTGCGCGCCCAGGCGATGTTGGCGCGCTCGTCGAACCGGGCCTTCAGCTCCACGACGACCACGACCTGCTTGCCCGCCGCGGCGGCGCCGACCAGGGCGTCCACGATCGGGGAGTCGCCGCTGGTGCGGTAGAGCGTCTGCTTGATCGCCAGGACGCGCGGGTCGTCGGCGGCCTCCTCGATGAGCCGCTGCACGGTCGTGGTGAACGAGTCGTAGGGGTGGTGGACCAGGACGTCGCGCTCGCGGATGGCGGGGAAGATGTCGGCCTCGCCCGGGATCGCCTGCTTGGACGGCACGAACGGCCCGTACTTCAGCTCGGGCCGGTCCAGGTCGGCCATGGCCGACATGCCGGCCAGGTCGAGCGGGCCGTCCAGCCGGTAGATCTGGCGCTCGTCGAGGAGCAGCGCGGTGGTCAGCAGTTCCAGGACGCCGTCGGAGATGGAGTCCTCGACCTCCAGCCGGACGACCGGGCCGAACCGGCGGCGGAGCAGCTCGCGCTCCAGCGCCTGCAGCAGGTTCTCGCTGATGTCGTCGTCGATCTCCAGGTCCTGGTTGCGGGTGACCCGGAAGGCATGGTGCTCGACGACCTCCATGCCGATGAACAGCTGGCCGAGATGCGCGGCGATCACGTCCTCGAGGGGGGTGAACCGGTTCGGCGAGGTCTCGATGAAGCGCGGCAGCAGCGGAGGGACCTTGACCCGGGCGAACATCGTGGCCTCGGTCTCCGGATCGCGGACGATCACCGCGAGGTTGAGCGACAGCCCGGAGATGTAGGGGAAGGGGTGCGCGGAGTCGACCACCAGCGGGGTCACCACCGGGTATATCCGGTCGCGGAACAGCTGGCTCATCGCCTCCTGCTCGGTCTCGGCGAGGTCCTTCCAGCGCAGCAGCTCGATGCCCTCCTTGCGAAGGGCGGGCAGCAGGTCGTCGCGGAAGGTGCCGACGTGCCGGAGCATCAGCTCGCGGGCGACCGCGGCGGTGCGTTCCAGCACCTCGCGGGGCTGCCGGCCGCTGGCGGCCGTGACGGCCAGGCCGGTGGCCATCCGGCGGGCCAGCCCGGCCACCCGGACCATGAAGAACTCGTCCAGGTTGCTGGCGAAGATCGACAGGAAGCGGACCCGTTCCAGAAGGGGGAGGCCGGGGTCTTCGGCGAGTTCCAGGACGCGTTGGTTGAACCTGAGCCAGCTCTCCTCGCGGTCCAGGAACCGATCGTGTGGCAGCGTTTCCGCACCGTGGGGAATCTGTCCTGGAGTGACGCTCATAGCGGTGATGATCCCTGGTCAAGATGAACAGAAGTCGAACGATGATGTTGCAGGTGTTTCGGACGTGTCAGCTGTGAGTCAGATAAGCGGATGATGCCCCCGGTTCCCATTGGTCAACCGACGGCCGGCCGATGATCGCCGGGTTCGCGGGCTTCACTCCGCCTAATGCCCTCATGTCACGAGATTACGTCGCAGGATCAGGTCGAGCGACTGAGCGAGACCGCCCCACAGGGGTACAACGGTGGGCGTGGACCTTCCCCAGCCCTCGCGGACGGCCGTACTGGCCTCACCCTCGTCGTCCCCTTGGATGTCTCCTTGGCGGACCTGGCCGCGCTGCGGCGCGGCGGTCGGATGCACCGAACGAGCCTTCACCCCCTACCCGTCCTGCCTGCACCATCTGAGTCCGGACGAGTTGGAGCACATGCTCGAAGGGCTCCAACCCGGTGCCGACATCGATCTGCGGGGCGCGACCGTACCGGGACCGCTCTTCTCCGCCCTGCTGAAGGCGGTTACCGGGCCTGACAAGCGTCCGCACCTCGGACGCAGCCGTTTCGACGGCGCGGTGCTCCCCGACCGCGCGTCGCTGACCGGGGTGTGCTTCGAAGGGGATTGCTCGTTCGACGGCGCACGGTTCGCGGGCGGCGTGTCCTTCTACGACGTGCGCTTCCTGGGCCATGTCTCGTTCCGTGGGGCCCGGTTCACCGGTAACGCCTCCTTCCACGGCGCGCGCTTCCAGCGGCACTCGACCTTCGACGAGGCCGTCTTCGCCAGCGACGCGCTCTTCGGGGAAACGGTGTGGCTGGCGGACGCGTCCTTCGCCCGAGCCGTCTTCGTGGGGGCGGCGGCGTTCGACCGCGCGCGCTTCGGCCGGGACGCGGTGTTCCAGGCGGCGCGGTTCGGCGGGGCGCTCTCGTTCAGGCGCGTGCGGGTCGCACGGCACGCGCGTTTGGAACGGGCCAGATTCCGCCAGGACCTGTGGATGGGGCCGTTGGCCGTACACGGCCGGCTGTCCCTCAGCAACGCCATCGCCCATCGCGGGTTGCGTGTGGACGCGGTGGCACGGCGCGTGGACGCCGACCACGCGGTCGTCCACGGCCCGGCGGAGTTCAGGCTGCGCCATGCCGAACTCGACCTCGAGGACGCCTGCTTCGACGCGGGGGTGACCGTACGGTCCCTCTCCCACCCGTTCCAGTGCCTGGCCGAGGACGACGGGATCGACCACGCTCCCGTGCGGGTCGTCTCCGTCCGCGGGATGGACGCGCCACGGCTGGGGCTGGCCGACGTGGACCTCAGCCGCTGCAAGTTCGCGGGCCTGGAGCATCCCGAAGGGCTGCGGATCGCCGGTGAGTGCACGTTCGCCTCGCTGCGCCATCGCCGCCGCAGCGAGGCGGTGCTCGCCGAGGAGCTGTCGGGCTCGTACGACGGGCTTCCCGTCCTCTACCGCTACCTCGCCCTGGCGGCCGCGGACGTCGACGACGGGCTGAACCGCGACTTCCGCTACCGCTCGCTCGAAGTCCGCCGCCGGGCCGATCCGCGGGCCGTCCGGCGATGGCTGCTGCACGCGTCCTGGCTGATCTGCGGCCATGGCCTGCGGACGGGACGGTTGCTGACCTGCCTGACCGTACTGGCGCTGCTGCTGTGCTGGAGCGCCGCGTACGCCGCCCATCCATGAGCGGGAAGGCTTCAGTGGACGGGCCGGTGCACGGGCTGTTCGTCTACGGCACGCTGCGCTTTCCCGAGATCCTGGAGATCCTGCTCGGCCGCGTGCCCCGACTAACCCCGGCCGCCGTGCCGGGTTGGCGGGTTCGGGCGCTGCCGGGTGTCGACTATCCGGGGCTGGTCGCCGATCCGGGCGGCACCGCCGAGGGCATGCTGATCGCCGGCCTGACGGAGGACGAGCGGCGCGTCCTGGACGAGTTCGAGGGCGACCTGTACGAGCCCGCCGTGCTGCCGCTGGCGGACGGCTCGGGCAGGGCCCGCGCCTACCTCTGGCGGGGACCCGCCGAGCCGTACGACTGGGACCTGGCGGACTTCGCCGAGCACCGCTTGGCCGCCTTCGCCGAACGCTGCCGTGCCTGGCGGGCCGGCGACCCGTGGCCGGAGAGCATCTAGTTCACAGTTTGCTTATATAAGTCGAGACGATAATATAGAGGTCATGCACGCCTTCGACGTTCTCGGGGATCCGGTCCGGCGCCGGATCCTGGAACTGCTCGCCGACGGCGAGCGCGCGGCCGGCGAGATCAGCGCCGTGGTCCAGGAGGAGTTCGGCATCTCCCAGCCGGGGGTGTCGCAACACCTGCGGGTGCTGCGCGAGAACGGGTTCACCACCGTCCGCGCGGCGGGCACCCGGCGGCTGTACTCGGTCGACCCGGCGCCGCTCCAGGAGATCGACCTGTGGCTGGAGCGCTACCGGCGGTTCTGGACGCAGCGGCTGGACGCGCTGGGCACCGAGATCGCGCGCGGCCGGCGGGAACGGCGGCATGCCGATCCGCACCGGCCCGAGCCGGGCGGCGAGGGCGAACCGAGCAAGGAGATCAGCGAGACATGACCGACATCACCGACCTGATCAACGCGACCCACCGCGAGATCGGCGAGCGGAAGATCGAGGGCTACCCGGCCACCGGCACCGTCCTGCTGCGCCGCGCCTACGACACCACCGCCGAGGACCTCTGGGAGGCCGTCACCACCCCCTCCCGGCTGGAGCGCTGGTTCCTGCCCGTCACCGGCGACCTGCGTCCGGGCGGCACGTACCAGATCGAGGGCAACGCCGGCGGCGAGATTTTGGAGTGCGACCCGCCGCGGCTGCTGCGGCTGTCCTGGGTGTACGGGGACATGGCCAGCCATCTGGAGGCCCGCATCTCCTCCAAGGACGGGCAGGCCGTTCTCGAACTGGAGCACGGCGGGCTGGCCGACGGCCACTTCGAGGGCGTCGGCGGCGGCTGGGACCCCGCACTCTGGGCCCTTGACCAGTACCTTCGCGGCGTACTGCCGGAAGACCTGGGCGACCGGATGCGCGCCGGCGACATCCCCGAGGAGGTGCAGGAAATCTTCGCCCGCACCGCACAGGAGTGGCACGAGGTGGCCGTCGCGGCGGGCAAGGAGGGGTTGCTCGGACCGGGTTCGCCCGCCGATTCCTGATCTCCTTCCGGAGGCTTCGCGGGGGGACGGGCGGCCATTCGTCGATAACCACGGATGAATTGTCAGACCCTTGGGGAATCATTCGTGGTATGAGCAGAGACTCCCATTCGGGGTTGCAGTGCCCGCACTGCCGCACGCATCTCGCGCTCGTCGCCGCCCCCGACTCGCCGGCCGCGCCGAGCCGGCCGGCCGTGCCGGTCGATCCGCCCGTCCTCGTCCGCGAAGAATGGACACCTCCGCCGGTCGCCGAGGTGCTGGCCCAATACGCCCACTTGTCCAAAGACACCGCCACCGCGTCGCGCGGCGCCGCCCGCGTTCGCGACAGCTTCAACCGAGCGCGCCAGGCGGCCGCCCGCAAACGCACCCAGCAACGGGCGGCCCGCAGCGCATGAACGCCCGGGCCGCCCGAGCTCCCCCAGGTGAACGGGGGTGAGTTCCGTCAGGGAAGGGTGAGCAAACGCTGCAGACCGCAGCGTTCAATGAGCATTCGCACCTGACGCGAGACGCTGGACAGCAGCAACGTACCGTCGCGTTCTCGTACTTTCTTGGCCGCGTACACCAGAACGGACAGGCCGTAGGAGTCGCAGAAAGAGACGTCCCCGAGATCGATCGCCAGTCGCGGCCGATCGCTCAACGCCAGCTTTTCGTCGATCGCCCTGCGCAGGCCGCCGGCCCGCGCGCAATCCAGTTCCCCGCGAAAACGGAGCACATGCCAGGGCTCCGGGCCATCGGAAGCCCGGCCCGGTGGCGCCTCCGCCTGCTGCGGCATCCCGTGATCACTCCCCCTTCGCATCGCCCCGGGACGTTTCCCGTGGGCGCATCCGGCAACCCCCTTCCCACTGAATATCTCCTGCACCACTGGTAACACCTGACACCCGCATTACCTAACCGTCAGGTCACCCAAACCCCACCGCCGCGGCCCCGCCCATCCCGGACGATCGGTCGCAACGCCCCCTTCCGGCTCCGGCGGACGCGGAACCGGGCGTCCCGATCCGGTCCAGGCAGACGACGACCGCGCCGTCGCGGCAGGGCCGGACGCGTCGTATCCTCGTCCGCTTCGGTAGGGAAAGATGCCGGGACGGACTCGGTATGTAACAGTGGGGGGCATGGTCGCCACGCCGGGGCACGGAGCCGCCGAGTCGGCCGCCGCTCTGGACGAGGCGGCCGGAACCCTGATGAACGTGTGGGCGCGAGCGCATAATGCCCACGACGTCCCCATCCCCGCGGCCCAGCTGCGCGCGCTCTTCGTGGTGGAACGCGGCCCGGTGAACATCAGCAGCCTGGCGACCGAACTGGGCGCGCTGGTCTCCTCGGCCAGCCGGCTGTGCGACCGGCTGGAGACCGGTGGGTTCCTCCTGCGCGATCCCGGCCGCGACCGCCGCGAGGTCACGGTTCGGCTGACCGCCGAGGGCCAGGCCCTGCTCGACCGGCTCCAGGTGCGACGCCACGAGGAGCTCGCGCGGGTGCTGGCCACGATGTCGTCGCCCGCCCGTGCCGCCCTTCTGTGGGGGCTGGCGCAGTTCCACGAGGCGGCGACCGCGTCACCGGACGAGAAGAGCGTGACCTCTTTCTCCCTGCGCGCCTGAACACGTCGCACCCGAACGGCTTCTCCCTCCGCACCTGAACGCCTCCTCCTCCGCACCTGAACGCCTCCTCCTCCGCACCTGAAGGCCTTCTCCTTCCGCGTCTCAACGCGTCCCGGCAGCGGCGGACGGTCGCGCCGGAGGGCCCGACGTTCCAACGCCCAGCCTTTCCCGGCTTTCGGGCGTGGTGTCTCCGCCGCGAGAACAGTTGTCATGCGGCAACTTCAGCGCTCCCACGGCCCAAGCGGCGCCCGGCCGCCCCGCGAACCCTTGCCGACCGGCGCTTCCAGATCGCGACCCCGCGACCGGCACATCCTCCGACTCCCACCTCCGAAAGCCGATCAATTCGCACATGACCTACTTTTTCTTGCCGTCGACAATGCCCGACAGAAGGCAATTGACGGGGAGGTTAGCCTCCGCCGGAAATGCCCAGATCCAGCGCATGCACCACGGCAAAGAAATCAATTCCTTGGACCGAGTTCCGGACACGCCACAGCGGTCCGGCGCTAGCATCCCGGCGGAATGGCATTCCACCGCGGGAACGGAATGCCGAGCTGCCACCGGAGGGCATTCCTGATGCATCGTGCACGCGCCGCGCGCCTCGCGGTCACGGCCGCCGTCGCGGCCGCGACGGCGCTCCCGGCCGCCTGCACGGGCTCGTCCCCGCCGCCGTCGGCCACCGGCACGCCGGACCCGGCCCCGGCCCGGCCGCCCGAGACCACCACCCACACGACCGTCCACGACGCACCCGCGGACCGGCCATCGCACGCGGCCGCCGCCACCGCGGGGCTCGTCGTCCACCCGGTCGCGCCGCGCACGGTGCTGGACGCCCCCGGCGGCCGTCCCATCGCCACGCTGCCCACCACCCAGCTGGGCAGCCCCACCTGGGTGCCGGTGGTGAGCCGGTCGGGCGTCTGGGTGCAGGTGCTGCTGCCGAGCCGTCCCAACCAGGCCACCGGCTGGCTGTCGACCGCGCAGGCCGGCCTCCGCACCGCCCGCACCCCGTACCTGATCAGGGTGAACGTGCCGCGCCGCCGGCTGACCCTGCTCCACTCCGGCCGGGCGGTCGGCCGCTGGCGGGTCGCGGTCGGCGCGCCCGCCACCCCCACGCCCACCGGCCGCACGTTCCTGCTGGCGCTGCTGCGTCCGGCCGCCAGGACGCCGAGCCCGCTGCTCATGCCGCTGGGCGCGCACTCGGCCACCCTCGACACCTTCGGCGGCGGCCCCGGCACGGTCGCCCTGCACGGCTGGCCCGACCGGTCGGTCTTCGGCAGGGCCGTCACGCACGGCTGCGTGCGGGTGCCGCCGGACGCGCTCCGGGCGCTCTCGGAGGTCCCGCTCGGGACCTTGGTGATCATCACGGGCTGACCGGCGGCTCGGACCCGCCGGCCCAACCCCCAACCGCGAAAGAGGACGACCATCATGCGTACCGCGAAGACCCTGCTGCTCACCACCGCCGCCGGCGTGGCCGCCGCGGCCTCGGTGCCGGTGCCGGCCGCCGCCGCGGGCGAACCCGCCGGGCCGGGCCGCCCGGAGGGCGCCGCCTACGGTGTCGCCGCCTCCGGCCCGGTCACGCTCCCCGCACTGCCCGCCGTCGCCTCCCGCGGGCGCGAGGTCCGCAAGAGCCTGGCCACGGAGAAACGCACCAAGTTGTTCAGCGCCGCCGCGATGGACACCCGGGCCGGCGCCCGGCACGCCCGGTCGACCGTCCAGGACCTCAAGGTGCCCGACGCGGGCTTCTCCGCGGACGCGCTCTCCGCCGGCTGCCAGGGCCGCCGCGGCACGTCACGGCTGGCCAATGCCGTCGTCTACGGCCGCAGGCTGGGCGCCGCGCCGCGTCCCAACACCGCCATCCCGGTCCAGATCCCCGGCGTCGGCACGGCCAAGCTCACGCTGAACAGGCAGCGCCGCCTCCCGGACGGCCGCCTGTCGGTCACCGCCCTGGAGGCGTCCGTGCCGATGAACACGTTCGGCACCCAGAACTTCAGCGCCGCCGGCGTCATCTGCGGCCACGCGTCCCACAAAGAAGCCCAACCCGGCCTACCCGGCCTGCCTGACGTGCCTGACGTGCCCGGACTGCCCGGCACCCGGACCAGCCCCAAAGCACCCATCAGCGGAGCCGGCAAGCCGAGCGGCCAGACCTCCCCGAGCAGCCACGGCGGGTCGCTGGATGGGCGGCCGGGCATGCCGCCGGCGCGTGCACCCAAACCCGTCCCCGTGGACGGCGACCTCCCCGTCACCGGTTGAGCCGCTGATCCGCGCCGACCGGGAGCGCGGGCGGACCACCCGCGCTCCCGGTCCGCGGGAATGCCCGTCAGCTTGCCAGGGACTTCTCAAAATGAACGATCGCGCCGTTCCTGTCGGCGCGACCGGTGATGTTCAAGTCTTCGGTAAGGGCTCTCATGAGCTGGAGACCCCGCCCGTGCTCGGCCACCGGCAAGGCCTGGCGTTCGCGTCTCCACCGTTCCGCGTCACACCCCGTACGGCCCCCGTCGATGACTTCGACCACGCAGCGCACACCGTCCATGTGGGCACGGACCTCGTACTCCCGGCTGGACTCGGCGTGTTGGATCACGTTGGCGCATGCCTCCCCAAGGGCGAGCGCGATGTCCGCACGAATCTCGGAGGTCACTCCCAAGCCCCGCAAGGACGCGTCGAGCGTGTGCCGCACCAGTGGCGCACTCTCGGCGTCGCGGGGCAAGGTCATCTCGATCACGACCTCCATGGCACCCTCCTTTCCCCGTCGATAGATCAAATAGTTCCCGGTGTGATCCGTTGGAAACGCAGCGCGACGCCAATGTAACGGGGCGCCTACTCGCGGTGGACCAAGAGGGAAATTCCTCGCCGTGTCCTGTCATCCGGCCGACAAGCTCGGCGATTATCCGCGCGTTCGTCCCACCATGCGCGCACGCGCGGCTTCGGATAATCCGCGGTCTCGCAAAAGACTTGCGGCGTTCACTGGAGGATCCGGTGCCGCAAGATCCCGGCCGGTGCTTCTCGACTGGTGCTAGCGTCGCGGGCCGTGGAGAAGGTTTATGTGGGGAACGCCGGTATCGACGCGCCCGGTGACCGGGGCTGGCTGCTGGGTCACTTCAAGCCGCCCGGCGACGCCCGGCACAGCGACGACGTGGAGATCAAGTGGGGCACCCACCCGCCCGGCGACCGCCGCGCGCAGTGGGCCACCGGGGAGCGCCGCACCGCGCTGCTGGTTCTGATCAGCGGGCGGTTCCGGGTGGAGCTTCCGGAGCGCAGCGTGCTGCTGAGCAAGCAGGGCGACTACGTGGTGTGGGGTCCAGGCGTGGACCACTCGTGGTACGCGGAGGAGGCGTCGGTGGTGCTGACCGTCCGCTGGCCCTCGGTTCCCGGCTACGCCGTGCCCGAATGACGGCGGCCGGGGCACCCGCCCCGGCCGCCGTCTCAGATCTTCCGTTCAGGTCTTGACGGACGTTTCGTGGTCCCCGCCGTCACCGTTGCCGTAGGTGGGGACGACGCGCAGCTCGAAGTCGCCGTCGTACAGCTCGTGGCCGGTGATGACCGCGCTCTCCACGGCCTCCTCGCCCCGTTCGCCGCGCAGGATCAGCGGGTCGCTGCGCAGATCGCGGGTCAGCGCGACGCACATGCCGACCATGACCAGCATGAACGGGACGGCGACCAGGATGGTGAGGTTCTTCAGCCCGGTCAGCGCCGCGTCGCCGCCACCGCCGACCAGCAGCATGATCGCCGCGACCGCCCCGGTCAGCACACCCCAGATGACCACCACGACGCGGGTCGGCTCCAGCGTGCCGCGCTGCGACAGTGTGCCCATGACGATCGAGGCCGCGTCCGCGCCGGACACGAAGAAGATCCCCACCAGGATCATGACCAGCAGCCCGGTGACCCCGGCGATCGGGTACTCGCGCAGCACCGCGAACAGCTGCCCCTCCGGGGTGGCGTCGCCGCCGGTCAGCCGCGCGCCCTGCGACTCCAGCCGGGTCGCCGTGCCGCCGAACACCGCGAACCACAGCAGGCTGACCGTGCTCGGCACCAGGATCACGCCGCCGACGAACTGCCGGATCGTGCGGCCACGGCTGATCCGCGCGATGAACAGGCCGACGAACGGCGTCCAGGAGATCCACCAGGCCCAGTAGAACACCGACCAGTCGGCCAGCCATCCGGCGATGTCGGCGCCGGCGCTGGCCTCGGTACGCGCCGCCATCTGGGGCAGGTCGCCGATGAACGCGCCGATCGAGCCGGGCAGCAGGTCCAGGATCTGGACGGTCGGGCCGGCCACGAACACGAACAGCAGCAGTGCCAGCGCCAGCACCATGTTGGTGTTGGACAGCCACTGGATGCCCTTCTCGACGCCGGAGACGGCGGAGAGCACGAACGCCAGCGTCAGCACGGCGATGATGAGGACCAGGATGCCCTCGCCGACCTCCTTGGTCCAGCCGGCCGCCTCGGCGCCGCTGGCGATCTGCAGCGCGCCCAGGCCCAGCGACGCGGCCGACCCGAACAG
Organism: Actinomadura vinacea; assembly: GCF_039532545.1. NCBI lineage: Bacteria > Bacillati > Actinomycetota > Actinomycetes > Streptosporangiales > Thermomonosporaceae > Actinomadura > Actinomadura vinacea. Next base: position 45,220 of record NZ_BAAARW010000001.1, on the reverse strand, counting down.
CGTGGCGAAGATCGCCAGGATGTCGATCACCTTGCCGACGCCGCCGTTGGCGTGCTTCTCACCGATCAGCGGGGTGAACACGGCGCTGACGGTCTGCCGCCGGCCGCGCCGGTAGCAGCTGTAGGCGATGCCCAGCCCGACCACCGCGTAGATCGCCCACGGATGCAGCGTCCAGTGGAACAGCGTGGTCGCCATCGCGGTCTCGATCTTGTCCGCGGGGTCGGTGCCGGAGGTGCCCGGCGGTGGCTCGGCGAAGTGCGTGAGCGGCTCGTTCACCCCGTAGAACATCAGGCCGATGCCCATGCCCGCGCTGAACATCATCGCAACCCAGGAGACCGTCCGGAACTCCGGTTCCTCGCCCTCCTGACCGAGGGTGATCTTGCCGTACCGGCTGAACGCCAGCCACAGCGCGAACACCACGAATCCGGACGCGGCCAGCACGAACGCCCAGCCGAGGTTGTGCATGGTGCCGGTCAGGAGCGAGGTCGACACGCGCTCCAGCGAGTCGGTGGCCATGGCGCCCCAGACCACGAAGGCGAGGGTCAGCACCGCGGTCACGCCGAACACGATCCAGTCGGTCCGGGGCGGCAACGCCCCCCGCAGCCCGCCGGATGTGCCCAAGATCTCCCCTCCGCCGCTGTCGTCTGGTTTCACGCGTTTATCCGGCACCTTGTCTTCTCCCTGTCCGGGCCTCGGCCGCACTCCACGAGCCGCTGACGCCCTCGGCCTCCCACATAAATCGTTCCAACCAAGTAAACCTAGGGGGACGGTTAAGCGTCAGGCAAGATCCATCCCCACGCACAGTGACCTTACGCCCCCACCAGGTCGCCGTTTCGGGGGCCCGCCGTGGCCGCTCAGCCCTCGTACAGCAGGCGGACGATCGCCCGCTTGAACTCACCGAACGCCAACGACTCCCCCACGAACCCCTGCAGCACGCCCAGCAGTGCCTGCAGTCCCCCTGGGTAGTCCAGGCAGGTCCGGATGATCTCGTAGGTGTCGGCGCGCGCGTTGAACGACCGCGGCACCACGTCCCCGATCTCCGCGGGCAGCGCCCCGACCACCCGCTCGCGCTCCCGCTCGTTCTTCATCTGCGGCATCGCCAGCGCGCACTCGACCAGCTCGAACAGCACCTCGGACGGCACGTCCCGCCCCTCGTGCGACCAGCCTCCCGGCGCCGGCATCCCCTGCGGCCCCGGCTCGGCGAGGTCCGCGGAGACCGGGACGATCTCGCCGCCTCCCGCGACCGCACCGGACGGCGGCCGGCCCAGCCCCGGCAGGGTGACCCAGGCGGTGCCCTCCAGCTCCTTCACCCTGATCTCCAGCGGCAGGTAGTCCCGCCGGTCCAGCAGCCCCCGGCCCTGCCTGACCACGTCGTCGTAGACGCGCTGCGACACGATCAGGGCGAGATCGGCGTCCGTCGCGCGCAGCACCTCCTTGAACGGACCGGCGTCCAGGATCCGGAACGTGTCGTTCAACGCCGTCCCCACCAGCCCCTCGCCGTCCCAGTGCACCTCACCGGTGTTCACCGCGACGCGCAGCCGCATCCGCGCCGCCTCGCTGGAGAGCGCGTTGTGCCTGCGCACCTCGGCGCGCAGCCGGAGCGCGACCGAGGTGAGGAGCGACGCGGTGTCCACCTGCGGCGGGACGACCACCAGCACGCCGTCGCCGCGGTCCTCCTGGTACCGGCCGCCGGACGTGATCCCCTCCGCCTCGAAGGCCGTCCGCAGCGCGGCGTACAGCCCCTTCCTGACGTGGACGCGGGCGTCGTCGCCGCGGCGCTGGTCGCCGAAGGAGGCGACGTCGCAGACGAACTGGGAGCTGAGACCGGACGGACGCCATCCGCCGTTCGGGGAACCTGCCATGTCGACCCTCGGTTTTCTCACAGGGGCGGGAGTGCGATGTCGCAGTCGAGAAGGTCGCCCCGGGCCGCCGCCCGCACCTCGGGATGGTGCTCGCCGAGCAGCCCGGCCAGCGCGCCGGGGTCCGCCGCGCCTCCGGGCAGGCCGGCGGCGCGCCTGATCGTCGCGACGTTGTGGGCGCAGGCCAGCGTGTACGGGTGGCGCGGGCCGTGCCGGGCGCGGAAGCCGTCCCGGGCATGCTCCGCGAGATCGAGTGCCGCGCCCAGCTCGCCCAGCAGGTAGAGGTCCTTCGCCATGCCCGCCGCGCCGCACAGCGCGTAGTAGTGGTCCGGCCCCATGGAACCGTCCCGCCGCAGCGCCTCCAGCGCGGCGCGATCGGTGTCGAGCGCGGTCTGGACGTCGCCGACCACGCGCAGCAGGATGCCGAGGTCGATGGCGCAGGCGCTGGTGAACGGGTGGTCCTCGCCCAGCGTGCGGCGGTAGGACGCGAGCGCCTCCTCCGCCAGAACGCGTCCGGGGCCGGGGGATCCGGCGGCGGCGCGGGCGAGGGCGGCGGTCACCTTGGCGGCCTGTGCGCCGGGATGTTCGGCGCCGAACCGGCGGAGGTGACCGTCCAGGGAGAGGGTCGCCAGGCGCGCCGCGTCCGTCAGCCGGCCGGCCTTGCGGAGCGCCCCGGCGTGGACGGCCTGCGCCCGCAGGACGAGCGCGTGATCGCGGCCGAGGAGTGCGGGGGCCCGTGCGATGGCCGCCTCCTGCGCGCGAACGGCCTCGTCGTAGCGTCCGAGCCCGTGCAGATCGCGGGCGAGGCGATAGGCGACATCGAGGGCCGCCCGGTCGCCGTCGCGCGGGCGTTCCGGGCCCGCCGCGTCGATCGCGTGCGCCTCGTGGAACCTGCCCAGCAGGCACAGGTCGGCCGCGACCGCCGCGGCCGCGTGCAGCGTCTCGGGATGGTCCCGGCCGTACCGCTGCTCCACCCGCCTCCAGAAGTCCTCGTCGCGCTCGTACGCCCCCTTGAAATCGCCGCGGAGCCGGAGCATCGGGCCGCCGGCGCCGAGACGGCCGGCCGCCAGCACGGTGGCCGGGTGCGCGCGGCCCAGCTGAGCGCCCATGCCGCGGACGATGTCCGCGGCGATCTCCGCCGCCTCCGCCGGACGGCCGAGCGCCTCCAGCGCGTCCGTCAGGGCGCGGGCGGCGTCGTGCATGAGGGCGTCGAAGTCGCCGTGCCGGGCCCTCCACCGGGCCACGGCCTCGGCCGCCAGGGCCCGGCAGGTCTCGTGATCGCCTGAGCGGAGGAGGAGGCGCAACTGGTCCGCGACGACCTCGCGCGCGGCGTCGGGCCCGTCCGCGTCGATGAGCCCGGACGGGAGGAGGTGCGGGGTGACGAGTTCGGGCGTCGCGGCGATGAGGATCGCATGGACGCGGTCCCGCATCCGTGCCTGCTCCGCGGCCGGGAGCCGATCGCGCAGCACGGTCCGCACGGAAGGGGAGACCTGGAGAGTCCGGGCGTCCGGATCGAAACGGGCCACTTCAGAACGGTCGAGCGCGCGCATCGCGGAGAGCACGGCGGTCTCGTCCGCCGTGACCCCGGCGAGCAGACCGGCGGGCACCGGCTCCGAGCCGAGATACGACCAGAGCCGGAGCAGATCGGCCGCCGCGGGATCCGCCAGGTCGAGCCGTTCGAGAGTGAGGCCCAAGGCCGCGGCGTACGGATCCGCTTGGTCGGCGTGGATCCGTTCGTCGAGGAGTCCGGCGTAGTCGGTGTCCCCCGTGGACGTGAGCCAGGCGGCGGCCTGTGCCAGCGCGCCGGGAAGATCGCCGCAGCGTTCCGCGACCCGCTCCGCGGCGTCCGCCGGCAGCCACGGCACCCTGCGCCGGAGGAAGGAGACGCTGCGCGAACGCGCGAAGGCGCCCACCTCGACCGCCGCCGCCACGCGCGCCCATCGGCGATCCCGTGACGTGACCAGGACATCGCCGGTGCCGCCGCCGGTGCCGCGCGGCATCAAGGGGAGGACATCGGCGGGGTCGCACGCGTCGTCGTACACCAGCAGCCAGCGGCCGCCGCCCGGAAGCCCGCCGCGCAGCGCCCTGAGGAGGTTGCCGACGGTCACCCCGAGGTCATCGCTCGACGGCGTGCCCAGCCGGTGCGCCAAAGCGCCCAGGGACGCCCGAACCGATCGCGTGTCGGCCGCCGGTATCCACCAGACGAGGTCGTAGTCGCGAAGGCGGGCGTGGGTCGACTCGACCGCGAGCCGTGTCTTCCCCTCGCCACCGGGCGCGCCGTCCGTGCCCGGCAGCAGGACGACCGTCCCGGCGTCGCGCAATGCCCCGGCGACCCGCGGGATGAGGTCGTCGCGGCCGTGGAAGCCCGGATCGCGCGGCGGCACGCCCGCGAAGAGCGATGGGACGCCCCGCTCCGCCGGTTTCTCGTCGGGCCGGTCGTCCCCGGGGCCCCCGGCGGGGACAGGTGTTCCTTCCCCGGCGGCCGCGGTCAGCCGCCGGGCGACCTCCCCGTAACTCCCGCCGAGCCGCGCCAGCACACGCGCGGCCACCTGGGCGAACGGCTGGTCGGGCGGCAGCACGGCCGCGTCGTCCTGGACGGCGGCCAGCAGCGCCGGGAAGTCGAGCGAGGACCCCAGCCTGTCCCGGACCGTGCCCCACACCTCCCGGAGCACGGTCAGCGCCTCGTTCCGGCGCAGCCCGCCGAGCAGCACGTCCCGGACCCCGTCGTGGAACTCGTAGGCGACGGCGGACGGATCACGCGCGTCGCCGTCCGCCACGCGCATCAGGCCGCCCAGGAACACCTCCGCGAAGTGCGCCGGCGTCGACCGGGGCAGCATCGCCCGCTGGACGAGCCGCATCACCGGCAGCCGCAGCGGCGCGGCGGCCAGGTAGCCGGCCAGCTCGAACGCCTGCGGGGAGGCCGACGCGCGGAACCGCAGGACCCGTTCCAGCGCGGTCGGCTCCCCCTCCTGCGCCGCCTGCGACGGCGCGGGACGCTCCGCGACCGGACGTCCCGTGAACAGCGCCTCGCCCGCGATCTCCCGCCCGGAGCCCGCGACCATGGCGGCCCACGGCGCGAGCCAGCGCCGGTCCAGCTCCAGGACCGGCACCGCGACACCCGGCGGGACGGCCGCGCCGCGCTCCCGCGCCCGCACCGCCAGCCGGGCGTTGGCGGCCCCCGGCGCGGAGGCGCGCAGGTACACCTGCTCCGTGGCGGCCGCGCACCTGCGCCAGAGCCGCTGCGGAAGCGGCTGGACGATCGCGACGGCGCCCGACCGGCCCCACCGCTCCAGCAGGGCGGCGGCACGGCCGTCCTGCCAGGCCGCTCCGATGCAGTCGCTCACGACCAGGACGATCCGGCGCCCCTCGGCACCGGCCGAATCGGTGCCGAGCCGCAGACCGTCAGTGTCGGCGTCAGTGTCCAGGTATCGGATTCGCACGTCCCGGAACGCTCCGAGCCGTTCCAGCAGCAGCCGCAGCTCGTCGGCGGTGTGCCGCCACACCGTCATGGACGCCGCCACGTCCACGACCAGGACCAGGGCGAACCGGCGCTCCGGCACCGGGTCCAGCTGGGGCGCCCAGACGCCGGTCTCGGCGAACCGCCTGACCGTGCGCTTCGCGTTCAGGCGGCCGGGCCCCGGGGCCGGGACGTCCAGCCGCAGCGGGCGCAGCGCCCGTGCGAGTTTCAGCGTGCGCGGAAGCGCGGGAAGGGTCGGGGAACGGACGGGGAAGGAGACCTTCGCGTCACCGCCGGGCAGGGATCCCGGCAGGTAGAGGCCCGCCTGCCGCACGGAGGCCGCCGGCTCCCCCGGGACCGCTCCGTTTCCGGCTCCGGCCACCGTGCCGAGTTCGGCGCCGATGCCCGCGCCCGTCTTCGCGGGTGCGGCGGCCTGGGCCCGGCCGTTCGTCGAGCCGGACGGCCCCTCCCCATGTGCCGCGTCCCCGGATGCCGTGCCGTTCCCCGGCGTGAACTCCGCCGCTCCGGGCCCGGTGCCGCTCGCGTCCGCGGTCCGCGGTCCCGCGCCGTTCCCGCCTTCCGGACGGCCGCCGCCGGGCGGGTCGAGGAACCGGGCCAGCCACAGCGCGTCCGCCAGCTCTTCCGCCGAGGGCGCCGGCTCCACCCCGTCCAGCGCGTCGACCAGCCGCTCGATCATCACGGCTCCTTGAGGTTCAGCGGCCGCAAGATCTCGTCAAGCAGCTCTCCCCGGGTGGTCTCGGGCGACAGCGAGCGGGCCAGGAAGACCGCGTTGAGCAGCTGGTCGGTGGCCAGGTCGGCCAGCTCGCGGCGGGCGATGAAGGTGCTGATCAGCCCCTCCGCGGCGGCGTGGTCGTCCGGGCTGAAGTGGGCGTCCACGATGTCGGCCAGCTGGGCCGCGGTGGGCGGCTCGATCATCACCCGCAGGCAGCGGCGCAGGAACGCGGGCGGGAACTCGCGCTCGCCGTTGCTGGTGATGATCATGATCGGGAAGTCGGAGCAGCGCACCCGGCCGCGCCTGATCGTCGCGCGGCCGCCCTCGTCGGCGGTCATCACCTCGACCGGCGGCGCGTCGTCGGGCAGCCGTTCCAGCTCCGGAATGCCGAACCCGCCCTCCTCCAGCACGTTCAGCAGATCGTTGGGCAGGTCGATGTCGCTCTTGTCCAGCTCGTCGATCAGCAGCACGCGGGGGCGGCTCCCGGGCAGCAGCGCGGTGCCCAGCGGCCCCAGCCTGATGTACCGGCCGATGCCGGGCGGTTCGTCGTCATCCTCCCGCGTGTTCGCCGCGGCGGACGGGGGCTGGGGCGCGTTCCAGCCGCGACGCAGACCGGCGTCCTGCAATCGCGCTATCGCGTCGTAGTCGTACAGGCCCTGCCGCAGCGTCGTCCGGCTGTTGACCGGCCAGCGCAGCACCGGCTCCAGCCCCAGCTCGTAGGCGATGTTGAACGCCAGCGTGGTCTTGCCCGATCCGGGCTTGCCCGTCACCAGCAGCGGGCGGCGCAGGTGCAGCGCGGCGTTCACCCGGTCCACGATCCGCTCGTCGACCCGGTAGGCGACGGCCCGCTCGCGGTCGCCGAGCCGGCCGGCCGCCACCGAGCCGCCCGGGCCGAACCGCCGCCACGGCGGGGGCGGCGGCAGCCGGTCGATCCCGTCGTGCGGGCCGCTGTTGCCGCGGAAGATGCGAAAGCCGCCGTTCTGGTCCTGCTGCGGTGCGGGGTCGGGTTTCGCCATGCGGCCCTCCGGGGCTGGTCACGCGGGTGGTCCGGTCACGCCGGCGGTCTGAGCGGTTCGTACACCTCGGGAAAACGGTCGGCGTCGTCGTAGAGCAGGGCCAGGTGCGAGCCGACGTGCTCCTCCGTCCGCCGCACCTCCACGCCCGCGCCGGGCACGGCCCCGGCGCCCACGGCGACGGCCTCCTGCCCCGCCATCGCCTCGGCCCTGACCTGCGCGCCCTGCGCCAGCACCGCCTCGCGGCGCAGCTCGCGCACCTTCCGCGGCAAGGACGGCAGGTCGGACTCCAGCAGCGCGCGGACCTCGTCGGCGAAGCGGCCGGACGCCCCGCCGTCCCGGCACCAGACGGCGACCGGCATGCCCGCCTGCAGGCCGACCCAGAGCTCGTCGACCCGTCCGGTGCCGCCGCGGCCCGGCGGGAACGCCATCGCCAGCCCGACCGAGGACGGTTCCGACAGCAGCGTGAACAGCAGCTCGTCGTCGTATCCGCCCGGTTCGGCGATCCGGTGGACGGTCGCGCCCGCCGGGTCCGCGCGCAGCCGCCGCCACTTCGCCCGCCAGCTGTGCCACGGCGCGCCGCCCCGCAACCGGTCCATGCTGCGCAGGACGACCGGGTACTCGACGCCGAGCCGGCGCCGCACCCCGGCAATCGTGATCTTGAACTGGTCGAAGGGCTGGTCGAGCAGCTCGCGCGGCAGCACGAACTCGATCGTCAGCTCCGGGTTCTCCCGCGCCACCACCCGGCCGTCGCGTGCCAGCAGCGCCTCGACCAGGGCGGGCAGCCGGGCCGGCGGCAGCGGTTCCTCGTCGCAGTGCAGCATCACTGCGGGGCGGCCGGCGGGTTGCAGCCACGCGGTCACCTCGAAACGGTCCGGGTCGGCGCCGTCCGGCCGGCACTCGATCACCAGGTAGGCGTCGGATTCGGGGTCCAGGGACGGCGCGGCGGGCTCCAGGATCCGGGGGAGCCGCCGGAGCCGCTCCGCGGAGAGCCCGGACCGCTCTGCGAACCGGATCGTCCATTCCCCGAACGCGGTGGCCGTGGCGCCCCTGGCGTACCCGGCGAGATGGTTGACGAAGACGAGCAGCGGGGCCACGCCGTCCGTGCGGAGCGGCATCTCCTCCAGCTGCTCGATGATGTCCCGGACGCCGCGGACCTCCAGCCCGAGCGGCGGCCCGACGGGCCCGACGGCGTGCTGGTAGAGCAGCGGGAGCGCGGCGGTCTGGAACGGGCTCAGCCCCTGCCTCTCCAGGGCCTGGACGAGCTGGTTCAGCTCCTGCCGTTCGCCGCCGGCCAGCAGCGGCTCGGGCAGCAGCTCCTCGACGAGCGCGCGCAGCGCCCGCACCGAGCGGCTGCCGCGGTGGAAGGTCTCGACGGCCTCCAGCAGCATGTGGATCCCGCCCGGGCTGTCCAGGCAGGCGTCGACCAGGCCCCACACGTCATGCCCCGCCTGCTCGTGCCGGTCCAGGTGGAGGCCGTGCCCCAGATCGCGCTCGAGCACCGAGATGCAGAGGTCACGGGTGCTGCGCAGCCGCATGCTGTCGATCTCCAGGAACGCGGCGACAAGCCGCCGCTGATCCCGGACGTCCAGTGACCTGGCCCTCATTCCATGCTCCGAACACTCCGTCCGCAGGCATGCAAACAACCGCCCCACTGGTGGCACCCAGGGTACCGCCAATTCTGATCTTGGTGAAGGGACGGAGATCGCGGCCGCGGCTCCACCGTTCCGCACTCATTGATTCATGCGAGGCACATCGGAGTGATGTCTCATGACACAAATTCGCCGGAGTCTCGATGTCCCGGTGCGCCGAGCCCGATTGCGACGGGCCCACATGCGACAGCACCAGCAAGGCCACCATTCGCCAGCGCCACCTGACCGAAATATCGGTCAGCCGCTTTCTGGTCGGAGGGAACGCCACAATAGAGACCGAGATCGCCAGCACCGCCATGACGAGGGAGACGAGCATCGCGGTGCCCCGCGGCTCCAGCTCGGCGATCAGGTAACCGCCGCTCAGCGCGCCGAGCGGCAGCGCCCCGCCGGTCACGAACCTGCTGATCCCGGTGATCTTGCCTTGCAGGTCGCGCGGCACATGCGACGCTTTGTGCACCTCGAGCGCGACGTTCACATGCACGCCCATGTAGCTGCAACTGCCCCAGGCGACCAGACCGGCCAGCGGCTGGTCGACGAGCGCCACGACCGAGACCAGTGCCAGCCAACTCCAGACGCACCGCACCACGATTCTCTCGGCCCCCGCCTTGCGCAACGCACGCGGCGCGACAAAGGCGCCGAGCAGCCCGCCGATACCCGATGCCGACAGAAAGAGTCCGGTCAGGGAGCTGGAAATACCCCGCTCCTGGGCGGCGACGATGAGCAGCAGCACGACCGTCTGGAAGAAGAAATTGGCCACCGCGCAGACGACGAGGACCGTGCACAGGAATCTGTCTTTTCTGAGTAATTCAAGGCTGCTTCGTGCGAGGGACTCCGAGGCCGGTAAATCCGACCGCGCCGCCCCGGCGGCCGGCACCGCCCGGTGCCCCGTTCCGGCCCCGCCCCGGCCCGCCCTCATCCGCCTCATCATGCCGAACGAGAACAGGGCCGCGACCGCGTCGACGACATAGGGCAGCAGGTGCCAGATACCGAAAAGGACCCCGCCGAAAGGACGCCCCAAGACCTGCGCCACATGGTGGCGCGCCTCATTCTGCGCCAGCGCCACCTGACGCTTGCGCGCCTCCCGCCGATCCGCGCCGGGACCGGCCGAGTACACCAGGTCCCGGACCGCGGCGCTCTCGGCGATGCCGTAGAAGATCGCGCAGGTGCCCGCCACGATCACGGCGGGAAGCAGCAGCCAGGTCGGCCCGCCCACGGTCATCAGCCCGCCCACGAACACGATCCCCGCCGCCATCCGGACGAGCTGGCTGACCTGCATGATCCTGCGCCGGTCCGCGCGGTCGGCCAGCCAGCCGGCGGGCAGATGGAACAGCAGCCCCGGAAGCGCGCCCGCCGCCGCCGCCCATCCGGCCGAGACCGCGGAACCGCCCAGCGACAGCGCCAGGAGCGGGGTGGCCGTCCCTGCCCCGACCGCCCCGAACTGCGAGACCACCGAACCGGTCCACAGCAGCCTGAAGTCGCGTTCCCAGATATGGCGTGCCATTTATTCCGCTCGCCAGGAGGAGATCATCTCCCGCCATTCTGCTGGCCCCGGGGCAATGACCGCGCTAACTACGGATAGCCGTTCGTCCACATATCGGCATGCTCCGACCACGTCGATCAATCCTCAGCCCAAGAACGAAAAACCTGAGCGACCGCGGCGGTGGCCGTCCGCTCCTACCGGTGGGATGCGCGCCACCTCGACGCCGGCAAGGGAACGCTACCGAACCGCGCTCCACTCCCGACCGGGATCGCAGAAAATCGCAATATGTGACGCGCGCGAGAACGGACCGCGCCACCCACCGCGCCGCGATCGCCACCACCCGTGATGACAAAGGCGCGGTATCCGCCCTCATGGCGGACCGCCTGACGGCACAGGTCGCCCGTACCCGCTTCCATCGGCTTTATTGCGCCAAATCCGAGATTCTCGGTGATCCAGCCATTGCGGTCGGCGACGGATCATTCCCTCCCGGTGGCACGCGACGCGCGGGACCCGGTGGTCATGAGCCGCCGCGCCTCGTCCCGCAGATGCGGCGGCAGCGGCGGACGCCCGGCCCGCATGGCCCGAGCCGCGAACACGGCCGCGTCCTCCTGCCCGCGCAGCCCGCGCACCCGCGCGACGCGCAGCAGCACCGGCCCGCTCTCGGCCGCCTCACCGAGGATCCCGGCCGGATCCGGCCACACTCCGTCGTGCCCCCCGACACCCCCGACGAGATCCCGCGGATCCGCGGCATCGTCGCGCGCGGTCTCCGCGAGGACCCAGGCGGCGCGGGTGGACGGCCGGTCCAGGTGATCGACACGGCGCAGATCGCGCAGCCCCGGCTCGGTCCGGCCGAGGTCGACCAGCATCTCCCCGCGCGCCCGCAGCGCCTCCGGGGTGTCGCCGTCCCGCGCGAGCACGGTGTCCAGGACGGCCACCGCCGCCGTCGGCTGACCGGCGCCCCAGAGCGCCTGCGCGAGCGCGATCTGGACGACCAGATCGTTCGGCAGCCGGCTCGCCGCGGTCCGCAGCTCCCGGACGGCGTCGGCCGCGCTGCCGTCCATGAGCAGCCGGCCCAGCGCGGCGAGCAGGAGGCCGACCGCCCGGCCGTCCTGCAGAACCTCGAAAATGCTCGCCGAGCTGCGGTAATGCTGGACGGCGAGGTCGGCCCGGCGGCGCTCGCAGGCGATGTTGCCCAGCAGGTGCTCGGCCTCGGCCCGCAACCGCAGCCCGTCGTTGCCGCAGGCGCGGATCACGGCCTCCGCCGCGTACCACGCCTGGGCCGCGTCCCCCGTGCAGAGAGCGCGCTCGGCCGCCTGCAGCAGCTCGGCCGGCTCCGGCCGCCGGACGGGCCAGGACCGCTCGCCCAGCGCCCGCACGGGCCCGATCATGCGCGGATGGTGGAGCTCGTGGGTCCGGACGCCGGCCCGGACCCGCACCCTGACCAGATGCAGGTCCTCCACGGCGCGCAGGACGGAGGCGGGCATCTCGGTTGGCGGGCCCGTGCCGAGCCTTTCTTCGGCGACCCCGCCGCCGCTGCCGCGATCGGCGAAGGCCGCACGGAACCACGAGACCACCCGTCCCGAGGCGATGCGGTGGTCGGCCGCGACCGCCGCCAGCGCCTGGCCGCAGAACTCGCCGAGCACCTCGTCGACCTCGCCCGCCAGCCGTCCGGTGCGAGGTCCGGCGTCGAGGGCGGCGGCGGGCTCGGGCCCGGCCCAGAGGCGGGCGCACACCAGTTGCAGCAGGGCCGGCGCCACGGTCGGGATCCGCCGGTCCGTCGCCTCCCAGGGCGTCCGGACCGTGCGGAGCTCGTCCACCAGCGATTCCACGGCGTCCCGGCCCGGCTCCCTGCCGGTGCCGGTGAGCGGCATGTGGACGGCCTGCACCGCGGCGTCCCGGTCGAAGGGGCGCAGCGGGTAGTGCGTGCCGGCGTCCTCGCCGAGCCGCTCACCGAGCGACAGCAGATCGTCGAGATGCTCCTCCCGTCCGGCCAGCAGGAGGCGCAGGTTCGGCTCGGCGGTCAGCGCATCCTGGAGTTGGTCGAGGAAGCGGCGGCGCTGCCCGGCGTGCGGCATCGGCTCCCGGAACAGCAGCTCGGCTTGATCGATCACCGCGAACGTGGGCACGGGCGCGCCGAACCTGTCCTTGCGGCGGTGCCTGCGGAGGGAGTTCAGGACCGACAGCCCCGCGACGCGGATCGGGGACTCGTCCGGGTACCAGGACGACAGCAGCGCGAGGGTGAACGGGTTCTGCTCGGGGAACGCCGCCGTGGGGAAGACGTTGCGGCGCCAGATCTGGCCCAGCGGCAGGACGTGCGCGCCCTCCGCGCGCAGGCGCGGCACCACGCCCGCGCACACCAGCGAGGTCTTGCCCACTCCGGCGCCGCCGTGCAGCACGGTGAGCCGGCTGTCCCGCCAGAGCGCGGACAGTTCCTCGATCTCCCGGTCGCGGCCGAAGAAGATGCGGTCGTCCCCGATACCGAAGGGGCGCGTTCCGACATAGGGAGGCGACCCCTCGGCCAGGGAATTGGTGAGCACCGGACGACCTCCGCACGGGACCTCCGCGGACGGACGGCGGTGTCCGCGGGGACGCTGGTCCGACCAGAGTAATACGCCCCGGCCCGGCCATATCGGCTAATCGGCCATCGACCCGGCCGCAAATTGCGATCATGAATTGCCGGCGATCCCGGCCCGGGCGTCAGATCTCTCGTCGGGACGGTGGGAACGGCGTCGCCGCGTTATTCTCCCGAGCCGGTCAGTAGCCGATGAGCTTGTTGTCGAAACCGCCGCCCAGCGGCCCCCTTCCGGGCCGCTCCGGGTCGAGCAGCTCGATCAGGGCGTGCACGAGGGCCGATTCGGGACGTGCTGCCAGCTGGGAGAGCGTGACGCCGGAGGTGTTGATGGGTTCGACGTCGGCGTGCGTCTGGAGTTCCTGCTCTGCCATGCGCTCTCCCTGGGCAAATGGTGGGCCACCGTTCGTTGCCGTGGGCCGGCGCGCCGGGGTCCGCCGGATCGGCCGGGTCGCGGCGTGGGCGGGATTTGTTGCCGCCCGCGGTGATTCTTCCACCAATGATTGCCACCGTCCATCCCCATTAAGGTCCACACAGAACCACCATTAAAGCCGGACCATATGCAGGAGGAAGGTGGTGGCAGTGTCACATGACACATTAGCCAATCCTTTTCCCTAATCCCCGCGCAGAGCAGACTTGTCTGATAGGTAAGTGTTACGGAAAATTGCAAAGGTCATGACCGGTACGGACCCGGAGGTGGCTCGGATGACCAACCCACGCCCGGAGGCGACGCGACCGGCGGGACGTGTACCCGAGGTGTGGGGAAGAATCCCACCCCGCAACAAGAACTTCACCGGCAGGGAAGAACTGCTGGGGCAGCTCCGCGACGGCATCGCCGGCCAGGTGACGGCTGTCGTGCCGCACGCGTTGCACGGGCTCGGCGGCGTCGGCAAGACCCAGATGGCCGTCGAGTACGCCTACCGGTTCCGCTCGGAGTACGACGTCGTCTGGTGGATCCCCGCCGACCAGCCCGTGCTGGTGCGCTCCTCGCTGGCGAGCCTGGCCCCGTTCCTCGGGCTGCCGCCGGCGACCGCCAGCGGCATCGAGGACGCGGCCAAGGCGGTGCTCGAGGCGCTGCGCCGCGGCGAGCCGTACGAAAGCTGGCTGCTGATCTTCGACAACGCCGACCAGCCCGAGGACCTGAACGAGATCATCCCGCACGGCCGCGGCCATGTGCTGATCACCTCCCGCAACCACCGCTGGGAGGGCGTCGTCGACACCGTCGCGGTGGACGTGTTCCGGCGCGAGGAGAGCCTGGAGTTCCTGCAGAAGCGGGTGCCGCGGGCCATCACCGCCGAGGACGCGGACCGCCTCGCGCACGAGCTGGGCGACCTGCCGCTCGCGCTCGAACAGGCGGGCGCCCTGCAGGCCGAGACCGGCATGAGCGTCGCGGAGTACCTGCGGCTGCTCGCCGAACACACCAGCCGGCTGCTGGCCGAGGGAAAGCCCACCGAGTACCCGGTGTCGATGACCGCCGCCTGGGGCCTGTCGGTGGCCAGCCTGAACGACAAGCTGCCCGAGGCCATCGCCCTGCTGCGCTGCTGCGCCTTGTTCGGCCCCGAGCCGATCCCCCGGGACGCCTTCAGCCAGCCGCGGCTGCGGCTGAGCGAGCCGCTCGCCGGGCTCGTCCGCGACCCCATCCTGCTCAGCAGGGTGATCGGTGAGCTGGGCCGGTACGCCCTGGCACGGCTGGACATCCCCAACCGCACCATCCAGGTCCACCGGCTGATCCAGGCCCTGGTGCGCGAGGAGTTGCCGCCGGACGAGCAGCGGCGGCTGCGCGACGAGGTCCACCTGCTGCTCTCGGGCTACGCCCCCAGCGACCCCAACCAGCCCGACAGCTGGAAGCGGTACTCCGAGCTGCTGGGGCACATCGTCCCGGCCGAGGTCGGCCGCAGCGCGGCGGCCGAGGCCCGCCGGCTCGCCGTCGACATCGTGCGGTACCTGTACGCGTCGGGTGACTTCCAATCGGCCCGCGACCATGCCGAGAGCTTCCTCCCCAGGTGGATCGCCGACTCGGGGGAGGAACACCCGGACGTCCTCGAACTTCGCATGGAACAGGCCAACATCCTGCGGGAGCTGGGCGACTACGAGGGCTCGTCCAATCTCAACCTGAGCACGCTGGAGGTGGCCGAGAAGATCCTCGGTGCCGACGACGAACTGACCCTGCGCTTCCTCCGCGGCGAGGGCGCCGACCTCCGCGCCCGCGGCGATTTCCAGCGCGCGCTCGAACGCGACGAGCAGCTGCTGCGCCGCTACGAGGCCAAGTTCGGCGAGCTCGACCTGAGAACCGTCAGGACCGCGAACAACGTGGCGCTGGACTACGGGCTCAGCAGTTCCTACACCCGTTCCAAGGAAGTGCTGGAGGGCGCGTACCAGACCTGTCTCGCCCTGGAAGCGAACAACGACGACAAGCTGACCCATCTCACCATCTGGAGCGGGCTCGCTCGGTCCGTGCGGCTCTGCGGCGACTATTCGGAAGCCTGCGACCTGGGCGAGGACGCCTACGCCTACAGCGTCGAGCAGTTCGGAGTCGAGCACAGCTGGTCGTTGCGCACGGGCAGAGACCTGTCCATCGCATGGCGGCGCATGGGCGAGCTCGACCGCGCGCGTGAACTGGCGGAGGACGTCCACGCCCGATGCGTCCGCCAGTTCGGCCTCAACCACCCCGACACGCTCGCCGCCGCGATGTGCCTGGCCAACCTCCTGCGCACTCGCGGCGACACCTCCGAGGCCATGGACTTGGCCGCCGACACCGTACGCCGCTACCCCAGGGTCTACGGGCCCACCCACCCGTACAACTACGGCTGCATGGGGAACCTCGCCATCATGCACCGCGTCATGGACGACCCGCAGTCCGCGCGGGAACTCAACGAGCAGGCATTGGCCGGCCTAGAGAGCAAGCTGGGCCGCGACCACCACTACGCGCTGACCGTGGCCACCAACCTGGCCAGCGACCTGGCCGCACTCGGCGACTACGACAACGCCGGCCGGCTGGGACGCGGCACGCTGCGCCGCCTGCGAGCCGTCCTCGGCGACAACCACCCGATGTCCCTCTCTTGCGCGGCCAACCTCTCCGCCGACTTGAAAGCCCTCGATGAGAAAGAGGAGGCGGCGGCGCTCTTCGAGACGACCAAGGCCGCGTACACCCGCACGCTGGGCCTCGAACACCCCGACACGAAGGTCTTCCTAGAGGGCCGCCACCTCGACGCCGACTTCGACCCGCCGCCCATCTAGGGGTGTTTCATAAGCCTGCTGTCCTGCTGCGCTACGCCCAGGCACGCATCTGAACGCCGCTCGCCACGGACGAGACTTATGAAACGCCGCCTAGGCGTCCTGCAACGCCTTCACGTCGGCCGACAGGACCTCGTGGATGTGCGTGATCAAACGGTAGAGGTCGTTGCAGTAGACCGACCGGTTGAGGAAGCCCTGTCCCGAACGGTAGCGGTGCACGTAGTGCCCGCCGCCGCACACGTTCCTGATGCGGCAGTCCAGGCAACGCGGCGCGAGCGCCCGCGCGCCGATCTGGCGGGCGACGATCGGGGGCAGCATCAGCGCCGTGTCGAACGGATCGCGGGACACGTGCAACGGGGTGCCGGCCGCGCCCGCGAACGTGGACTTGAGCGAGTCCACCTGCTCGATCTGGCCGTTGGTCTCCACGACCACCAGCGAGACCGGCGCCAGCCCGACCGCCTCGGTGACCGAGCGCCGGCCGAGCAGCAGCCGGACGATCTCGTCGAACATCCGCACGCGGGTCTCCCGCACCTTCGCCCCGTACCAGCGGTCGAACACGCCGACGAGCCACTCCCCGTAGGGAGCCGTGCCGTCGTCGGGCCGTCCCGGGGGCGGCGTGTCCCAGTTGCCGTGCGGCAGCAGGAAGTCGACGGCGGGCGGGTCGAACTCCAGCAGGGCCTCGTAGGTCCGTACCGGATCGTTCCGCAGGTCGATCGTGCTGAGCAGGCCGCCGAACAGGCGCCGGTGCGGCGGTCCCGTCAGCGCGTCGACCGCCGCCCGCACGTCCCGGAAGCTGCCCCGCCCGTCGGCCCGGCGCCGGTGCAGGTCGTGGCCTTCCTCGTCCCCGTCCATGCTGACGGCGACGGTGACGTCCAGCTCGTCGAAGAGCTCCAGGAAGTAGGGGTCGAGCAGCACCCCGTTGGTCTGCACGTGGAACCCCACCTCGACATCCGGCATGGCTTCGCGGATCGTCGTCGCGGTGTAGCGCAGGTGCTCCACCCCGGCCAGCAGCGGCTCGCCCCCGTGCAGGACCACGTCCACCTTGCGCAGCAGGTTCGCCTCGGCGTGCTCGGCGATCCGGCGCGCCACCTGGTCGACGATGGGACGGCTCATGCGCCGCGGCTGGCGGCGCCACCCCTGGTCCGCCATCTCGTACATGTAGCAGTAGTCGCATGCCAGGTTGCAGCGGCTGTGCACCTTGATGATGAACTCCCGGAACGGGGTGGGGCGCCAGCCCTCCTCCAGAAGTGCCCGCACGTCGAGCGTGTCCGGCCATTCATGCCGGGATGGGGACGTGAGCAACTCGACATCGACGGCCACGCCTGAACGACCTCCCAGATGAGATCCGAGCGCGGCACTGCGCCCCATTTGTCCGCTTATCGTGCAGACTCAAGATCACTAAACCCGATCATTGGTGATCGCCCAGCGCTCGAAATCCCGCCACACCCCGTCGACCCTGATCAGCCCCGGCGAGAACCCCTCCCGCCGCATCCCCACCTTGGCCGCCAGCCGCAGCGACGCCACGTTCTCCGGCTGGATGTCGGCCTCCAGCCGATGCAGCCCGAGCCGCTCGAACCCGTAACGCACCGCCAGCCCGACCCCCTCGGTCATGAAGCCGCACCCCTGGTGCGGCACGAACGCGCCGTACCCGAGCACCCCCTTCTCATACGAGGCCCGCTCGATCCGGCTGATCCCGACGAACCCCGCGATCGCCCCCGTGCTCCGCAGGCACACGACGAAACCCACGGCCGTGACCTGGTCGAACCGCGCCAGATACTCGCCGAACGCGTCGACGGTGGTCGGCACCCACACCCAAGGATGATGCAGTTCCGTACTGGCCTTGGCGAGCGCGACGAACTCGTCCCTGTCTTCGACGGACGTCCGCCGCAGCACCACCCGGCCGCCAACCCCACCGTCCACCAGCCAGAATCTACGCGAGACCCCTCACAACCCCCCGATTTTGTCCCGTTCCGGCAACATCACTACATCGCGTCGCCGGTTCACCGCCGGACGCGGAACCGGACCGGCTCCCGCATCTACGAATCCCTTTACGGGGGAGAAGGCTACGTGGCGGCCCTCCCCACCCCGCCAGGCGCCGGCGGTGAGCAGTCCCAGAACAGCTCGCCGCCGACCTGAGCGAGGCCGCCGGGGTCCGGATCGATGGTGAAGTGGATGCGGCCCGTCCGGACGAGGCCGTGCTTGTTGTCGTCCACCTTGATGTGCGGGTCGGAGACGCCGCCGGTGCCGAACATGGCGACGTGCAAACCGTGGTTCTCCAGGATCCAGTGGTAGAAGTCGCCGCCGACCCGGGCGGCCAGCGGCCCGGCCCGATCAGCTCCGCCTGGGCATCGGCAGGACGCCGTCGGCGTCCTTGGGAAGGACGAGCCTGCCCTGCGGCAGCAGGGTGAGCTTGATCCTGGGGAAGCGCGAGTGGTTGTCCGTCGGCTGAGCCTGAGTGTGTCGGTGCGATCTCCCGGATCGACCGAATGAGAAAGGCGGCCGACGCGGACGGATCCATGTCGGGGGCCGCTCGCTTTCAGTCCAGGGGGGAGGTATCCCACGGGGATTCGGAGCCGCATGAGCTCATGCAGTGGCATGGCGTCGATGGCCGCGTGCAGCACGGCGCGCAGCCGTTCCACCTGGGGTCCCTCGCCGGTGGACGGGGCCGAGGCGGCGCCGCCGGAGGTGGCGGCGGGCACCGGGCCGAACGGGTTCAGATCGACCGCGTTCTGCTCCGTCCACGCCGTGATGTGCGCCCCGACGCGTCCCGCAGCTCGGGCCGTTCGAGCTGCTGGGCGAACCATACCCGTCTGCCTGTCCCGGTCAACCTCTTTGACCAGCCGGGCACGCTCTGGGAGCTTGATCGCCATGTCCGCGCCCCCGCCCTGGGTCGACGACCTGTTCCCCTTCCCCACACCTCCCGCGCTCGCCAAGCTGATCGACATCGCCTGGGAACACGCCTTCACCGACGAGGACCTGTACGACGAGTGCCTCCTGGCATCCCACTTCGGCTTCATGTTCGACCTGGAAGCCGTCCCCGCCGCACCCGACGGTTGGGAATACACGTATCCAGGCCCCGCGCTGGCGAGTGGCGTGCGACAGGACTTCGTTCCGCTGTGGGCCACGCCCGAGTTGGTGCGGTTCGGCAGCCTGGGCACCGGCACCTACGTCGGATGGGTGGTTCTCGCGCCGGAACTGAACGGAGCCGATCACCCCGTCGCCCTCTTCGGCGACGACGCCGGGATGCGGCTCATCGCCAGGGACACCCGGGCCGGCCTGGAGTGGATGCTCTCGCTGGGACTCCGCAGACAGAACCTCCGGGACGACGCCCGCGCCCTCATCGCCCGGCTCGCCGCCGAACTCGACATCCACCCCGCCCCCGAGCACGGCATCACCCCGGACGGTTCCGACGCGGTGGTGCCACTCGAGCCCGCCGTCCCGTCCGGCTGGAGGCATGTGCCCGGCCGGGACGGGACCGGAGTCGGCGTGCTGGCCCCGGCCGATGCCTTCGCCGCCCAAGGCCCCGTGAACTCCGGCGAACTGGACGAGATCCTCGCCGGCGCCGACCGGCTACTGGACGCGGGCTTCCCGGCGTCCGCCCTGCTGGAGCTCACGGACGCTTTCCACGACGACCCCGACCGGTTCGCCGGCCTGCACCCCCTCTGGGCGCGCGCCTACCGTGACCTCGGCCGTCCGCGGTTCGCCGACCGGCTCGCCCTCATGGCAACGATGTACGACCGGTGAATACCCCCAAGGTTGGGGGATGTGCGACGTTCCCGTATATTCCGGGTCTCTACTGGGCGGGCATGGGGCGGTGATCTGGAACTATGACTGACGACGACGGGACGGTCGCCATCGGCGAAGCGTTGGCGGGGATCAGGGTGTTGCCGCTGCCTCCGGGCTGGACCGGTCTGGCCGCGATCGTGCTGGTGAAGTGCCTGAACGAAGCGGGGCATCCCGCATGGGCGTTCCGAACGACCGACGGACTGAGCGGTGAGGAACTCCTGGGCGCCCTGACGGTCCGGACGGACATGCTTCGCCGCGATCTGCTGGACTCCTACGAGGATGGCGCCTAGAGCGCGCGGTGCATGATGTGCAGTCCGACGTAGCCTTGTGCGGGGTGCCGGAAGCCCTCCGGCAATGTGCCGAGCACCTCGAAGCCGAGCGACCGGTACAGCCGCACCGCACGGACATTGGTCTCCACGACCGCGTTGAACTGCATCGCCCGATAGCCTGCCGAACGCGCCCACTCCATCGTGTACTCACACAGCGCCCGTCCCACACCCCGCCCGGCATGCGCCGGGTCGACCATGTAGCTGGCGCTCGCGATATGCGACGCGTTGCCCGCGTGGTTGCGGTTCATCTTCGCCGTACCGAGGACGCCGCCCGAGCCGTCCACCGCGACGACGGTACGGTCGGGAGCCGGCAGGAGCCACCAGTCACGCCCCTGGTCCTCGTCAAGATCCGTCGGAAAGGTGAAGGTCTCACCCGCTGCGACGATCGCCTTGAAGAACGGCCAGATGGCAGGCCAGTCACCCGCATCGGCCTCCCTAATCAACATGCCGCCATCATGCCCGGTAGCGGGCGAGCCACGGCGTGATCACGGCGGCCGCCGACGCCATGAAAAGCATGACCTTTCCGACTTCAGGTAACGACCGCACCACTCTCGGCTCGAAAAAGCGACCGATGACCCGGTGGCGGTCATTGCCCGGGAGCTTGCCGCATGCTCACGACCTGGGTCATGCCTTCTTCCTGGATCGCCTTCGGGGCGGGCTTGCGCGCGTCGTGGCTCAGCCGGACGAGGATCGCGATCAGGATCCAGTTGGCCATCAGCGAGGAGCCGCCCTGGGCCAGGAACGGTGTCGCCAGACCCGTCAGCGGGATGAGCTTGGTGACGCCCCCGACGATGAGGAACACCTGGAGCGCCAGGATGAACGACACACCACCCGCGAAGAGTTTCAGGAACGGGTCTCGCGCCGCGATGGCGGTCTTCATCCCCCGTTGCACGATTAACGCGTACATCAGCAGCAACGCCATCAATCCGGTGAGCCCGATCTCCTCGCCGAGCGAGTCGAAGATGAAGTCGCTGAACGCCAACGGAGTGCGCCACGGTTCACCCTGGCCCAGGCCGGTGCCCAGCACGCCGCCCTGGCCGAGCGCGAACAGGCCCTTCATCAGCTGCGCGCTGTCGGCGAACTTGCCGCCCAGCTTGTCGCAGGCGCGCAGCCCCGCCCCGAGCTTCCGTCCGGAGACCGCGACCTCCTGCTTGAACAGCTCGGTGTCGGGATTGACGGGGACGACCTTGCCGCCGACCACGCAGCCGCCGTCGAAGTAGGGCTCGGGGTTCTTCCAGATGTCGATCCGCTGGTTCACGTGGCTCATGAACGGCAGCATGGTCGCGATCACGATGCCGGCCGCGAGCAGCCCGACGCCGATCAGCACCCAGGAGGCCCGCTGGGTGGCGATGTAGATCATCGAGATGAACAGGCCGAAGTAGAGCAGAGCCGTGCCCAGGTCCTTCTGGACGAACAGCACGCCCAGGCAGAAGATCCAGATCACCATGATCGGGCCCAGGTCGCGGGCGCGCGGCAGGCTGACCGGCCCGATCTTCTTGCCGATCAGGGACATCGCCTGCCGCTTGTTGACCAGGTAGCCGGCGAAGAGGATGACCAGCATGATCTTGGCGAACTCGCCCGGCTGCAGGGAGAAGGCGCCGACCCGGATCCACACCCGGGCGCCGTTGATCGACGTGCCGATCCCCGGCACGATCGGCAGCAGCAGGAAGATGACCGCGGCGAAGCCGATCAGGTAGGGGTAGCGCTGCGCGGTCTTGGGCGTGAACGACAGCCGGGCACCGCTCTTGCCTGTGTCCCGCATGATCAGGACGGCGGCCACGAAGAGCGCGATCCCGACGAACGACCACAACAGCTGGGTCTTCGCGTCGGCCGCGTCCTTGGCCACCTCTCCGGTGCTCAGCGCCGCCTGCTTCTGCGCGCTGGTGTCCAGGTCGAGCCGGTAGATCATCGCCAGCCCGAGGCCGTTCAGCGCCACCGCCAGCGGCAGCAGCAGCGGGTCGGCGTAGGGCGCGAACTTGGACTGCACCGCGTACGCGACCAGCGCGAGCAGGGCCAGCCCGCCCCCGTACAGCGGCAGGCCCAGCGGGAGCCGGCCGTCACGAGCCAACCCGACCTCGGCGAAGGCCGACAGCGTCAGCGCCATCGCGAAGACGAGCAGCAGCAGGCATGCGGCGTTGCGCCTGTGGAAGAGCGGTCGTGCCTTGATCCGCGGCCCGATCATGTTCACCTGCGATCAACCTCCCCGTGGGCGGACGGCCCTGGACACTCGGGGGGGTCGGATCCCTGGAACGCGTTCGTGCCCTTCTGGACGGCGGTCATATCGGCGTCGGCGGACCCGCCTTAAGCCCTACCCCTGATCAGGCGTTATGACCGACACCTGCCCTTGATCGACTTGGCGGGTCCCCGTCGTCAGGCCTCTCGGCACGCGCCGGCGGACCACCGGCTTCGCAGCCGTCGGCGCGCGTCCCGCGCATCCGCGACAGCAGCCGCATCCCGCGACGCCCACGGATCGCCGGCATGGCGCGACATCGCATTTCGGTCCATGACAGACATTTCCGAAACGGCATGACCGCGCAACGGCAATTCATCGGGATGATAAGGCCACAAGCGATCGCGCCTGCGGCTTATACTGGACCGATTCCGGTACTACACGGCCTTCCCCCGCCCATGCCCGCGACTCCCAAGAGAGAAAGGTCCGAATGGAGCCGTTGACGTTCCGCAAGTCTGCACGCTGCGAAGCACTGAACCAGAGCGGTTGCGTTGAAGTCGCAAACGGCCAGGGATTCGTAGCGGTACGCGATTCCACCGACCAGAGCGGCCCCCAACTCAGAATGACCCGCGGCGAATGGCGTCGGCTCATCAGAGGACTGCGGTCCCGATAGCTCCGTGGTCCGGTACCGCAGCCCTTGACGGTCCGCACCAGCCGGCTTGTTGAGGTCTTGGGTACATCCTCCAGGAGCGGATCCGTGGTCATACACCCACCTGCCAAGCCCTGCCAGGGACGACAAAGTGCCCGATGGGGCCTCAACGCCGCGCGTGGCGGATCTTCAACCGTCCGAGCCCCATGCTCCCGGAGATCCGGATCCTCGGCCCGCCGGGGCGGGCGGGCCGGCGGGGCTTGTAGAGCGTGTCCTTCCACCCGGTGCGCAGTTCCTCGACGTCGACGACCGCGTCGCGAGGAACCGTGATCTTGGCCTTGCCGGTGCCGAGTTGCAACTCGATGTCGACCACCGGATGGTCGATGACCGCCCGGGAAAGGTCAAGGTGCACCCTTCCGAACGCGGACTCGACCTTGAGAGCCCGAGGCACCCGCCATGCACCGCGCCGCTGGATCCGTCCTCCGACGGCGGCGATCGTGGACGTGGTGCCCGCATTCTCCTCCGGGAGCGAGGCCAGACCCTGCGCGAGTTCGCCCTGCGTCTTGGCGGTGAGCACCTGCTGGAGGCCTTCGTCCATCTCCTCGTGCGAGATGTGCCCTTCGGCGTACGCCTCCTGCAGGCGCTGCACGGCCGTGTCGCGGTCCTCATCGCTGATCATTGACGGCGAGTCTTTCGGCAAAAAAGCCACAATTTCACTCTAGCGCCGTAACGGCGATGCGAACGAGCCGAGGACCGAAGCGGGAGCGCGGATCGCTTCCTTGCAGGAGTGCCCCACCGTCCTTGAGGACGGCCTTCTGCGTCCAGCCTCACCCGATCCGGGGCAGCCCCCTGTCGGCGGGTCCCCTTGCGTTACCCGCCTGACGTGTCCGGCGATTGGCCGAGGTGGCCCTTCCGTCCACGTGTCAGTACGGAGTCGAGCAGGACGGCGGGCGCGCCCCGGGTATCCGCCGAGGCGGATACCCGAAGAGTCCGAAAAACGATCATCTTCGGGAATCGCGGCCTTGCCTTTTGCTGTAATCCGGGACGGTCCTGATCACGATCACTGCCCCACGGCCGTTGACGGCCCGGGAGAGGAGACACGCATGGCCCGTCTCGTCGATCGCCTGCTGGCGCGCGTGGCCCCGAAGGCCACCGCGTCCGCCGGCTGCAAAACGACCTACTACTGCTCCGGCGGCCTGAAGTACAAGCATGTTTGCTGCGGCCGCGACTGCCGCGACCACGTCATCGGTGCCTGCGGATCACCGTGAGGTCCCGCGCGGGCGGCGACGTAATGTCGCCGCCCGCGACGGGCGTTCTGTGAGGGATGCGAATGGAACTCGTGCGGATCGGGAGCGCCTGCCTGATCGGGCTGGTCTTCGCCGTGTCGGCCGTTTCCAAGGTCCGCGACTTCGGCGGTTTCGCCAGGTCCGTTCGCGCGCTGGTGCCGGTGGGGCCAGGCCACGTCCGGCTCGTGGCGATCACCACGACCGCGCTCGAGGCACTGGTGCCGCCGCTACTGATCGCGCCGCCCACCGCCCCATACGGTTTCGGTCTCGCCGCCGCGCTGCTGGTCGCCTTCACCGCGGCCATCGCGGCCTCGATACGGCGCGGACGCCGCGCCACCTGCCGCTGCTTCGGCCCGTCCAGCGTGCCGCTCGGTCCGCGCCACCTCGTCCGCAACGGGGCGCTGTTCGCCTGCGCCGTGCTCGGCGGCCTGTCCCCCGGCGGCCTGCCGCCGGCGGGCGGGATCGCGGTGGCCGCCGCGGCCGGGGCGGTCGGAGCGGTACTGATCGTCTCCCTCGACGACATCGTCGAGCTGTTCGCGAGGAACCCCTGATGCCCTACCTTGCCGCCGCCGTCGTCCTCATCGGGCTGCTGTCCGTGCTGAACCTCGTCCTCACGCTCGGCCTGATCCGCAGGCTGCGGGAGCAGGGCGCGGCGCAGCCTCAGGACGCCGGGCCGCCGATGGCGCTCGAGCCCGGCGCGGAGGTCGGTGACTTCACCACGACGACCACCGAAGGCGAGCCGGTCTCGCGGGCGATTCTCATCGGGCTGATCGGCTTCTTCTCCGCGGGCTGCGAGCCGTGCCACGACCTGGCTCCGCGCTTCGCGCGGCTCGCGACGGGGCTGCCACGGCTCGCGGTGGTGTCCGGTGACGACCCCGAGCTGGTCGCGGTCCTGTCGCCGGCGACCCGCGTCGTCGTCGAGGACCACAACGGCGTCGTGAGCCGCGCCTTCCAGAACACCTGGACGCCGGCGCTGTACCTCATCGACGGCGAGCACCGGGTGGTGGCCGCAGGCGGACGCTTGGAGGACCTGCCCATCGAATCCCCGGCATGAGGACGTCCGACGCGGGCCGGGGACCAGGCGGGCGCGCCCACGCACGGGAACTGGCCGTCGCCGGGGCCGAGGCGACCGCGCTCACCTGGCGGTCCGCACCCGGCGGCGTGTCCGGTACCTTCCTGATCACCCTGGCCGAGGCCGCCGCGCCGATCGCGACCGCCTGGCTGACGAAGACGGTGGTCGACCGGCTGACGACGTCCCCGGGCCCGGTCGCGGCCCCGGCCGCCGCGCTGGTGGCGACCGGGTTGGCCGCCGCGGCCCTCCCCGGGATCGGCAGGTACCTGCGCGACCAGACCGGCCGGGTCGCCGGAGTCCGGGCGACCGATCGGCTGTTCGCCGCGACCGAACGCCAGGTCGGTCTGCGGCGCTTCGAGGATCCGGTCTTCCTGGACCGGCTGCGCCTGGCGCAGGAGGCGACCGCCAGTGCCGGGTACCTGGTCGACGCCGTCTGCGGCACCAAGCGCGGCGCGCTGTCACTCATCGGCTTCCTCATGTCGCTGCTGGTCATCAGCCCGTTGATGGCGGTGCTGGTCCTGCTGGCCGCCGTACCGGCCCTGATCGCCCAGCTCCTGCTGTCGCGGAGCCGGGCGGCCATGGAGTGGGCGACCGAGCAGACCCATCGCCGCGAGTTCTTCTACAGCGGCCTGCTGACCGACGTGGAGGCGGCCACGGAGATCCGGCTGTTCGGCATCGGCGCCTTCCTGCGCGCCCGAATGATGGCCGAACGTGAACGCGGCAACGCGGCCGAGCAGCGGATGGCCCGGCGTGAGCTGGCCGTCCAGGGCGGCCTCACCGCGCTGAGCGCGGCGGTGGCGGGCGGCGGCCTGTGGTGGGCGATCACGGCGGCGCGGCATGGCACGCTCGGCGTCGGCGACGTCACCATGTTCCTCGCCGCGGTCGTCGGCGTGCAGGCCGCCCTGGATCTGCTGACGTCCTCCATCACCATCGCCCATGGCCGCCTGCTCACGTTCACGCACTACGTCGCGGTGACCCGGGCGGAACCGGACCTGCCGAGCGTCGTCACGGGCGATGCTCCGAAGCTGCGGCGGGGCATCGAGTTCCGGGACGTGTGGTTCCGCTACAGCGACGACCATCCGTGGGTGCTGCGCGGCGTCGACCTGACGATCCCGCACGGCCGGGCGGTCGCGCTGGTCGGCCTGAACGGCGCGGGCAAGAGCACGCTGGTCAAGCTGCTCTGCCGGATGTACGACCCGACCCGCGGGCACATCCTGTGGGACGGCGTGGACCTGCGGGACATCCCGCCGTCCGCGCTGCGCGAGCGCATCAGCGCGGTGTTCCAGGACCACATGAACTACGACATGACCGCGAGGGAGAACATCGCGCTCGGCGACATCGGGACACTCGACCGGCCGGACGCGATCCGGCAGGCGGCCGCCCGCGCGGGCGTCCACGACAGGCTCGCCGGGCTGCCCCGCGGCTATGACACCCTGCTGACCCGGATGTTCTTCTCAGAGGCCGACAAGGAGGACCCCGACACCGGGGTGGTGCTGTCCGGTGGCCAGTGGCAGCGCCTCGCGCTGGCCCGGGCCTTCGTCCGCGACGGCCGGGATCTGATGATCCTCGACGAGCCCAGTTCCGGCCTCGACCCAGAGGCCGAGCATGAGGTCCACGGCCAGATGCGCCTCCACCGGGCCGGCCGGACCAGCCTGCTGATCTCACATCGGCTCAACGCCGTGCGGGAGACCGATCTCATCGCGATCCTCGACGGCGGGCGCGTCGTCGAGCTCGGCACACACGAGACGCTGATGCCGGCGGGCGGCCACTACGCCCGGTTGTTCCGGCTGCAGGCAGCCGGATACCAGGAGACCCAGGACATCGGATGACGTTCCTCGCCACCGCCACGGGAAGCGGGCTGGCGCTGGCCGCCGTCCTCCTCGGATGGGCACGCCGGAAGTACCTGGTCACCACAGTCGACGGCCCCAGCATGGAGCCGACCCTCCACCCCGGCGACAGACTGCTGGTCCGCCGGACCCGACGCGCGCGCGCAGGCCAGATCGTGGTGATCCGGATCCGGCCGCCGATGCTGGACGCGCCACCGCCGGATCTGGACCTCGAAGAGGTGCCGCCGGCTCCGGTTGAGCGGGAGCACCCGGACGGGCCACTGTTCATCAAGCGGGCGATCGCGGTGGCCGGTGATCCCGTGCCCGTGGACCGGGTGCCATGCCTGCGCCAGACCCGGCAAACGACCGTACCGCCAGGCGCCCTGGTCGTACTGGGCGACAACGCGGCCACCAGCTGGGATTCCCGCGACTACGGGTTCGTCCACGCCGACCAGTTCGTCGGCGTCGCCGTCCGCCGGCTCCCGGCGACCTGACGAGTCGGGCAGTGGGCCGATGACCGGTGACGTCGTCCTGGAGCGCCCCTTGTAGGGCGGTGGTTCGCCCCTTTGGGAGTGAGGGCATGGATGGCTCACGCGATGGATGTGCGGTCAGTGCGCCGGTACTTATCGTGACGTTCCATGATCACAAGAAACGTGATGTTCCGGCGTGCGGCGGCGGCGGTTCTGGCCCTGGCGGTGGCGGCTTCGACCAGCCCGGCGGAGGCGGCGGGCCACGCCGGACTGCGGCCGGTGGTGGAGCGGCTCACCGGGCCGGACGGGGCTCCCGGGGCGCTCGCGGAGGTCAACGACCGGGACGGCCGTCTGGTGATCACCAGTGGCGTGGCGGACATACGGACGGGCGCACCGGTGGATCCCCGCAGCCGCTTCCGAATCGGCAGCCTGACGAAGCCGTTCACCGCCACCGTGGTGCTCCAGCTCGTCGGCGATGGGCGGATCAAGCTGGACGCGCCGGTCGAGCGGTACCTGCCCGGGGTGGTGCGCGGCGCCGACAACGACGGGCGGGAGATCACCGTCCGCCAACTGCTCCAGCACACCAGCGGGCTGCCGGACATTCTTAAACACCTGCCCCCGATGGAGATCCTCAAGGACCCGCTCCGCCACTGGGAGGCGCGTGAGCTGGTGGACATCGCCCTGCGGCACCCCCGCGACTTCACCCCAGGCGAGAGGTTCGGCTACTCCAGCACCAACTACATACTGGCCGGAATGATCATCGAGAGGGTGACCAGAAGCCCCTACACCGACGAGATCCATCGGCGCGTGGTCGTTCCGCTCGGGCTGGACGACACCATCGTGCCGAGCGACGCGCCGGACATCCCCGGGCCGCACCCCCAGGGATACGTGCGGCCAGAGTCCGACCTGGTGGACATCACCCGCCTCAACCCGACCGTCGCCGGAGCCGCGGGCGGGATGATCTCCAGCGCCTCGGACATCAACCGCTTCCTGGCGGCGCTGCTCCGCGGACGCCTGCTGAAGCCGGCGCAACTGCGGGAAATGCTGGACGCCCGCCCCACGGGACGCGCGTCAGGGTCCAAGTACGGCCTGGGACTGGAGTGGTCTCCCGCCAAGGATTTCCCCGGCTGCGGCGACGGCTTCTGGGGACACAACGGGGACATGCTCGGCTTCAGCGTCCGCGCGGGAGCCACCATGGACGGCAGGCAGGCCACCGTCATGGTCAACCTCAACCCGGGCGGCGGACCGGCCCTGGACGACGCCATGGCCAAGGCCCTCCCCACGGCCCTGTGCGTGAATTGACCCCTGCTCTCCCCCGGATGGCTGCGCATGGGCGAACCGCACTGAGGTGTCAGCACCAGTCGTCCACCACCACTGACGAACGGTGGCCTACTGCCTAGAAACGAAGGCCCAGGTTCGGGGACCTGGGCCTTCGTTATGGAGCAGGTGACGGAAATCGAACTCGCGACCTTCCCCACCCCCTCACTGTTCGTCCGAACTGTAAGTGACCGCGAATACCACCACCCTCAATGCACGCCCGCGGGGAGTTTGGTTGTGGGACGTGGCCAGCCGCCAGAACATCGCCCCTTAGACCCCCCAGAGGGGTCCCGGGATCTTCGTCTGCCCTGTGAGGTGATGGATGGGATGGTCCTCGGCGGGTGACATGAAGGGTCGCCCCTTCCCGAGGAAGATCTGGAAGCCGTAGATCAGGACCGGCGTTGGGCTCCGGCGCTACGCTGCTGTGTCGTGCAGGAGACGCGCCTCGACACTGGTCGGATCCGGGCGGCTCGCCGGGTGATCGACCCGATTTTTCTCGACACTCCGCTGTACCGCTGCGAGGCGCTGGAGCCCGACCTCGGGTGCACGGTGAGCATCAAGCTCGAAACGGCGAACCCGGTCCGCAGCTTCAAGGCCCGCGGCACCGAGGTGGTCACGAGCCTGCTCGCCGACAAGGGCCCGCGAGCCGTGGTGTGCGCGAGCGCGGGCAACCTCGGCCAAGCCCTCGCTTGGTCCGGTCGCGGCCGGGGGCTCGACGTCACCGTCGTGGCATCCCGCTTCGCGCCCGCGGCCAAGCTTGATCGCATCCGCGCGCTGGACGCCAGGTTGGAACTGGTGGACGGCGACTTCGACATGGCTCGCGAGCGGGCGGCGGCCGTCGCGCGGCACGACGGCATCCGGCTGGTCGAAGACAGCCTGGACATCGAGACCTGCGAGGGCGCGGCGACCATCGGCCTGGAACTGGTGGACACCGTGCCGTCGTTCGACGCCGTCCTGATCGCTCTCGGCGGCGGGGCGCTGGCCACCGGCGTGGGTCATGTGGTGAAGGCCTGGGCACCCGAAGTCGAAGTGATCTGCGTCCAGCCGCAGGGCGCCCCGGCGATGACGCACTCGTGGCGCAGGCGGCGCGTCGTCACCACCGACTCGACCGACACCATCGCGGACGGCGTCGCCGGCCGGCGTCCCATCCCGGCCGTCCTGGACGACCTCCTCCTGGTCGCCGACGACGCCGTCCTGGTCCAGGAGGCGTCGATCATCGCCGGTATGCGGATGCTCCTCGACCACGCCGACCTCGTCGTCGAACCGTCGGCCGCGCTCGGCATCGCGGCGATCCTCGAAGACCGTGACCGCTTCGCCGGCCGGAACGTGGTCACCATCGTGTGCGGCAGCAACGTCGACGTAGACGCCTATCACCGCTGGATCGGTGCGGCTCCCATCCACGGGTCCTGAACGACTCGCCTAGGCGTGCGGCGAAGCCGCTGTTCAACCTTCCCCCGACCCCGACGAGACCTGTACGTGGCGGCGGACGTCGCAAGTCTGCGGTGGGGCGAGGTCACGGCGGTGCGGCGGTGCGGCATCGTGAACCGCACCGTCCGGGTCCGGGCCACCTACGTCGAACGGGCCAACGGGGAGACGATCCTCGGCTTCGCCAAGTCACGGGCGGGCATGCGCACCGCCTCTCCCGGCCGCGATCGTCCCCCACCTGGACAAATACGTCCCGCCGGACGTAGAAACGCTCGTCTTCACAGGATCAAGGGCGGACCGCTGCGGCGGAGCGGCTTCAATAAGCTCACCCCGGTGGAGCCACATGGCGAACCCGTTGGGCGTGCCGAACCTGCACTTCCACGACCTTCGCCACACAGGACATGTTCGGCGGGCGTCCTGGTGCCGGTGGCCTAATGGCACGAGGGCTCCAGAAACGATCAAGGCCTGGGTGCGGATGCACGGGAGCCTGGGGGCGGCGGGGCCCCAGAGTCACGCTCGACCAACCGGCCCGACCGGCCACCTCTTCGTCCCGAACTATCGGCACTCCTGCCTCGACAACGTCGCCACTGGAAGGTCGTGTGAGTCGTCGTGAGGGGGTGTTGCGGTACTTCCTGCTGTACAGCATTCCTATTGACCTGCGGGTACAGCCACCTTCTAGAGGCGGCTCGCAACCCAAGCGACGCTGTTGCATGGCCTCTCGTTCGGCGAGGATCTCCCGCCATGGCTGCCTTGGGAACCGTCTCCCCGGGGCGGGCTCGCTGGGCCAGGGCATCCGTCTGAGGGCGCCCTTCGCCGAGTCGCACCGCCAATAGCGCTGATGGGGCGGATGAACCAAGACAGCCGCGCCGACGTGCGGCGCGGGTTGTTGTCGGCACGGTAAGGCTCTGACGACCCGTCTATGGCACGGGTGTCCCAACCAAACCGGGAGATCTCATGAACTGCGATCGCGTCATCGCTGCTATCGCCAAGGCCAACGTCCGCGCCAACGGTGGCGGCATCGCTCAGGGCATCGGGTTCGGCGCCGTCTTCGGCGCTGTCCTCGGAGGGGTCGACAGCGTCAGGCTCGACGGCTTCTCCGGTGGCACCACCGCTCTCGTGGCCGGCATGGGCGCCATCACGGGCGCCATGGGCGCCGTGTTCGGCACCTGGCTGTTGCGCGGTTTGACCTCCGGCACCGTCAGGGGCGGCGTCCGCACCTCGAAACTCGCCGCTCTGGTCATCGCGGTCCTCATCGTCGCTGGCATCGCCAGCCTCATACTCGTGCGCAGCGTCGTCCTCGGCGAGAAGCCGGCCTTCAACGTCGTCGTTGCCGGCAGCTTTTTCGTCGGCGGCGTTCTCGCCATGCTGAACGCCCGGCCCTAACGCCTGGCGATCAACCCCATTCGCAAGGGCCCGGCCACCACCGGGCCCTTGCTTGTCGATTCCCGACCAGGCACGCCTTCCCGCAACAGATGTGCGACGGGCACGAGAGCCGCAAAAACGATCAAGGCCCAGTGTTCGGGATCACGCCGCTGGCCTGGGCCTTCTTCTTGGAGCGGGTGACGGGAACCGAACCCTCGCCGGCAGCTCGGGAACCAAACGCCTCGCGCCCACTCCCCTGAGTCGCCTTCCCCATAGGCGCGTCCTCCAGAGTGGCGGCTTGGTTCATTGGCAGACCCGCCTCGCCGCCGACGACGAGTGGCCGAGCCGTGTACTCCCCGGACGGTTACGAGCAAGAAGGGTGCGCCGGAAGAGGGTGACCCACCTAGCTCGGAGCGGATACAGGTGCGTGCGTGCAGGGAGTGCCTTCGCCGCTGGTCCGGGACGGTGGCGGTGTGACATCAGGTGTCAGGGAACCTGCGAAGACCAAGAGCCCAGACGGCCCTGAGCGTGGCATCCCTGGAGACGGGGGCGTATCGGAGGGGATCGAGCACCTGCTCAACCGCTTGGGCAGGCCAAGTAGGACGTTCCTCCGGGGCCGCGGCTTCGAACGGCCCTATGTCCCGCCGCCCACCATGCGCGTCATACACCCAGGAGCACCGCTGGACCTCGGCACACTGGATCCGTCGCGGACCTATCTGTGGCTCGTCGACGCCAAGGGGGACTTCCGGCTCGCGCCCGAGCAGGACCCGTCGTATGTGAGCCTCTACCCCCGCCGCATTCATCCCGCGGGCAGCGGAAGGATCGATCACGGGCTCAAGCATGCTGATCTGGCGGCGGGAGGATGGAACGGCTGGTTGCCCAAGATGCTCCGGCCGCCGGCCCGGATGGGTGGCGAGTTGTGGGCGGAGAAAGACTCCTGTGAACGACCGACCGGGCAGTGGATCATGAACAACAACTCGGCTTATAACGCCCGCAGGACCCGGCTGGATCGCAGGTATAGGGGAAAGAAGCACCTGTGCATCGCCCACGAGTTATTGCTGCGCGCGAGCGGCCTGGACACGTCCAGCATCCTCATCGAGGAGTTCAAGCCCGATCTAGCGATCAAATCGCCCAGTTCCGACAGCTCAGCTCACAAGTTGTCACCACTGAGTTCGAACTACCCCCCAAGCTGATGGTCTTGGGTCATGGCGGTTCTTACCCTCGCCAAGGCGCACATCGTTGCTGCGCTGCTCGATGCGAAGTTCGAACGGCGGGTGATCCCGGTAGTGCCACCAGTGCAGATCGGCACTCGTTCCCAGCCGAGGTCAGGAGAGGGCGAGGTGCGGCCGCCGTGGCGCCGTCTCAACCAGCAAAGAAGCGGGCAGGCGTCGTTGCGTTGCGCTCGTGGTGCAGGTCCGATGTGCCAGGGAGGTTTGCCGTCTTCTCCGACCCTTTGTGCCTGACAGCGCCGTAGAGGGGGGATGGCGATGCATTCAAGCCGACGGCTCATCCTCCGGTCCAATGTCGTCGACGCGGACATCTGGGGTTTCGCCGAGCGCCAGGGCTGGACGTACCTGGGGCATGTGCCGAGAGATTCTGAACGAGGTGTGTTCTACGAGGCCCGATGGGAAGTGAACGACGGAAACACTGTCCACTTCGTCATCGACGAGTTCGCAGATGTCCTCTACATGGTGGTTCAGCACCATGACCCAAAGGCTACGGCGAAACTCGCACGGCGGATCGAAGATGGCCTGCCCGTCCAGTCTCTAGAGGCTCTGGCAGAGGAATTCGATGTCAACATGTACCCGGCGGGCTGGGCGAAAGCGGTGCTCGCACTCGGAGTCGGGGCACCGAGGTCCATGTACGAGGAGTTTCTGAACAGGATCCGCGAGTCGATCGGTCATCGTGAGGCGAGAGTCCGGAGCGCGGCGGTATGGGCCATGCGCTACGCGGCTTGGCCGGAGCTTCGACAGTTCCTGGAGCGGATGGCGCAATCGGAAACTGATCCGGACGTGGCCGGCGAGATCGCACGTGCGATGGAAGTCTTCGCAGCGGAGTACGGCTAGGCCATCGCCCTCTCGGACGGTCACGCGCCGCCTCTGGGTGCTCATCCATGCGAACGGCGAGACGGTGTCACAGACGCGCGCTCCGGCTCGCCGGGGGGCTGGGGGTCGCGAGACCCCACTCGGGCACGTCCAACCCTCGACCAACCGCTCACCTGCGCACTCTCCTGAGTCATGGCCGGACCCGACGCCCCACGCGTGTGCAGACGCGAGGATGCACAACTGGCTTCGTTGGGGAGAAGCGAGAGCGCGGGCCTGGCGAGAGCGTGTTTTTGCACCTCGATATTGTTGAGTGCTTTTCCTTGCGGTGGCCGGCGGAGCAGGCGCGGCGGGCGGTGAAGGAGACCAGCCGGACTGCCGGTTCTACCGCAGGCCGGTCGATGGCCGTAGGCCCTTCGAAGGCGCGACCGGTGGGAGTCAGCCGACGCCGTGTCGGCTGCCTGCGCACCCCGTGATCCAGGCGCCCTGGTCGTACTGGGCGACAACAACCACCGGCTGGGAATCCCGCGACTGCGGCTTCGTCCACACTCGTCGACGTAGCGGTCCGCCGACTCCCCCGGGCTGACCGCGCCCACCGAACGCGCACTTCGCCGACGCGGCCGGGCGCCGCCACCGCTGAGCACGGTGATGTGGTGCCGCACGTCGTCCTATCAGCGCGTGCGGGCCCGGCATGGGGCTGTATGCCGAGAACAATGGTGCTGTCGAGGCATGGCCTCAAAGCAGGAGAGCGGCGGGGAGGAGTCCTCCCCGCCGCGGGTGAAGGGATCAGCCCAAGCCGGGCCGCCTCCCCTTCTTCGTCTGGTCCCGGATCTGGGTTCGTTTGGAGCCCCAGCCGGCGACCGTGACCAGCGCGATGCCGAGCCAGTTGGCCAGGCTCAGGAACTGCCCCGCGATCATGCCGAGCAGCAGGCTGAGCGCCGGTTTCGCCGGCATGAGCATGGCGTGTGACGTGACGTGTAGTCCCGTCTTCCAGGCGGCGTTCATCAGGAGTGTCGAACCGACGAACAGCACCGCCGCCCCCGAGCACACCGCAAGTGCCTTCCAGTCGATGCCGAGCAGTGCCCCGCTCCCCTCGACAGAGAGGAGCAGAACGGTGACGACCACCATGTTGGTCATCTTGCCGAGTGTGCTGCAGGTGTCGATGTCCTCCTTCGGAAGGCCGGAGTTGATCTTGACGTGAATGTGGTAGGTCACGGCCGTCACTCCGACCCAGAGCAGGGCGGTGATGCTGGCCGGCTTGAGCCCGTCCACCACCAACACGGTGCCGGGAAGGGTGAGAGCCAGCCAGCCCAGGGCTCGCCACATTTGGGATCGCACGATCCTGTAGCCGGCCGCCATCATGGGACCCAGGACGAGCCACGTGCACGTGACCGTGGCGTACGGCGCGATGGACTGGGCCTCACGAAATGCGACCAAGCTCGCGGCGTTACTGCTCCCCAACAGGAGCCCCCTCCACCACAGCGACCAGCCGGCCTTCCGCTTTGGCCGGACCAAGAACCAGAGCAGGATCGTGGTGAACGCGGTCTGGAGGAACACGGTCGTGACGGAACCCTGCTCGATCAGCACCCCCGTGGCAAGGAGGATGACATTGCTGAGCTGGCCCAGGCTCAGCGAGGCCAGCACCAGCATCGGAGCGATCTTGGGCTCTGTATCAGCGTCGTCGCCGGGTGTGTCCGGCACGGCGCGTTCATCTTGTTTGTTGGTCTCCATCCGGAGTCCCTTCTGATGCGTGGGCGCACCAGGAGTCCGGGAGTCTCGTGTCCCGGCTCCTCGGCTGCGCCCGGTATCCGGGTGCAACTCGAGTCGAGAGCCGGGAACGGCTCTGGAGTGAATTACGGGAAGGAGTCTAAACACCCGGCCGCAAGTCGTGATCTTCGGGGGGACCTGGTCTGAGGCCGTCCAGCGGATGTGGAGAGAGAGCACGGCGAACGGAGCAGGCCCACCACCAGTGGCCTCCCGCCCTCCGGCTCTCCCCTGACCTGGTGTTGCGGATGGACCTGGGCCTCATGGACTCCGGCGCGTTGCCGCCGGGCTCCCCACTGGACGAACGACCTTCGCCTCCCACCCCGTCAGCGGGTGACCGGTCTCGTTTGCCCGGCCGCCGTTTGGCCTGGTGTGCGACCGACGGTGATCGTTTACGCCTGGGCCTGGGTCTTCTGCTTGAGGCGTTCGTAAGGGGTCTGGCCGCCGAGGCCGCCGTGAGGGCGATCGTAGTTGTAGTAGTCCTCCCACTCGCGGAGCTTGTCGTTGAACACCTCCGCGTCGTCGATGAGCACGCCGTCGAGCATGCTGTAGAACTCCTCGGCATCGATGCGGTGCGACCGCTCCACCTTGCCGTTCAGCCGCGGGGTGCGGGGCTTGATGTAGGTGTGCGCGATGCCCTTGTCCAGCACGTGCCAGTGGAAGGCCGACTGGAACTCGGCCCCGTTGTCTGTCTGGATCACCTCGACCTGGAACGGCAACCGCTGCAGTACGTAGTCCAGGAACTGGATGGCGGTCTTCTGGTTGAGCTGTGGGTAGATCCGCAGCACGCGCAGCCGTGTGCAGTCGTCGATGGCGGTGAACTGGTAGTACTTGTTGCGGCCGCCGCGGCGGCCGGTGGTGACCCCGGCGATGGGTTCGATGAACTTCACGTCGATCTGGACCCGGTGCCCCGGGAGCTGCTTCTCGTAGCGCTTCCACCGTTTGTCGTGCCGCTTGTAGCGCTGGGAGGCGGGCAGGCGGCCCATGTCCAGGCGCTTGAGGATCCGCCAGACGCCGGACTTGCTGATGGTGATGTCGTGGTACCGCTTGAGGTACATGGCGATCTTCTCGGGCCCGAAGTGGTAGTTCTGCCGCAGGTAGATGATCTTCCCGACGACCTCGACGTGGGTGGCGTTCGGGCTGGTCTTGGGCCGCTTGGAGCGGGTGCGCAGGCCCTCGACGCCCTCGGCCTGGTAGCGGCGGTACCAGATGTAGTAGGCCTGCCGGCTGATCCCGAAGTACCGGCACGTCTGCGCGACGTTGCCGGTGACCTCTTCGACGTGGCGGATGACGGCCAGGCGACCCTTGGCCTCACGATCGAGCGGGGGGTGGGGCCGATCGAACGGGGGTTTGGGGTTGGACACGGTGATCTCCGTAGTGCGCCGGAGACCCAGGTGTCAACGATGATCGTCAGTTTTAGAGGCGTTTGGCCTGGTGGATTAGCTGACTTGCTCTCGGGCTTCGTAGCGGCGGCGCCATGCTGTGCAGCGTTCGATGTAGGCGGGTAGGTGCTGGGCCTCGAAGTCTTCGGCTGACCAATCGTGCGGCTCAACCTCTTCGGGTGTGCAGGCGTAGGCCCATCCGTGGGCGCCGTCGGTCAACTCGACGCGCTTCAACTCGTACAGCGGGTTCTCGAATGCGTCCAGGAGCCGCCACTCCTCCGGCGCCAGACCGGTGAGGAGGTAGCCGCAGGCGATGGTCTCCCCTGGGACGAGTCCGGGGTAGACCTCGTTGGGCAAGGCTGCGACTCTCCAGCCCTCGGCTGTGGCAAGCCGGTGGTCGGGTACCCGGTCGATCAGGGCGAACAGGACCTCAGGGAACTGGAGACTTCCGTAGACGAACAGGGCCTCCGGGTCCACCGATAGGCGGTCCGGCCGACCAGAGGTCGGCGAGATCGGTCGGGGTGGCTGGTTCGCGGTATGCGGCACGGAGTACCTCCCGGGAGACCTTAACGTCGGCTTCGGCAAGAGCGGCGAACCAGTCGACCCCGGCAGGGTAGGCCTATATGTACGAACGGTTCCGGGCTGGTACTTCGATCCGCAAGATAGATCACCATGGCTAATCGTTCGCCGCCTACCGCCTGGCCTGCTGACTCTCTGGCCGCCGTGGTTCGCCATCTCGCACGGAACCGCACGCTGGAGCGCTCAGCCGGCGGACTGCACCGAACGGCGACCTTCCGCTTATCAGACCTGGCAACCGGCCTGCGCCCAACCCGTCGACCGAGGTCAGACGGTGCCCGACGTGCGTCCGCGGTGCCCGTTGGTGGCCATTGCCGTCAGGGTTGCCGTCACGCATCATTGATGCTGACCTCGGGCTACAAGCCGTTATTCGTGCCGTTCTGCTGCGGGACCCAGCGACCAGACAGGACTCGGACGGACACTCTCGGTGGAAACATCTCGCGCCTGGCACGACGACAGCGGTGTTCGACGAGGACTAGGGCGAAGAACGTCAGGATCTCGTCGAGCAGCTGGCCTGGACGCGCTGCTTGGCGACGTTCGCGCCGAGTGACAGACCCATCGGGTCGCGGTTTCGGCATTGGAAACGGTGCGGTTGAGGCCCGTCCAAGATCAGCAGACCAGCTGCCACCTTGGCTGCGCTGTCACCTACTATTGCGTCATGTCGCTCGCAGTGCGCTGGATTCGGCTGCTGATGGTGGTCTCGGCAGCTGGCTTTGCAGGCGCGGCCTTCGCAATCCGTGCCCCGATGGACGGGCCCATCGAACAGTATTCAGGCGCCGCCCTGTCCGCGGCCATCGTCTACACGATAGTGATCTGCCTACGGCCGCTGATCTCCCCACTGTCCGCCGGCAGTGCCGCGGTCGCATACTGCTGGTTCATCGAGTTCGCACAGCTCACCCCCATACCTGCGGCACTCTCCCAACGCAGCTGGTTCGCGCGCCAACTGCTGGGCGCCCAGTTCGACCTCATTGATGTTGCCTGGTACCCCGTCGGCGTCATCCCATTGATCGCCGCGCATTGGTTCCTCCAGGCCCGGACACGTTCCCAGACCGACCCGGCACCCGCCCTCACATCATGATCTTGAAACAGCCGTGCCAGCGACCTGACCCCCTGGATCCGAACTACCGGCAATCCTGGACATCTAGGCTCTCGCCCTGGTCGTGACGTGTGCTGGTGGTAGATCGCGTAAGCGGTTCTGTGCTGGTGTTGCTGTACTTTTCTGCTGCACAGCAGTCCCAAGGAACAGCGCTTTGACCTGGGTGCTCTCCCCTGCACCGTAGCTCCGTCCGCATGCCTCCCGCGCGGGCGCTCCTCGCTCCGGAGTGCTTATCCGCGCGAACGGCGAGACGGTGTGACAGACAGTTTCGCGCGGATGAGTGCTCCGGCTCGCGGGGGGCTGGGGGCTGCGAAGCAGCCCCCACTTTGGGCACGTCCAACCGTCAAACGCTTCGCCGCAAGGGTGCAGAGTTACCCCGGCAGCGTGGCGGGCTGGGGCTCCTCTCGGGTGAAGGCTCGCGCGTTCGGCTTAGCGCCATCGGAAGTCTGCCAGCGTCGACTCACGCGATGAACGGCGCCTGATCCTGGTCGAGATGGTGTTGCGTCGGTTCGGGGTGTCTGCGGAGCAGCCGCGTGGCCAGCAGGGTGATCCAGCCCCAGCCGACGGCGATCGTCACCTTCTGGATCAGGCCCTTGCCGGTTTCGGTGCCTGGCGTCAGCACGTTCAACAGAGGCTGCAGGACTGGGAGCGCCACGCCTGTGGCGGCACAGTATAGGGCCCACACACGCTGTCCGGGTTTGGCGGCGTATCGTCTGGCGAACACGAAGCATGCGACTGCAAGCGAGAGGAACACCCCGGTCGAAACCGCATTGTGCATGGTGCCGTGCCAGGTCGTGGCGGCATCGGGGCTGGACGGCGACCCGGGTGGGTAACCGTCGGAGGGATCCCCGACGAAGACTCCGGCGCCGATCAGCGCGGCGCCGAAGATGCTGAACATCAGCGGTCCCGCGATGCAGGCACGGCCCGAGGGCAGTGCCCGTCGCAGTCCCACGGCGAAGGCGATCATCGAAAGCCCGGTGACCACGAAGTTGGTGATCTGAATCCATCCTCGGTCGCTGAGACTCAGTGCGCTGCTCATCTGTTCGACCGGGTCATAGTGAGGCCGGAGGGCACCTTCGATAATGATCACGCTCAGGAATAGCGGGGGACCGATTGCGCCGCAGGCCAGCAACCGCCTGGTCACACGGTCGGAGGGCGATGCGGCACTGCGTTGATAGGTTGCTCTGGTCGGTCGAGTCGTCATGGGCGGACTCCTTTCAAGGGCCGCAGGCGACATGATCTGCGGGCAGTCTCGTCGTCTTCGCGATGGCGGCCCTGTCGGCCTGGCGCATCGCCGCCGTCCATCTCACCGGGGGTGAGCTGGTGCGCGGCAGCGTCAAAAGGACTGATCATTCACTTACCAAAGTCGGGATGGGCACGACATTCGTAGGGTCGGGCGGACCAGTTGCACGCTGGCTGGGGATACGACTCCACCCGTCTACGGCCATGGCCGCGCAACCGCTGCGGTGTCCCGCACGCCTTAGGAGGTTGCTCGCCGGGTTGGGGCGGTATCGCCAGAAAGGATTCGCATCGGTTTCGACGGGGGGCCGGTGATCCCTACAAGGACGAGTTTCGCCGCTGGGTCCCCGATCTCCCCGGCTTCCGGAGAAGGCGAACGCCCTCCTCAAAGCCCGCCAGAAACCACTGGAAGACAAGGGCGCCGATGACGGCGAGGTACGAGAACTCCGCGAGGAACTGACCCGTCTAGGCGTCATGGTGAAAGACCAGAAACAGCGCCAGTACGTCAGAACCTTCGGACCAGTGCAACTGACGCAGGAGCAGAACAAGGACCGCGATCAATAGGCGATGTGGCCGGTCGGTTAACGTCCGACGATCAGGCCGTGACCGTGTGTGATCAGGATGTAGTGCGCCCGAGGACATGGCAACGGCGATGAGCGTCTCCGACGACCCCGGTGTCGGTGCGCCCTTCTATGGTGCCGATCATGGCAACACGGCCAATCCATGATCCGCGCCCGCTGTTCGCCCTGGCGGTGGGGCAAGCCGAGCAGCAGGTCGCGGCGGTACGTCCCGACGAGCTGGGCAACAGCACACCGTGCGCCGACTACGACGTTCGCGCGCTGGTCGGGCACATGGTCGCGGTGCTGCACAAGCTCGCCGGTGTCGGCACCGGACGCGACGTCTCCGATGTTGCAGACGTGATCGACGATGTCGCCGACACCGGCTGGATCAGCGCATTCAGCAAAGCTCGCGGTGAGGTTGAGCGGGTGTGGACCGACGATGCGATGCTCGACCGCATGGTCACTTTGCCGTGGGCCACGCTGCCAGGCCGCGTCGCGCTGGACGCCTACACCCACGAGTTCACCGTGCACTCCTGGGACCTCGCCCATGCCACGGGACGGCTCAGTGAACTCGACCCGGAGCTCGCGGTGCAGGCGCTCGAGGCGTTTCCGAGGTTCGCCCCGCCTGAGACCCGCAGCGAGCAGAGCCCGTTCGGTCCGGTCGTCGCGGTGCCCGACGACGCCGACGTCTACACCAGACTGGCCGCGTACCTCGGGGCGCGACCCCTGGGACTAGGGACGGCGTACCTGGAGCGGAAGGGTGACCCCATCGGGCTCATCAAGCTGCTGAGGGATTTAGGTCGGTAGGTCGTACCGTTCTTGAGCATCGCGTGTAGGACGTCGACGCGGCGTCGGGTGAGGCAGATAGGTTCGGCAATGTTTCTTGCCGGCGGTCAGCCACCCGTTTCACGTCTCTGGAACGGTGTCACCAATGTCTAGCCCCTCGTACAGAACCTGCACTTCCAAGACCTCCGGCACACGGGTAACCAGCTCACCGCGGACATGGGCGTCTCCACCAAGCTGGACAACGAGCGGGCCGCGCTGCGGTACTAGCACAGATCAGCCAAGAGGATCGCGTCATCGCGGACGGCCTGGACGCGCTCGTCCAAGTCGAGCAAAACCAGGACGGGGACGAGGATGATGACGGTTCGGCGGGCGTCTTGGTGCCGGTGGCCTAATGGCACGCTAAGGGCAAGAGGGCTCCTGCAGGGCTCTAACGGGGATGTACTCCCTACCTGGGCCTTCGTTGTGGAGCGGGTGACGGGAATCGAACCCGCGCTGTCAGCTTGGGAAACTCATCCAAGATCGGCGATCACCTGTGGCGTCTCTGACCTGGCCCTACGCGTCAACCTCCCCGTTGAGTACGCGCCCATGAGCGCCCGCCCTAACGGGCACGCAACGGGCACGGCCAACGGCTTTACAGACCGCTATGGATCTCGGCGCTGCCTCCGCGCTGACCTGGACAGGCTCCCGGTCGACGTCCTCAACGTCTCCGACGGGTTCCCGCATATATTCCGGATCTTGGTACGTGGCGCCGCCCAGCAACCCTGACCGTCCGACCGCATCCTTATGGTCGTTCCGCGCTGAGGTCATCAGCGTCCGCAAACGCGCTGCCCTGCTCTGATGTCCGTCGGCGTGCGCTGATATTCGTTCCTGTTGCCGTCACCGCTCCAGCTCGGTCCGAGCCACCGCGCTGACATCGATCAGCCTGCCCGGACGGTGGATCTTGAAGGTAAGACGATCACTTCAAAGGAGAACCCTCATGAGCCCTGCCACTGACACCCGATCCCCTGCCCAGACCGATACGATCATCGGCGCCTGGGGCTTCTCCCTCGGGTTCCTGGGCTTCGTTCTCGGGTTTGAAGGCGTGGCCATCAACGGTCTCAACGGCTACAACTTCGTGGCCATCGCCACCAGCGCCATAGGCATGACCCTCGGCGCCGTGGCCCTCACCCTTGCCCGGCGTCGGCGATAGCAGAAGCCGGGTACCCCAACCCGTAAGCGGCTCCTCGCCCCGGAGGGGCCGCTTCACTCTTGAATGACAAGGTCGGCCTCACAACGCCTGAGACTCGGGGCTCTGCCCACGCCCCGCGAGCACTGCCCAACTTGCTGGCCTTCCCCTGATCGCCGTCATCCGTGACATCCGCCCGGCACTGTGCCGCATACGATCTAGATCGCAGAGGTGGCGACCTCTGCCTGGCGCTGGGCGCAACAGACACGCATCGCTCCAGAATGCTAATTCGCGCGAACGGCGCGTACCCCGTGACAGACAGATGCGCGCGAATGAGTGCTCCAACTCCAGGAGGGGTCTGGGAAAGCACGGGGTTCCCCAGTCACGCACGCTCAACTGGAAGACAGCACTCCGTAACCTCGCGAGCGGCCTGCCGTCCAATGCCGTAGGCACCTGGAGGGGTGAGCTTCCCTCGCTGGCCGGCGGCCCGCGACCCTGACGTGATGGCTCGTTCAGGGCGGCGGCGCGGACCCCGTGGCGAGCGGCACACGGACGCGAGGCGGCGGTGGCGCGGTGCGCGGCCCGGCGGCGCGAGCGCCGCCGCCCCTTGACGACCTGCGGCACACCGGGCACACCTACACCGCCGAGTCGGGCGCCTCGCCCGCCGAGATGATGAGCCGGATGGGGCACTCCTCAACGCGGGCCGGCGCAGTTCTATTTTCACGCGCGGCGTGAGCGTGATCGTGAGATCGCCTCGACGCTGGACAAGACGTGAGCTGAAGAAGATCAAGAAGCAGCGGAAGAAGTCCAAAGGCCCGAGGAGGGATCGGGCACGTAGCGGGCACAGCGAGGTGTGCAAGGCCTGTGAACGGCGAAGCCCCAGCATCCGGAAACTGCTTCTGGACCTGGGGCTTTGTCATGCTGGAGCGGGTGACGGGAATCGAACCCGCGCTGTCAACTCGGGAATCGAACCGGGTCACCCCCTCCAGGGCCGCTGACCTGGCCGACCACGGTGCCGCTAGTGACCGTGAATGACCCCTGTTCCCTCTGGCTAATGGCCCGCTAATGGCCCGCCGCCGCACTTGTTGACCTCATGAAGGTACGGGCGCCGGCGGGCAGGTTAGGGTGCGCGTCCGATCGTGGTTCATCCGGGGTCCGAATACTACTCGACGGTAACTTATGCGCCGGGCCGGCCGGGTCATTGTCAGGACATCGATGGTGATCCGATGAACACAGATTTCGGATGATCCCCCCAAAACCGTCGGCGATCATGGTGCGTCTCATCCAGCAGCCGAGTCACTTCGATCACCCGCCGACCACAAGGAGTACCCAGGTGCCCGTTTCCCGCTGGATCGCCGGAGGCATCGCCACCCTCACCGCAACCGCCGCCGTCGCGACCGGAATCGTCGTCTCGACGGCCGACGCCCGAGACGGCGCCCGGGACGGCGGCCGGGCGGGTGCCGCCGGAGCCGCCCAGGCCCTGCCCACCCAGCCCGCCGCGATTCCCCAGGGCATGCCCTACGAGCCCGTGGCCGCACCCCGCAGCCAGCCCGCCCTGCAACAGGCCGCGGCCGCGCCCGGGTCGTACACCGTGAAGATCACCGGGCAGTACCAGAGCAAGAACAACTGGTGCGTGCCGACGTCGAGTTCGATCAGCCTGCGCACCCTCGGCGTCAACGTGAGCCAGGCCACGCTCGCCAAGAAGATGAAGACCGCGGGCCCCGGCACCACGGCCAGGCAGGCGCTCCCGGTGCTCAACGCCTACGCCAAGCCCAAGCACCTCGCCTACCGGACCGGGGACGACATCAGCACCGGCACGAAACTGCTGACCAAGGTCAGGTACGACGCGGGCGTGCTGCACCGGGCCACGGTCCTCGGCGTATGGGCCGACGATCTGCCCTGGAACACCAAGCAAGGCTTCCCCAACCACACCGGGCACGCGATCGTCGTGTACGGCTACAACGCCAGCAAGAAGACCATCACCGTCTGGGACCCGTGGAAGGCGACCGGCGGCAAGCACACCATCAGCGCCGCCAAGCTCTCCGCCGTCTCCCAGAAGGGCGGAATGTTCGTCATCAACCCCACCCTCTGACCAAGACGAACCGGCCGGCCTGAGCGGCGGACGCGTCTGCCAACCGACGCGCTAGAAGACCGCCGCCAGGCCCTGGTCGCCGCCGATGCACATCGCCTCCAGGCCGTACCGGGCCCCACGGCGCCCCATCTCGCGGAAGAGGCCAGGCG
Organism: Actinomadura vinacea; assembly: GCF_039532545.1. Classification (NCBI taxonomy): domain Bacteria; kingdom Bacillati; phylum Actinomycetota; class Actinomycetes; order Streptosporangiales; family Thermomonosporaceae; genus Actinomadura; species Actinomadura vinacea. Next base: position 680 of record NZ_BAAARW010000001.1, on the reverse strand, counting down.
TCTCGACCAAGAACCTGATGCGCGCATGAGCCACGACAACAAGCCGGCCGCCCTGCGCTACCAGCACCGGTCAGCCAATGGAGACCGCGCCATCGCCGATGGTCTCGACGCGCTGGTTCAGGCCGAGCACGGCCAGGACGACGAGGGCGCGGCGGGGCGCTGGTGCCGGTGGCCTAATTGCACGCTAATGGCCCGACGGCGTCGGAGCGCCGAAACGATCAAGGCCCAGTGCTGGGGAACATGTCCCTGGCCTGGGCCTTCGTGGTGGAGCGGGTGACGGGAATCGAACCCGCGCTGTCAGCTTGGGAACCAAACCGATCATGCCCTCTATGGCCGCCGACCTGCCCTCCAGCCGTCCCGTGAGTGACCGCGGTTGACCCTAGATCACCGCCTCTAGTTGCACGCTAATTGCACGCCGCCTCCTCGCTGACCTGGCCTCCGTCCGCACTCGTCGCTCACCGCGCGGTCCCTCGCCTTGGCCCGGGAGAAGCCGGCAGGCAGAGCTCCCAAGCCATACGCCGCCATTGAGCCGCTCGCCGGCCTTCCGCTCCAGAATCGGCGGGGCAGGCACGGCCTTCTCTTGGGGATCACAGGACTCGACACCCTAATGATCACTCCGGACCGTGCCTGCTCACGTTCCATCACTCACCCCGGACCAGACACCAATACCTGAACCGCGA